>VSNH01000083.1 GCA_009774215.1 Lachnospiraceae bacterium
TGTTAACCGCGGGGTTGTAGGTTCGAGCCCTACTCGGGGAGGTAAAGGAAAGCCTGTAAACGTCTGTGTTTACAGGTCTTTTTTTGGGGAAATACAGCACCATCCCGCTACGGCAAATAGAGGCGGCGACCGTCACCTGATGCTATTTTAGTCTTCCACGGCATAAGGTAGCCATACCCGCTCGCGTTCCGGGCTGGATCCAAATAAAATATCATAGTCCACCACCATGAAATGTCGTACCGCTTCACTTTGACTGTTATTATATGCATGGAGTACGCTGCCTTGATTATCTGCCACCAGGATACGTGTATTTGTTTTTAGAACCTCACGCTGACGTTTCAGAATAAGAGACATATCCGAATCCGGGAGTCCCGCGTATGCAAGCAGCATCTGCGGCAGATAATTGATGTTTTCGCCGTCCAGCTCCATCCGGTCTGCTTCGAAATTGCTCCATATCAGCACGGGTACGGAATAGTGTCGTCTCTGTGTTTCGGAATCGGTACCGTCCAATCCCATTAACTCTAATGCCTCTTTGGAAAAACCGGGCATATGGTCCCCATACATTGCAAGCACGACAGGTTCGTCTGTCTGCGCAAAATAATCCGTCAGCTCTTCAAAGGCTTCATTAGCGAGATAAATTCCGTTGATGTAACTTACCAAATCCATATAAGCTTCCTCGTCCAGATTGCCTTTCAGATTCACGGAAATCGGATAGGGATAAGGCTTTAGGGAGTCATGCTTACGGTCCAGACCTTGTATATGATTTCCTATGGAAACGGCATATATAAATTTCTGCTCGGCAGGATTCTCCTCGTATTCCTTAATAATCTGCCGGGCAAGGCTTTCATCAGAAATATAGCACGAATAAATATCGGTATAATCCATGTCATCCTCAAACACAATCTGATCAAAACCCAAAGCCGAATACATCGTGCTTCTGCCATAAAAGTTTCCATCATAGGGATGGATTGCCACGGTATCATAATCCAACGCATTGAAATAATCCACAATGGACGGTACCTTGCGTTTTTCAAGCGCCGAAGCGATGCCGGTATAGGATGTAAAGTATTTTGTATTCAGCCCGGTCAGGAATTCCGTTTCGGAGCCAATTGTGCCGCCGCAGAACAGATTGGTTGTAAGACATCCGGAGGAACAGCTTTTTTCAAGCTTCCGGTAGATTTCCATCGGGTCGGATGAAAAAGTAACGTTGCTGCCCGTAATATTATCCGTGTTCCACCACGATTCGTTCATTATGACGATTACACTCGGACGGGTGGCGGATTCTGTTCCCTCGTTTGCCGGACGGCTGTCAGTGAAAAAGCGGTAGCTGTCCTGCACGTTGCTCATGTTAATATTGGTCAGTTTGTCGTTTTTTATAAAATTATAAACGATGTACTGTTCACTTTCTTTTCCTTTTACATCTATGGTATCAAGGGACGTCATGCTGTATGCGTTTCCGATAAAGTAACCGCCATAGCCAAGCAGCCCTGCCAGACAGATGCAGCCAAGGGCAAGACTTAATGTATGCCGACGTTTGAGCAGTGAGGGTTCCTTTTGTAAAAAAAGAGGATATTTCCGACAAAGCCGGTCAGCGGCAAATCCACCGGCACATAAAAGAAATACATATATCAATACTTTAAGCTGTGAAGAAGTGAATTTCAGGTTGAGATATCGCAGCGCGATTCCCGCCGCTTCCGTAACCATCAAGTCATTAAAACGCAGAAGTTCATTCAGGGCGGCATATTTAATGTTGTCTGCATAGGCTAAAAACATGAGCAGCAGCGACGGTATGGTAAGAGCCACCCAAAGCCGCCGACTAAAAAATAACAGTGTCATGATACTCAGACCGATTACAATAGTTTCAAAGCGGTAGTATCTGTCAACCGAATGGTCGGCGTAGTAGGCAAGAATGGTGCTGTCCGGCTGCAGGACATAATAATCCGCCAGATACGGCAGGAATGTGATTGCTGTTATCAGCAGAGCTGCCGCAAACAGATAAACGCATATTTTGTATTCTTTTTTCAGTCTCTCAGTGTATGTTGTGTCATTCATCTTCCACATCCCATTCATAATCACTGATTTTATGATAACGTATCCTTTCTTGTATTTCAATACACATTCCCGCGTTGACTTTAACATATCATTGCCTTACAATGAAAGAATCAAGGAAAGGAATCCCGCAAATTAGGTAAGTGGAGAAACGGAACAAATCAAAGGAGGGAAATCATGCAGTATCGCAGACTTGGGAAAACGGAATTGATGGTCAGTGAGGTCGGTTTTGGGGGCGAGTGGCTGGAGCGCCACGACTACGAAGAGTGCAAAGCCATGATTGATCGGGCGGACGAACTGGGAATTAACATTCTGGATTGTTGGATGTCAGAGCCGAATGTCCGCACAAAGATTGGGAAAGCGCTGGCGGGAAGACGTGAAAAATGGTTTATTCAGGGGCATATCGGTTCCACCTGGCAGAACGGCCAGTATGAGAGAACCCGTGACTTGGAGAAATGCAGGGAGGCGTTTGAGGATCTGCTGACACGTTTACAGACAGACTATATTGACCTGGGTATGATTCATTTTATCGATCAGGAAGCTGACTGGGATAATGCGATGAATGGGCCTTTTATCGAATATGTGAAGGAATTGAAGGAGAAGGGAACGATACGTCATATCGGCATGAGTACGCACAACCCTCTTATGGCAAAGAAAGCTGCGGAGAGCGGGTTGATTGAGATGATTCTTTTCAGCATCAATCCCGCGTTTGATCTTCTGCCGCCTACGGATAATATTGATGATTATTTTGTCGAAGAATATGAGGACGGATTTGGCGGTATTGATCCGGCAAGGGCGGAAGTCTTTAAGCTGTGCGAGCAGAATGATGTAGGCATTACCGTTATGAAACCTTATGCCGGAGGCAGGCTGTTTGATGCGGCGCGTTCGCCTTTTGGTGTTGCGCTGACGCCCGTACAGTGTATTCATTACTGTCTGACCCGTCCGGCGGTTGCGTCGGTTTTGGCGGGATACGATATACCGGAGCATGTGGAGCAGGCTGTGGCTTACGAGACAGCCTCTGAGGCGGAAAAGAACTATGCCGCAGTTCTGGCAAAGGCGCCACGCAATACTTTCGGTAAGGGCGAATGTACATACTGCGGGCATTGTAAGCCCTGCCCGAAAGAGATTGATATTGCCATGGTAAACAAATATTATGATCTTGCCGTGATGCAGGGGGAGGTTCCCGCCAGTGTGAGGGAGCACTATCTGGCGCTTGAGCGCGGCGCGGATGCGTGCATTGGCTGTAAGGCTTGTGAGAGCCGCTGCCCGTTTGGGGTGAAGATTGCGGAGCGGATGGAGAAGACGGCGGCGCTATTTGGGCCGGAAAAGTAATTTTATACTGACTTTATATCACAACTGGAATATAATAAGAGTAAAGAAATGATAAGTACTGAAGTAGTTAGTTCTAAAAGCGGAATGGGGATCAAAATGAGTAAGAAACGTAATGAAAGTAAGAGAGATAGAGGAATTTCATTGCTTGTTTCTATCGTTTTGGTCTTTCTTATTCTGGGTGTCATCGTTTTTTCCGTTTCTCATAGAATTATGACAGAGATGGCGGCGTCAGCAACGCAGAATCTGAATGAGAGCCTTGATCTGATCAAATGTACAATTGAAGCGATTCTCAACAAAGAGGCGGAGTATCAGAGGCTGATGGCGCAGGGCATTGCCGATATGGAGAGACCGGAAGAGTATGTCCTCAACTTTAAAAAGAGTGAAACCATGGTAAAACTCGGCTGGATACGGTCGGGTGAAACGGTAGGCGTGTGCAGCACGGGAGAGACATTCACAGAAGAGGAAATGGACTTTTCCGCAGGGGGAATGATTGATGGACTGCCGGTGTCACAGTCTTACTTAAACTATATGGGAACGTGGGCTTACTGCATCAAATGCCCGGTAATAAGAGATGAACAGGAGATCGCCACGCTTTATGTGGAATATATTTATGATACCTTTGACAAGTCGCTGCCGGAGGGTTTTTACAATCAGCAGGCAATGCTCTATATCATGGATGCAGAGACTGAGCGGTTTGTTTTAAAACCTAAAGGCATGGGGGAACGGAGCGCGGGACACTTGAACCTGACGGATTTTTACCGTGCCAACGATATTCAGGAGGAGGGTCTTCGGGAAGAGGTGGAGGACTGCCTGAAACACAATAAGAACATCATGTTCTACCATGATATCAGAAATAAAGATGCATTGAATTACATGTGGTCGGTAAACGGCGGCACGATTTATCTGATCGGCTATGTGCCGATCGAGGCGATACAACAGGAAGGCAGGACTGTCAATCAGAATATTTTTATAGTGGTTTTTGTTATGCTGACCGCTTTTATCCTGTGCTGCACCTTATATTATCTGAACCAGAGGCAGAAGAGTAAACTTCGCAAGGAGCGGGAGGAGGAGAGAGAGATCAGCAACCGCAGGCTGGCGGAGGCATTGCAGGCGGCACAGATTGCAAGCAATTCAAAGACCATGTTTCTCTCCAATATGTCCCACGATATCCGCACGCCGATGAACGCGGTACTGGGATTTACGACGCTGCTTGCCAGAGATGCAGAAAACCCGGAAAAAGTGCGGGATTATACGAAGAAGATTATGGCGTCCGGGCAGCATCTGCTCAGTCTGATCAACGATATTCTGGATGTGTCTAAGATAGAGAGCGGCAAGGTTGTTCTGAATGTGGAAGAATTTACTTTAAACGATCTGGTGTCTTCCGTGGATGCGATTATCCGCCCGATGGCAGAGGTGAGATCACAGAAGTTCTCAGTGGAAGTGACGGGAATCAAACATGAGTTTCTGCTGGGCGATGAGACGCGAATTAACCAGATTTTGATTAATCTGTTATCCAACGCTGTCAAATATACGCCGGAAGGAGGCAGCATCTGGTTTCGGATTATTGGTCTGAAACAGCGATCCAATCAGTTTGAGCATATCAGGATCGAGGTGCAGGATGACGGATACGGTATGACGAAGGAGTATCTGGAAACGATATTCGATGCCTTTACGCGGGCGGAAAACAGCACTACCAATAAGGTGCAGGGCACGGGGCTTGGTATGGCAATCACCAAGAATATTATAGAGCTGATGGGCGGCACGATTGACGTTTTCAGCGAGGTGGATCAGGGCAGCCTGTTTAGGGTTGAGTTGGAGTTCCGCATCCCGGAGGGACAGGCAGACAGGCAGTTCTGGGCGCAGATGGGTATTTCGCGGATGCTTGTTATGGACACGGATGAGGAGACTTGCGGAAATATAAAGACGCTCATGGGCGATGTGGGCGTGGAGGCGGATTTGGCGCACAGTATGCAGGAGGCTTTGTCTTTGCTGGAAAATCATGCGGACAGCTATCAGGTGGTGCTGCTTGGCGGAAATGTCGTGGAGACGGATGCGGCGCAGGCGATCAATCAGATTCGGGAGATGATCGGGGAAACGGTTCTTGTTCTGGTTCTGTCGGATCACGGCAAAGAGGGAGCCGTTGACTTGAATCAGACAGAGAATGTCGGCGTTCTGCTAAAACCGTTTTTTGCGTCGGCTTTCAAAGAAAAGATACAGGAGATGAAGGCAGAGCCAAAAACAGGCGGGGAGTCTGCGGCGGAGTCCGGACCAAGTCTGTCAGGGCTGCATTTTCTGGCGGCTGAGGATAATGAGATTAACGCGGAGATCCTTCGGGAGATTCTTGCTTATGAGAATGCAGGGTGCGAGATTGTGGAGAACGGGCAGCTTGCGGTGGAGCGGTTTGAGAGAGCCGGGGAGGGTGAGTTTGACGCCATTCTCATGGATGTGCAGATGCCGGTTATGAACGGTTATGATGCCACCAGAGCGATCAGGGCGCTGGAGCGTGAGGACGCGCGGACGATTCCCATTATCGCAATGACGGCGAACGCTTTTGCGGAGGATGAAAAGGAGGCGTTGGATGCGGGCATGGACATCCATTTGGCTAAGCCGATCGATATAGAGCTGTTAAAGCAGGTAATCAGGCAATATACAAAGCATACGGATGCATGATTATGACAAATAGATACACATAATGTGGTATGCGTGGCAGTGCGCCTGGACTGCAATAAAGCAATCTTGGAATTATGGGTTAATGGAGGTCAGGGTGTAAATGAGTAGAAAGAGCGGTTTCAGCAAATGGGGGATATTGTGCCTTGCCGGAATAACAGCTTTTTCTATAGCGGCGTGCGGCGGGAAAAGCGGTTTCGATAATAATTTGATTGTTGTGGAGGATGAGACGAATCGGGAAGTAAGCCTGTTCAGTCCTATGGAAAAGACGGAAGCCAATGTGGAAAATGTGGCAAGGAGCGCGGCGGATAAGACAATTTTGCTGGCAGAGGAAAAGCTGGGTGTAAGTGTGGGCTATGTGACGTATACGGCAGAAGACTATCAGGATAAGACATATGACGAGGTGACGCTGGACAGGGCGCGCAACGATATGGATGATATTTATCTGCTGAATTCGGATACGCTCCGTGCATTGGGAGAAGAGGGGAAACTGCAGGATCTGTCCGGGTTGGACTGCACTAAAAATCTGCGGGATGAGGTGAAGGCGGCAAATATGGTAGACGGAAAGCTGGTGGCGATTCCGCAGGAGGTAGTGGCTTACGGGCTGTTTATCAATAAAGATATGTTCGACAAGTATCATCTTACTTTGCCGGAGACACCGGAAGATTTTTTAGAGTGCTGTAGCGTGTTTAAGGAAAACGGAATAGAGACGCCGGTGGGCGCCAACAGATGGTGGCTGGAAACCTTTGTATTGGCGCAGGCTTACGCGGATTTATACAACGGCGGGAATACAGAGGCGGAAATCGCAGCACTAAACAGCGGGGAGAGCAAATACAGCGACTATATGCGTCCGGGATTTGAGTTCTTGCAGGAGATGATTGACAAGGGATATGTGGATGCCGAAAAGGCGCTTGTGAGTGAGGCGATCGAGGGGGAGGGGGCGGATTTCCTTGCCCAGAAGACACCCATCGTTATGGCGTACTGGGGCGCGGCGAACACGGAGACCGCTTACGGGAAGACAGATTTTGAAATGCAGGTCATTGGCTTCCCGAGCAGCCGGGGGCAGATGCCTGTCATGCCCATGACAGGTTTCGGCGTGGGTATTAACGCGGAGCATGGGGAAGACGCGCTGGCCGTCCTGGACATCATGCTTTCCGATGAAGCCCTGCAGATTTACGCGGAGACGAACCGGGTAATCTCCCCGTCCAAAAATGTGGAAGTCGAGTGTGTGGATTCGCTGAAGCCGCTGAATGACAAAATACAGGAGAATGTCTATGTTCTTGGTTCCAATGCGGGAATGGATGTGGAACAGTGGGGGAACACCTGCCTGATCGTGCGGGAGCTGTTAGGAGGCGCGACGGTGGATGAGTGTATGGAGATGTTTGATCGGCTGCAGGAAGAGGCATTGCGGAAAAACAGATAGAATGCGGTAGCAGTTTGTGCGGAATGGGGAAAGCATGAAAAAAATATACAGTGAATTTATATTGGGTGATATGCGCGCATGTTATGTGCAAGACGAGGAGACGGGGAGCGTGGAGCTTGTGCTGCTCCCGGCGGATGAGACTTATGAGGTCTCTTACAGGGAAAAGCCGTACCCGGATTCTCTCGTGCAGGTAAAGCTGTCCGGGGACACTTATGCAGGCGGTTACGCGGGTGGCAGGACGATGCGGCAGAGCGCGTCCGTGCTGAATCTGGTATTTGAGGGACAGGATGTGATGGACGGTGCCGCTGCTGTCATAGAGCGGGGAGCCAGCGCGTCGTGTTCTGCGCCTGAGAGGCAGGAAGGTTGTGCGAAAGAAGTGCGCAAAGCAGAGGACGGAAACGGCGGGACGGCAGTCTGCACGACTTTGTCAGATAAGCGTGGTTACCGCTACCGTCATTATCTGATTTGGAAACAGGGGAAGAAGAGCCTGCTCTCTTACACGGAATTTGAGAATGATTCCAAGGAAGCGGCGGGTCTGGAAATGCTTTCCAGCTTTTCTTTGAGCGGGATTTCACCGTTTGTTGGCGCGGATGAGAGCGGACTGCTGAAGCTGCACCGCATCCGCAGCGTATGGAGCATGGAGGGGAGAACAGAGTCGCAGCTTTTGGAAGATTTACAGCTGGAACCTTCGTGGGGCGGTCATGCGGTGCGCTGCGAGCGGTTCGGGCAGGTAGGTTCCATGCCGGTCAACGGGTACTTTCCTTACGCGGTGATGGAAGATACAAAGTCCGATATCTTCTGGGGTGCGATGATCTGTCACAATGCAAGCTGGCAGATGGAGGTTTACCGCAGGGGCGACGATGCGGCTCTTTCCGGTGGACTGGCGGACTATGATTTCGGGCACTGGCTGAAAAGGGTCGCGCCGGGAGAAAGCTTTGTGACGCCCGTGGCAATTTTATCTGTGTGCAGGGGCGGCGGTATCGAAGAAATTTCACAGAGGATGACGGCGGCTTTGTATGAAGCGGTGGATGCGGGGCCGGAGTCGGAGCAGACGCTCCCCATTATTTTTAACGAGTATTGCACAACATGGGGCTGCCCTTCCCACCAAAATATCTGTGGGATTCTGGAGGCTGTTAAGGATAAAGGCTTTTCCTATTTTGTGATTGACTGCGGCTGGTTTAAGCAGGAAGGCGTTCCGTGGGATGTGTCAATGGGCGATTACCATGTATCAAAAGAACTGTTCCCGGAAGGGTTCGACAAGACTGTGGACGCCATCAAAGCGCATGGCATGAAGCCGGGTATCTGGTTTGAAATTGACAACGTGGGAGAGAGGGCGGAAAGCTATCGGAAAACGGAACATCTGCTTACAAGAAACGGCAGACCGCTCACCACTTCCATGAGAAGATTCTGGGATATGCGGCAGGAGTGGGTGCAGAACTATCTGGAAGAGAGAGTGATCGGCACGCTGGAGAAGTACGGCTTCTCCTACATGAAGATGGACTATAACGATACGATAGGCGTGGGGTGCGACGGTGCGGAGTCCTTGGGCGAAGGGCTGCGGCAGAATATGGAGGCGTCGCTTGCCTTTATCCGTAAGGTGAAAGAGAAGGTTCCCGGCATCATTCTGGAAAATTGCTCTTCTGGCGGGCACAAGCTGGAGCCGCTTATGATGGGCGAGTGCAGTATGGCATCCTTCTCGGATGCCCATGAATGCGAGGAGATTCCGATTATCGCGGCGGCGTTGCACCGCGTGATTCTGCCGAGGCAGAGCCAGATCTGGGCGGTGATACGGGAGAGTGATTCCCTCAAAAGAATTGCCTATTCTATCGCCAACACGTTTCTGGGTAGGATGTGCCTGTCGGGGGATGTGACGAAACTGACGGAGGCACAGTGGGATGTGATTGACAGAGGTATTGCCTTTTACAAAAAGGCGGCGCCTGTTATCAAGGACGGTTACAGCAGACTTTACGGGCCGAAGGTGGTGAGTTGGCGTCATCCGAAAGGCTGGCAGTGCCTTGTGCGAACAGAGGGCGGCGTGGAGCACGAGCGGAAGGACGGGCTGCTTGCCGTATTCCACAGCTTTAACGGGGAACACGACGGCGTTCTGGAAGCGCCCCTTCCCGCGAACGGGATATACCAGATTGAGGAAGTTTACTCCGACGCGGAGGCGGACGTCAAAATTGCCGACGGGAAGATGGTGTGCCGGATCCCGGAGGATATGCGTGCCGTGGGCGTTCTGACGCGGAAGGTTTGATTGCATGGAATAAAATGGGAAAACAGCAGTAAATCTGTGGGACAGGTTTACTGCTGTTTTTTGATCGTTTATAATTGTAATGCCCCTTTGCCGATCTTTTCCGTAAACGCAATAAACGACGGAGCGATAATTTCACATTCTTCAAATTCCGGTTCGGCTCCCCGGACAACGGATCCATCTTTCATAGAAATCGCATAATAAGAGTAGCAGCCTTTTACGGACATGACAATTGGAAGGTGGTTGTCCCAGAAAGTTTTGATTCTGCTTTCCCACTCTTTGTCGTTGGCTGCAGATTCAAGTCCGATTTTCTCCCACTCATTCCACTGGAAAGCTCCGTCGCTTTGGGTTTCAAAATCATTCGCGCATAAGAACCAGACTGTTTCTTCCGCGTTCATCATGCACTGGACTGTTTCGATAAATTCCATCCATTGTTTCGGAATGTGTTTGTATCGGGCTGTTATTGTACTTGTAATATGCTTGTTTTGACTTTCATATAATTCAACAGTCCAACCGGCTTCTTTCATATGCTCTACAAACGTATTTAACATTTTGCGGTTCCTCCATGCAAATTTATTTTGTGGTAACACCTTTTGTGGCAACATTGAAATTATAGCATACTCTATTATAAAAAAATATCCCTGTGATATGATTTTCCCCTTGTCAAACGCCGTGAGATATGGTATTATATCATTCGTTAAGGCTACATGAAGCCTTTCGTCAGGCTCCATGGTCAAGCGGTTAAGACATCGCCCTTTCACGGCGGTAACACGGGTTCGATTCCCGTTGGAGTCATCGGTCGGAAGATCGGTAATAATTGAATATGGCGCAGTAGCCAAGTGGTAAGGCATGGGTCTGCAACACCCTGATTCACCGGTTCAAATCCGGTCTGCGCCTCTCTTTGTTAAGTGGCTCAATTCCTTGTAAACACTGGGGTTGAGACGCTTTTCTTATTGTATTTTTATGGCGCAAATGGGGGTTAACAGGGGTTAACCGATCTTGATACTGCTCAGTATCTCTATTTTCTCCTCAGTATCGTACAGAGCGTAATAGTACGCCCGATATGCGGTTTCTATGTCGGAATGTCCCAATTGCCCCTGGTTCTCCAGATGTGTCTTGACTTCCTGCTTCCCACTGATTTTCCTGATAATGTTTTCCTCTCCTGTTCCTGCCAATGTAAGCGGCATATCGTGTCGTGCGCCATAAAAATCTACGTCTTTCATCCCGCCCTAAAATGGAAAGGATGCAATTTTTCATTGCCTCATAGCTTTCCGGGGTGATGTCGTGTTCCATCTTGCAGGCATCGCTTGCTGCGACCTTCGGATCGACACCCAGATGAACCAGCCACTCCGTCAGCAGGGTATGGTGTTCGTAGACGCTCTCCGCGATCCTTCGTCCTTCATCTGTCAGATGGAGATAGCCGTCCTCGGAGACGGTGATGTATTCACGGTTTTTCATATTTTTTACGGCGACTAATTAAACTGGAAAAAATCTACGACCTACACGGTTTTACGCAGGGTCTGTGACAGGGGACTTTTTCGGAATGAGAAGGGGACGGTGACTTCACTTGTGGGCAGGGAAGAGTTTCGTGCCATGCAGAGCAGGCAGTTTGCGGAGGAATCGTTTTGAGGTTCCCTGCCGAAATTCCTGACAGCCTTTACTTCGAGAAATGAATTATCGGAGGAAGAAATCAGGGAGATGCAGGAGATTATTGAAAAAACCGTACACGATAGAGGGAATTATGGAGAATGGAAGTGAGGTTGGAAACTATGCAGGAATGGACAGAACGGGTGTTAGAAGGCGTGAGAATTTTGTTTCAGATGGGGCAGAATCGTGCATTTCATATGTCGTACATAGGCGGCGGTGGGGAGATGCTTTTAAAGGTACTGTACCGCGGCATGATCGCGGGCGGCGTTGTACTGGCGGTTTTGCTGTTACGAATGATGCTTTGCCGTGCGCCGAAGATATATAGGGAAACGCTGATTAAAGCGTTTCCCGCACCGGATTTGCGCCGCGAAGCGGCACATTCCTTTGCAAATCCGTGTGCATCCGCCGGAGGCTCTAAGGAAGTGCTGATTTAATCAGCGCTTCCTTAGTTATCTCCTGTGGGGGTTTGTGCTGTATTGGCTTCTGCGTCCTTTTACTTTTGTATCCCCGCTCTCTTTTATGGGCGCTTTCAGTGAAACGGACGGGGCGCTGGCGCACGCCGAACCGTGCTGTCAAGGGAATTGCGCTGGCGGCAGTTGTCGCGGCGGGCAGCAGTCAGCCGGACGGCAGCGTGGAAGCGACCGTTTCTTTCAAGACGGACGGCGGGAGCGCGAAGGTGAAAATGATACAGCCTTACGGGGCGGGCGGGATTTGGATTGTACAGGATGCGAAGTGAAAATGTGCGGCGCCTGTGAGACAATATACAGGGAAACAGTAAGAGGGAGCAGCCGGCTGGAAGCTCCCTCTTACATACTGCTATGCGTCAATCAATAATCCGATAATTGCTGGAATCACTTTATTTCCTGATTGTCTACCAGGAAGGAATCCCCGTCTTCCACGATGCATACCATTGTCTTGCCGGTGTTTAACTCGATCTCATTTCCGGCGTCGTCATAGTATCTTGTCGCGCCGTAATCGGAAGTCTTTTCCCAGGTGACGTGGATGCCCTTGCCGTTTGTGAAAAACCAGCCGTCCCGCGTGTTGTCATGGCACTGGAATGCCAGATAGCCTTTATCATCGCGCACCTCATAGTAGGTATTCTGCACCAGAATATTCTTAAAGGTAAGCTGTTTTCCTGTGGCCAGATCCGTGTGCGGGCCGTCCGAGGAGCCGGAAAGGTGCTGGAATCTCTCGTAAAGCCCGGTTTCACCGTTGTAGACGAAGTAGCAGTTGGTCACGGGGTAGGCGGGAGACAGATCCACCCGATTCGCCGTGATGGCGTCGCTGTACTGCGACAGGTCGTTGGGCTCGTTTACGGGGGCGAAACGGTAGTGCTGTTCGTCGGCGTAGCCGTCGCGCATCTGGGTAGCGTATCCCTTCTTATCCGCATCGGCAAGGACGCCGACGGCATCTATGAAAGCGTTGTCGGTCGCATTTTTCGCGTTTTTATCCCGGAAAAAATTGCTGCTGGTCTTACCGTCGATATCGTCCGTGCGCTTGATCACTTCGTCTATGTAGAAGGGGCCGCCGAAATGCACGTAGAGGGCATCCCACTCAAAAGCCCAGTACACGTAGTAGTCGCGGCAGCTTCTGATGTTGCCGAGTTTGTCGGCGTTTTTCCAGTCCTGTATAATCCACATCAGCCGGGTGATGCTTCCCTCCACATTACATTCGTACACGACATCCGCGTTGGAAATGCCGTAGTGGGAAGCGGTTTTTGTGTTGGGCGTCATAATGGCGAGTGGCCTTGTGTTATTGACATCCTCAGTCACCCACTCGTTGGTGATGCGGCTCCGCACCATGCCCTCTTCCGGGGGCGTATCTTCGTCGGGTTCCGGCTCTTTTTCTGCCTCTTCCGGTTTTTCTTCCTCCTCCGGAAAATCGTCGATGATCTGTTCCACGACAGTCGCCTCAACCTCCAGTTTTTCTTCCTTTTCCTTACCGCATCCGGTCAGGAGCAGGGCAGAAGACAAGGCGACGAGGAGTAAAACTTGTAATCTCTTCATGCTTTGCGTAAATCCTCCTTAGTTATAATTGCAGTCTGCGTACTTCGCAGTGCAAGCTCGAAAAACCTGCGGTTTTCCTCGCTCGCGGGCTTCGCCCTATGCAGGCATCAGCATACTTGTTTCGGTGAGCAAGCTCCCCACTCCAATTATGCTGATGCCCGCGCTCTGCTCATTGCCAACGCGTACATTTTAGCACAATGATCAAAGTGAGTCACTATATAATTTCTTAAAAAGCAGGTTGACAAACATACCGATGGTATGTTATTTATATACATACTAAAAGTATGTTTGAGAGGGAAAGCGATGGCGAGAAATAAGTATCCTGAGGAGACAGTCAATTTGATTTTGGATGTTGCGGGTCGTCTGTTTATGGAAAAGGGGTATGAGCATACGTCCATTCAGGATATTATCGACAATCTGGGCGGATTGAGCAAGGGTGCGATCTATCACCATTTTAAGTCGAAAGAGGAAATTTTGGACGCGGTCACGGACAGAATTATGGAGGAATCCAACCGAAAGCTGACGGGCATACAGGAACGCAAAGACTTAAACGGCATAGAGAAGCTGAGGACCCTGTTCAAATCTTCGCTGTGCCGTCCCGCGCAGGACGAGATGTTTCAGGTAGCTCCCGGCTTTTATAATAATCCGCGGCTTTTGGCCAGTCTTTTGTATGAGACGATAGAGTTGACGGCACCGGAGTATATCCAGCCGATTATCGAGGAGGGAATTGCCGACGGCTCGATCGTGGCGGAGCATCCGAAACAGCTTGCCGAATTGGTTTCACTTGTGGCAAATGTCTGGATCAACCCTATGATATTTGATAGTTCCGAGGAGGAAACTTACCATAAGTTTCTGGTGTTTGACCAGATGCTTAAGGGTATGGGACTGGATATTGTGGACGAGGAAATGATAGCGAGGATGCGAGAACTGACAGTGATTTATCAGGAACGTAAATAAAAATATTTCTGTCCTGTGACAAGGATCTATAGAAATGTGCGACAGTGTAAACCATTGAGGGAGAATGCGAAGCATCCTCTGGTCGTTGTTGACGGGCGGCGTTTTTTTTATAGAAATGCATACCGACGGTAGGTATTAATAATAGAAAAGGGAGAATCAAGACATGAATCAAAAATTATTTTCAAGAGATTTTACATTAGTGGTGATCGGGCAGATCATTTCCCTGTTCGGCAATGCCGCCCTGCGGTTTGCGCTGCCGCTGTATCTGTTAAACCGGACCGGCTCGTCGGCGCTCTACGGCACGGTGATGGCGTGCGCGTTTATTCCTGCAATCCTGCTTTCGCCTGTGGGCGGCATGATTGCTGACAGGGTGAATAAGAGAAACGTCATGGTCATATTGGACTTTTTTACGGCGGCGCTAATCCTGGCGTTTGGCCTGCTGATGGACGGGGTGAATCTGGTTGCCCTGCTGACCGTAACTTTAATGATTTTGTTTGGGATTGCGGGGGCATACCAGCCATCCGTGCAGGCAGCCATTCCGGCGCTGGTGGGGCAGGAGCAGATTATGGCGGCAAATTCCGTTGTCAACACCATAAGCTCCCTGGCGGCGCTGCTGGGGCCGGTGCTTGGAGGGATTTTGTACAGTGCATACGGCCTTAAGCCGGTGCTTTGGGTCTGTGTGGCATGTTTTGTACTCTCGGCGGTTATGGAGATTTTTATTCATATCCCCTTTCAGAAACAGCTTTCGGAGGGCGGCGTGTGGCAGACGGTAAAGTTGGATTTTGCGCAGAGCGTCCGCTTTGTCCGTAAAGACAGGCCCGTGATCGGAAAGGCGGTTCTGTCGGTCTGCGGAATCAATCTGTTTTTGTCTTCCATGATTACGGTGGCGCTGCCCTATCTGGTGACGGAGGTGCTTGCGCTGGATGCGGCGCAGGCCAACAGGCTTTACGGCTACGCGGAAGGGATACTGGCGGCGGGCGGGCTTGCGGGCGGTATCTGCGCGGGCCTTTTGGCAAAGCGGCTGTCCGTTCAGAAGGCGGGTAGGCTGATTGTCATTTCCGCGGGATGCATGTTTCCCGTTTCCGTATCGCTGGCGGTGTTTTCATCCGGCATGGTAAATTATGTGATTTTGACGGCAAGCTGTTTTGCGGTTATGACGTGCTGCACAATTTTTACCGTGCAGATGATGACTTTCTTTCAGACGGTGACGCCGCCGCATCTGCTTGGAAAGGTAATCGCAGTGATTATGACCATGTCCATGTGCGCGCAGCCGGTCGGCAATGCCATGTACGGCGTTCTGTTTGAAGTTAGTAAAGGATTTGAGTATGTCGTGGTGCTGTTCGCCGGGGTGGTGTCGCTCGGGATTGCTGTGGGTATGCGGGGGATATTTAAAGGGGATTTGTTGGATTTATAAGAAATTCATTGTGTGAATAACGATAGATAGCGTATAATAGAATTAATCTGGTTCAATGGGACGGGTAATTTGCTGTATACGGAGGAAAGGAAATGGTAGAAACTATGACGGATAAACAATTTAAGACCATTCTTGAAATGGTAGATATGATTTTAGACGGTTGTAAGGATTTGGAGGAAGCCAAAAGGAAAGTGCAGAAATTGATAGAGAATCAGGGCGGTAAAGAAAAAACAGAATAGGCAGAAAAAAGGATGAAGGAAAGGAAAATAAGATGAAGAAGATAATCGTGACGGGCTGCAACGGGCAGCTTGGGCGGGCCGTCAATTTGGAGTACGCGGGCAGCGCGGAATATGAGCTGGTAAACACGGATGTGGGGGAGCTGGACATCACGAAAATTGACGAGGTGACGGGCTTTGTAAGGGAGGTGAAACCCTACGCGATCATCAACTGTGCCGCCTACAC
>VSNH01000084.1 GCA_009774215.1 Lachnospiraceae bacterium
ATTTATCATTCATTTTGCGAAAAATTTTCAATATTATCACATTTTCCTTTTATTTCATTAGCTAAACTAACATAATATTTTTGCCTTTTCTAAAAAAAATTGTTAACTTTTCCGCTTCCGCATATACTATGCAAATATTTTTACCATTTTTTTGCGTTTTTTTCATTTCTTTTCATTTTATTGCTTGACGCAATAATTTGAATCATATATCATTTAAAGTAGTCCTGTACAAGTACGCCAAAATCGCAGTGGGAGAATCTATTTCATGAACAGATCAAACGTAACATACATGAAAATATCCGAAAAAACCGGGCTGTCTGTGTCAACCGTTTCCCGTGCCTTAAAACAGCCTCATCTGGTCAAACACGCAACCCTGAAAATTATCTACCGTGCCATCGAAGAATTAGGCGGAACACTGCCCGATGCCGTTGCTCCCATGACCCATGACATGCGCATTCTTGCTATTGTACCGGTTTTTAACAATCCCTTTTACACAGATATCGTGCTGGGTATTCAGGATGCTGCCAACCAAAATGGCTGTCAGCTGCTGATCGTGAACGAAACGCTCTCAAAATTTAATATTCACCAAATTATTAATTTTATCAGCCAATCCAATATTTCCGGTGTTGTTATCATGCAAAAGCTTGAAATTGATGTGCTGGATCAGTTAAAACTGAGAACCCCGCTTGTGCAATGCAGTGAATTTAATGAAGTGAATGACATTTCTTATATTACCATTGATAATCTGGAAGCCACACGCAAGATGCTGCGCTACATTCTGAACGCAGGCAGGAAACAGATAGCCCTGGTCAACTCCGACCCGGCACGCTACACCTATGCCAAACTGCGTCTGCAGGGATACTGCGAAACACTGGAACAGGCAGGAATTACCGTAAACCCCCTCCACATCGTCACCGTGCCGGACGGGAATTTCAGTACCGCTGTTTCCGCCATTTCCGCATTGCTCAAAACAGCCTCCCCGCCGGATGCCATATTCTGTGCATCCGACATCATGGCAGCCGCCGCCCTCCGGGCTTGCGCCCTGGAAGGCTTCCGTGTTCCACAAGATATTATGGTTGCGGGATTCGACAACATTGACATCTCCGTTATGACCACCCCAAACATCACCACCATCAACCAGCCCCGGCATGACATGGGATTTATGGCCTGTACGCAGCTTCTGTCCATGATCGCTGATCCGACAAAGCTGCCTCAACGGTTTATTTTAGATACAGAATTGATTATTCGAGAATCTACAGATTTTTAAAGGAACGTGTATGCTTAGCGGCTGTGTCCGCCGCCGCCATGATGACCGCCCCCGCCTCCATGGCTTCCGCCTCCGCCGCCGTGACCGCCGCTGCTCGTCTGGATTTTCCGCTGCGTCACCGTCTTTCGCAAAAACCGATCCTGCGCTACCCGGAACACAGGCTCTCTGCCCGCCACATAGGTAGTTGCCGTAGTCGTCTTTTTCCCCTCTTTGGAACGCCAGTTTACGGCGCAGAAAATAACAGCCGCTATGATTCCTGCCAGCCACGGCACAAAACCCGGCACGGACAGATGAGACACATTCCAGCCCATCATATCGTGATAAAAGTCGTTGATGTAGGTCTTGTAAGCGCGGTACGGGTTCTTCTCCACATAGCGGTACACATTGTCCAGAAGATGATCGATATCTTCCACATAGTAAGCGTCCCTCGCCCGTCCGGTGGTACACAGCCAGGTATGTATTCTGCCGTCGTCTTCCCTCGACCAGTTGTCCACCAGCATCACGCCGTCGCCGTCCGGCCTGTCATAGCCAAAGCCCATGTTCTCCCAGCTCTGCTCCGCGTACACCCTCACATATTCCTCTGAAGCCACACCCGGCTCAATGGCCCTGGCGAAATCTTTCAAAGGCTCCTTCAGCGTGACAAGCACGATATCACAGCCCGTCTGCTTCTCCCGCTTGGCGATCAGCCTGCGCAGCTTCTCCTCCTCCTTGTCCGACAGCACACCGGCATTGTCAAATACCCGCTCATCCGTCATGCATTCGGCATTTGTCCGCTGATAATTCATTGTCCTCGCCAGCGCCCAATGCCCAGCGTGAAGCACGACTGTCAGAAGCGCGACTGCGGCAAGTATGATATACAGCCACTTAAAATAACGAAAATACTCTCTCACCGTTCCCGTCCTTTCCCGCCGGTCCGAATAAGCCGGAGCCGACACTTTTGCGGCCTGTACCGAAGTTTATAAGATCTCCAGCACATGTACCGCCATACAGCCAAGCGCCGTCACCGCCGCAAACACCGAAGCCCCGTAAGCCAGCACTTTTCCCCTGGAGACGGGCGTCACACCGATCACCTTCCCCGTCTGTCCGTTGACATGGTACAGATAAGACTGATCCTTATAGCGGTAAACATACTGCCAGACAGGCATCAGCGCATAACAGAAGCTCTCTCTGTTCAAATTTAAGTTTTTCCGAAACGGCCGCACCGTGGTATACTCCGTCATAGACCGCTGCATCAGTTCCTCCGAAGCCTGCCTTGCCTTTGCCTGCGCCCTCCCGTCCAGTTCCTCCGCCTCCTGATTGTAGACCTCCCCGAAAAAGCCGGACATGTACTGCGGTTCAAAGTCCGCAAGCGCCCGGTAATCGTAAGGCTCCATCAAATCCATAATACCGTCGTCCATGGCGATGGAAGCGTCCACCGGAATCCGGTCAAAATCCACATCCATCTGCCGGATTACCTCGAAGTAGGAAGTTTCCGTGTACTCCGTGTCACCGCTGCGCCAAGTTCTGACCCGTGTGCCCTCGCCCGCGAAATCATAGAACGCGCCATAGTCATAGAGCCAGAAAGGCACGTAAATCCCTTCCATCTTCTCCAGACTCTTTGTGGAGAGAAAGTCGGCGGGCGCAAAAAGCCGTCTGGAAAATTCATGCTCCATGGCGGCGACCGCCATATCTTTTCCTATGCAGAAGGGCAGCATCAGTTTCGGCTCAAAGGCACCCTCCACCCGCTCATTGAATATCAGATACATGCCGCAGTGCTCGCACCTGCAGGCCGAAGTATATTCCGTGATCTGTAAGGGCGCGCCGCAGTTCACACACTGCACAAGGGAGCTGTCCCCTATTTTTTCCTCACTGTCCACGCTCTCGCAGTGCGGGCAGTACATCTTTTTCTTTTCCGGAGAAAATACCGTGTTGCCGCCACAGTTTTTACATTTAAATAACATCCGTTTTCCTTTCTAAAATACGGAGAATA
This sequence comes from Lachnospiraceae bacterium, assembly GCA_009774215.1. GTDB lineage: Bacteria > Bacillota > Clostridia > Lachnospirales > Lachnospiraceae > UBA3282. The sequence goes on from VSNH01000084.1 coordinate 3,237, forward strand.
TCCGTATTTTGGTATTCCCTTACGCGAGACTTAGGGAAACGCTGATTAAAGCGTTTCCCGCGCTGCTATTCCCGCGGCAGCGAGCCAAAGGTCATGCTTACATGACCTATGCGACTGCCGCAAGGGCAAAATGCTCCGTAGCTTACTGCGTGGGATTTCACTCCCGTCCGTCCCAGCAATAGGTGCACAGCTTACACTTATCAATGCCGACGGAAGCGATCATATCGTCCAAACGGTGGTACCGCAATGTGGTGAAATTCAGTTTCTCCCGGATTCCCTCCAGCATCCGCCCGTACTCCGCGGTATCCGGATCCGCATAGACCGACAGATTCGGGTACTTGTTTTCCCCTTCCAGCTCCTGAATCACCCGCCTTGCAATCAGCTCCATCTCCGAAGTGGAGCGGGAAAAATTCAGGTATTTACAACCGTAAAGCAGCGGCGGGCATGCCGGGCGGATATGTACTTCCTTTGCACCGCTCTGGTATAGGAACTCCGTCGTCTCCCGAAGCTGCGTACCACGCACGATGGAATCGTCGATCAACAAAAGACTCCTGTCCTTGATCAGATCATGCACCGGAATCAGCTTCATCTTCGCGATCAGATCCCGCTTGCTCTGGATCGTAGGCATGAAGGAGCGGGGCCACGTGGGCGTATACTTGATGAACGGTCTGGAAAACGGAATCCCCGACTCGTTGGCGTAGCCGATCGCATGAGCTATCCCCGAATCCGGCACCCCCGCCACGATATCCGGCTTCGCGTCGTCGCGCTTCGCCAGCATCGCCCCGCAGTGATAGCGCATCTCCTCCACACTGATTCCCTCATAAGAGGAAGAAGGATAGCCATAATAAATCCACAGGAATGTACAGATTTTCATGTCCTTCCCCGGCGCGGCAAGCGTCCGCACACCCTCCGGCGTCACGATAACGATCTCTCCCGGCCCAAGCTCACGCTCCGGCACATAACCGAGGTTTAGATAAGCAAAGCTCTCAAAGGATACACAGAAGGCATCCTCTTTCTTTCCGATCGTGACAGGCGTGCGCCCCATCCGGTCTCTGGCCGCGTAAATTCCTTTCGGCGTCATGATCAGTATGGTCATGGAGCCGTCAATCAGCTCCTGCGCGTACTGAATGCCTTCGATCAGATTGTCACACTGGTTAATCACCGCCGCCACCAATTCCGTGGCGTTGATGTCGCCGCCGCTCATTTCCAGAAAATGTCCTTTGCCGTGTTTAAAAATTTCCGAAACGATGTCATCTTTATTATTAATCCTGCCTACCGTCGTGATCGCATAAGTGCCGTGATGGGAACGGATAATCAACGGCTGCGGCTCAAAATCAGAGATACAGCCGATGCCAAGCGTCCCGTACATCTTGTTTACATCCTTGTCAAACTTGGTGCGGAACGGCGTATTCTCAATATTATGTATCGCGCGGTTAAAGCCCGCCTCCGCGTCATAGAGCGCCATGCCCGCCCGTCTGGTTCCCAGATGGGAATGGTAGTCCGTCCCAAAAAATAGATCAAAAATACAGTTTTCCTTTGATGCCACTCCAAAAAAGCCGCCCATATATCCCTCCCGTTTTCTTATGTTGTATATATTTCACAGCCGCAGCGTCCGCCTTCCTTAACCCGGTTCAAAACCTTCTGCGCCTGCCGGTACATCTCCTTGTAGCTCTCGCCGGACTCCCCCAGGGCCGCTCCCGCGCTCAGCGTAACGGTGGGCATATCCCGATCCGCATGCAGCAGCCTGTCGTTCACAACGGCGATCCGCCTGCGGATGCCGCTCACCTGCTCCGCCGAAAGCCCCTCAATCCATACGCCAAACGTGTCCTCCGCAAGCCGTCCTATGCCGTCTTCCCCTCTGAAATACTCCCGCAGCGTCCCATAAACAGCCTGAAGCACCCGGTCTCCCGTCTCCCTGCCGTAGTTGTTGTTGACCTCCTGCATGTGATCCACATCCACCAAAAGAAGGCAGCCTTGCCCATGCTCGCCTGCCAATGCGTCCTCCACCATTCTCTGAAAGGTGCTCCTGTTCACCGCGCCCGTGAGCGCATCCCGTTTTCCGGGGCCGTAACTTTTCCCGGCCGCTTTTACCTGTGGCTTCTGCTGCGCCGGAGAACGCCGTAAAATGTTTAACACTGCCGTTACCCCCTGATGTCCACCTCTTTATCTTACTGTATATTGGGGCGGGTTGCAAATAGAATTTGTATCAAATTGCCTTTAATTGTTTCAATATGGATGTGCTAGTGCGCCATTTTCCAATTGCATACACTTTTTGCGAAGTCCGGAATTTCCTTATACAAGGCGTTTGAGGGAGGCGATGCGGTGGCATCGTTGACCGAAAACAACGCAGTAGAAGGGAATGCTGGCAAGCAAAAAAAGGATAGTTAATTGGTAAATGGCGCACTAGTTTACATTTTGAGAAGTTTCAGGATGGAACCGTGAAGTGGATCGAAGGGGAGATACCATTTGCGGTGCCGGAGGGGTGGCGTTTATTTGTCTGCAATCTTTTGTAACATTTGTCGGCGGTGCCCCACCTCCTAAAAGTTATTACGGCATGATTGCGGCAGTAGTAGGCAGTATTGTTGGCTGCATCTGCACGATCTTTGTAGACGCTACCGACACCGGGACAATTCAGTTAGCAGCTATTCCCATTCTGCCGATTGTTGAGGCCGCGATTCTTTCCGTTGGAGCCTGTTTGCCGGCAGCAGCTATGCCCCTGCACTCCATTTCAAAAATGAATATCGTTGAGTCAATTGAAATGATTGCATAAAGGCGGAGATATGCAATGAACATGAAAACCTTTATTTTTGATGATGATATAGCACTTACAAACGGTATAAAGAAGGAATGACGCGGTTTCACTGTTAGATGAGGCTGCTTAAAAAATGCCTCTCTTCCAGTTATGGATGAGAGGCCATCTTTTCTGTTGTTCAGTCTTTCTTCAGTGGCACCCAAATATACACCTTCATTTCATCTGATCCTTCTTCCGGAGGAAGATATACTTCGATGTCATATTCTCCTGCAAGAGAATATCCTTGAAGTGCAGGCAACCATTCTGACCAGATCTTGGTGTTCGTATCCTGAAGTGTTTTCATTGTGCATGGAAATTGTGCCCAGGCGCTGCCAGGAATCACTCTGGTCTCACAACCTTCCGGGATATCTTCCCAAGGGAAATACAAATCCGCAATCCAGTAATCAAAGTCCTTTCCTTTCATATCCAGGCAAACACCAAAGGTTCCCATTATAGGACGCTTCTCACCCTGAGCCAGCCATTCATCCCAAAACTTGGGTATTTCCTGATAACTGGTATCCGAATTGAACGGCCTTTTCACTCCGACAATAGTAAACGGTGCTTTTTCAACAATACGATAATCCATCATGGTTCCACCCTCCATCGTGATTTTGATATGCAGTGGAGCAAAAGATCTGAGCGGCACCCCCGGTTCCTTAGCTTGTGACGGCGTAATCCCATGAAACTTCTGAAAAGCTTTGGCAAAACTATCTGGCGAATCATAGCCGTATTTGACGGCAATATCAATCACCTTCACATTTTTCCCGTTAAGCTCCTGAGCTGCCAGCGTCATCCTGCGCGCACGGATATATTCACCGACAGTCATACCACACAGAGCTCCAAAGATGCGCTGATAATAGAATGGTGACAGGACCGCCTTTCCGGCTATGGCCTCAATATCCAGTTCTTCTGTCAAATTCTGTTCTATGAAATCTATGGATTCCTGAAACCCTTCGATCCAGCCTTGCATCCTACTCACTCCCTTCACTCACTGTACTATCAGTATATCAGCATGTAAGATTAACACCCGACATTCCGTGCTCTCTTAGTCGGTCCCCTTTGATCTTCTTCCTACATCAATTGTCTCTCTGCCACCAGCTTTGTCCAACCGTTCACATCAGCCTCAAAGATAACCCTAAAACCATTTTTTGTCCAGAAATGTGTAGACTGCGGGTTGCCTTTATCTATTGCAAGACGCACTGCTGTTTTCCCTGTGTCACGCATATACTCCACAACCTCGCCAATAATTGCAGTTCCTATCTTCTTCCCCTGATATGTCGGATTCATCATAAAAAAGCCAATATATGCAATCTCCGGCTTGGGATATCCATCTATCAGATCCATAATAGCCACCAGCTCCTGTCCATCGAAAAATCCAAAATAGTATTTATCTGACATAGATATTCCCGGCGGAGTTACCTTCATATCATCAAGAATGTTTTCTCCGGTTGGACGCGCCTCAGTATACTCATAAAAAACTGTATTCTGCTTACAGATCTCTACAAGCATCTCTACATCCGATTCTTCCAAAATGCGAACGGAATACCTCTTGCTAAGCTTAGAAATATCTATCATAGTGTATACAACTCTCCCATAAAAAAAACTGTTCCCGAAAACCGACGGCCTCCAGAATATCCACTCCTGATGAAAATATCGACAAATAGCAGGTTATCTTTCCAAAACAAATCGAGCAAGTGCAACACTGCCATCTCTTTCAACGGATTTTATATGGAACCCGCATTTTTCAGTGTAAAACCTTACATTTTCTTTCTTGTCTATGGGTGTTGTCAAAGTGAGCTTTTCCCGGTCTTTATGAAGTGTCTTTACATACTGAATCGCATTTGTCCCGATTCCCTTGCCTTGGAACTCTGGAATGACACACAAGCAGCCGATCTCATATACTCCCGTTTCCAGTCTTTTACACGAAACACAAATCAAGCGTGATATAGGATCCTTTCTTCTTTCTTTGGGTGTTGCTCAAGAGACACACAGTCTCCACCCCCGCCGTCCAAGGGAACTGGTCGATCGCCACGCACCTTTTCGCTTCATACCCCCGCGCCAGAAAGACCTCCAGATCCCGCGCCAGACTGCTTGCCTTGCAGGAGATATACAAAATATGCTCCACCCCATAATCTATGATCTTCGTGAGAGCCTTCGGGTGCACGCCGTCCCGGGGCGGGTCAAGAATAATCACATCCGGCTTTTCCTCGATTGTATCCAACACTTTCAGCACATCTCCGGCAACAAATTCGCAGTTATGTAAACCATTTAGTTCCGCATTCTTCCTCGCCGCCTCCACGGCCTCCTCCACGATCTCCACGCCGATCACCTTCTTTGCCACGGGCGCCATGAGCTGGGCAATGGTGCCCGTGCCGCTGTAAAGATCGAACACAATCTTATCCGGCGCCTGTCCCTCCACATTCTCCCGACTGATTTCACCGAAAATTCCCCTTGTGGTTTCATCCGCCTTCTCACAGCCGGTTCTGCCTTCCATTTTCTCCACTGTTTCATCTGACGGCGTCTTCCCGATCCCATCTGCCCCTTTTGCTGCTGAAGATATATAGTCCGATATATACTCCCTCGCCGTGCTGTAGAGCAATTCCGCCCCGAGGCTGTTGGTCTGGAAAAAGGAGAACAGCGAAATTTTAAAGCGAAGCCCCAGAAGCTCTTCATAAAAATAATCCCGCCCGTACAAAACCGTCGTCTCGTCGCTCTGCACCACATCCGCCGCGGAATCGTTTCTCACATGCAGGATGCCCACAATCTCCCCGTCAAGGGGCAGGGCCAGAAGCCGCTCCCGCAATCCGTCCAGAAGCGCCTGCTCCGTCTGCCGCCCGGGCGCCTGTGACGTCGTCACCAGCGCCGCCAGAATCTCTCCGGTCTTCGCCGCCCTGCGCACCACAAGATGCCGCAGATATCCCGTATGCCGCAGTCTGTGATAAAAGGACACGTCCACGCCCTGCTCCTGCAGCTCCTCAAAATAATCCCTGACGCAGCGCAGAATTTTCCGATAATCCTCATCCACGATCCGACATTCCGTCACGGACACGATATCATAAAAGCTCCCCCTCTTATGCATCCCAAGAGAGAGCGGTCCGTCCTTCACCTCATCCCCGAAGGTAAACTCCATTTTATTGCGATAACCAAATACCGTCGGGGACGCCTTCGCCGTCTCAAACAGACATGTCCCCTGCTGCTTTTCCAGTACGGGCGCAAGCAGCCGCCGCACCTGCCCTTCCTTGATTTTCAGGCTCTCCTCATAGGGAAAAGACAGATAGGTACAGCCGCCGCAGCTCCCAAAATGGGAACAGGGGCTTCCCGTCTCCAAGGGGGAAGGCTCCAGCACTTCCAGAAGCCTTCCCTCATATCTGCCGTTTCTCGCCTTGTTGACGGCTGCCCGCACCTTCTGCCCCGGCAGGGCGTTCTTCACGGTGCAGACGCCCTCCTCGCAGACTACGATCCCCTTATTCGGAAAATCCATGCGCTCTACTACACCCTCTATAACCTGTCCTTTTTTCATACGGTTCTCCATTCCTGTCTCTGCCTCTTTCTGACTCTGCTTATACGCGCAGAAAGAGCCGCCGGAAGACTTTCATCTCCCGCCGGCCCTCACAATTTCCTACCCGAAAACTTTACACGCCTGTGTCCTCGTCGTCGTCCTCATCCTCGAAAAAGTCGTCGTCGAAATCATCGTCGAAGTCGTCCTCAAAATCCTCCAGATAATCGGGCGTCAGGTAACGGTACACAGCATAGGCAATCGCTGCCACCGCCGCAACAGCGCCGATCACGGCAAATATCCACAAAATACTGTTTCTCTTCTCTTCCTCATGTTTCCTGCCGAGGAATTCATTCACCCCAGCATTGTCCATGATCTCATCTAATTTATTCAAAATCTCCTTCTTGCTCATCCTGTAGCCCTCTCTTTCCCATAAATCTGAGTCGTGCGCACGGCACATTGCCATCGCGTATAGTATACCACGTCTTATCAGATTTTACTATATCTGAATATCTTATTCTATGAAAATTCTGTAAATTTTATGCCAACAGACAAAAATTAACAGTTCACAACCGGCTCGCCTGCTGCCGCCGGATTCAAACCTTCTGCAGTTTGGCAAATCCCGCATACATGATCTTCTGTCCCGCCTCGTCGAAAACTACCGTCACCTGACTGTCCCTGGGGCCGGGCTCGATTTTTAAAACCGTGCCTTCCCCGTAGCGCGCATGACGCACCCGATCTCCCTCTCCGTAGCCGATCCGACCGGAAGCTGCAGGTGCCGCCGCGCCCGCCTGGCCGGAGGAAATGTTCCCCGATCCGAAAGGATTGCCTCCCACCGTAACCGGCGTTTTTCCCGTGCCGCGCTTTTTCGGCACTGCGTAAGCCTTCTTCCGCTCCGTGTACGCGCCCGGCGCCGCCGCATAAGGCTTTACCGGCTCCGCGTAAGGCTTTGCCGCCGCACCATAAGGCTTTACCGGCTCCGCGTACGAATTTGCCGCCCCATATGGTTTCGTCCGCAGAAGGCTTCGCTCCTGCGAATCCTCCTCATAGACTTCATCCATCCGTTTCTTTACAGACGCGGGCGTGCCGTCCAAAAGCATCGGCGGGATTTCCCGCACAAAGCGGCTGACGGGATTATACTGCGTCTCCCCCCTGATCATGCGCTGTTTTGCACAGGTAAGCGTCAGCTCCTCCTTCGCTCTGGTGATGCCCACATAGGCGAGCCTTCTCTCCTCCTCGATCTCCATGGGATCGTCGGAAGTGATCGTCATGTAGCCCGGAAATACGCCGTCCTCCATACCCGCCAGATAGACGTGCCCAAACTCCAGCCCCTTCGCGCTGTGCAAAGTCATCAGAAGCACTCTGTCGCCGTCGCCGTCCACCCGGTCGATATCCGCCACCAGAGCCACCTCTTCCAGAAACCCGCTCAAAGTCGGCTCGTCGCTTTCCTGCTCATATGCCACCACTTTGCTGACCAGTTCCTCTATATTCTCCACGCGATCCGCCGCGTCCTCCTCGTCGGACTCCTCCAGTTCTTTCAAATAGCCTGTCAGGTCAAGCACATCCTTCACCAGTTCTTCCAGGCTGTAAAACTCCTGCTTGCTGCGGAAGCTCTGTATCATGGTCACGAAGGGCTTGAGTTTTCCCGCACTTCTGCCGATCGTCACGATTTGGTCCGCCTCCGTGAGCGCATCAAAGAAACTGATATTTCTCTCATCAGCGTATTCCTGCACCCGCACAATGGTAGCCGCGCCGATGCCGCGTCTTGGCACGTTGATAATGCGCTTCACCGCCACGTCATCCCTACCGTTGTCGATGGTTTTCAGGTAAGCGAGCACATCCTTGATCTCCCGTCTGGAATAAAAGTTCGTGCCGCCGACCACATCGTAGGGAATACCCTCCATGATAAAACGCTCTTCCAAAAGACGTGCCTGCGCGTTGGTGCGGTAGAGCACGGCGCATTCCCCGTAAGAGAATTGTCCCTTTCTCTTCTTTCTCGCCACGTCCCCGGCGATGTATTCCGCCTCCTCATAGGCAGTGTCAAACTGCCGGAAACCGATGCGCGCGCCCTCCCCCTGATCCGTCCAGAGCGCCTTTTCCTTGCGCCTCGTGTTATTTTTTATCACCGCGTTGGCGGCGTCAAGCACCATCTGGGTGGAACGATAATTCTGTTCCAGCCTGACCACAAAGGCGTCCGGGTAAACTTTCTCAAAATCCAGAATGTTGCGGATATTGGCTCCCCTGAACTTATAGATAGACTGATCGTCGTCGCCCACCACACACAGATTCCTGTGCCCCGCCGCCAGAAGTCTGATCAGCTCAAACTGGGCGGTGTTGGTGTCCTGATACTCGTCCACCATAATATAGCGGAACCTGTCCTGATAAGATTTCAGCACCTCGGCATCCGCCTTGAAAAGCTCCACCGTCTTCATAATGAGATCATCAAAATCCAACGCATTATTTTTCTTTAAAGTCGCCTGATACTCCCGGTAGGCTTTGGCAATCTTGCCACCGTTGTAGTCGAACCCGTTCTGCATCTCGTACTCCTGCGGGTCTATCAGCTCATCCTTTGCGGAAGAGATGGCACTCATAATGGTGCGCTCCTTTAGCATCTTCGTGTCGATCTGCAGTTTCTTGCAGACTTCCTTCATAATGCCCTTCTGGTCGTCGGTATCATAAATCGTAAAATGATTGTCGTACCCGAGGCGGTCTATGTAGCGGCGCAGAATACGCACACAGGTGGAGTGGAAAGTGGACACCCAGATCTGCTCCGCGCCAAAACCCACAATCTTATCCACACGTTCCCGCATCTCTCCCGCCGCCTTGTTGGTGAAGGTGATCGCCAAAATGTGATAGGGCGCCACACCCGCCCTGTCAATCAGGTATGCCACCCTATGCGTCAAAACCCTTGTCTTACCGGAACCCGCACCCGCCAAAATCAGGACAGGGCCTTCGGTCTGCATGACCGCCTGCCGCTGCCTCTCGTTCAAAGTATCGTATATACTCATACTCTATATTGTCCTCAACTTCTCAATCTCTCCATATGTTTATCCGACTTTATATCCTATGTCTTTCCTGCAGCCGGAAACATATCATGCACAATCCTGTCTCATCCACCGCCAGCGGCTGAAAAGGAACAAATCACAAAAGCTGCGTGCCGCAGTTGCCGCAAAACTTACTGCCCGTAGTCGGCGTGCCGCAGTTCGGGCAGAATTTCGGTCCCTGTCCGCCCTGTGCCGCAGGCTGTCCCTGCATCTGAGGCGCGCCATTCTGACCGCCCATATTCATCTGGTTCACCATCTGCTGACCGATCGCCATGCCCATCTGCAGACCGACCATGTCTGATGCCATGCCCGCGCCGCCTCCGCCGCCTTTGCCCATGGAATCCGCCGCAGCCATCTGGGTGTACTTGTTCATGTCGCCCACCATGGACTGCGCCGCAGCCTTCTCCTGCATTTTCCGAATCTCTTCCGGGTATGAGAAGCTCTCAATCGTAAAGCCCGAAATCGCGATGCCGAGCGTCCGCATATCCGAGTCCAGTTCACCTTCAATGCCCTTGGCGATGTTTCTCGCATCCGCCTGCAGGTTGAACATGTCCCTGCCCTCTTTGCTGATCCAGCTCATGAGAAGCTGGTCAAGACTCGCAATGATGCGCTCTTTCACATCCGCCACGGTATATGTCTGCCGGATGCCTGCAAGCTTTTCAATCAGCACGTCATGCGCCGCCACGCGGCAGTTAAACGCACCGAAAGCGCGGATCGGCATACCGCCGGGAAGCCCGGGCGCTGGCAGATTGATCGCGTTTTTCGTGCCCCATTTCACCAAGAGCTCCTTCGTGTTGATGAAGAGCACCTCCGCGCGAAGCGGCGTGCTGAAACCGAATTTGAAACTCTTTAATGTAGTGAGGAAGGGGATGATGTCGGACTCGATATCGTAATCGCCGTCCTCCGCGAAAATACCTTCCACCCTGCCGTTATACAGGAAAATCGCATCCTGCCCCGGACGGATAATCAGCCGGGATCCCTTCTTGATCTCCTGGTTCTGAAACTTATAAAACAAAACGCCCGCACCGTTCTCATTCCACTCGATCACACTTGAAAACTGATTCTTTAAAAATCCCATTTTACCCTCCGCCTTTTTCTATCATCAAATCTTATCAGTATATCTAGTATATCTTAAATTCCCTGAAGTTTCAATGTAACAGTTCAGGACTTTGCACTTGTTGCAAATTACGTGGGAACAAGTAACGGGTTGGAAATGTTACACTTCAATTTCTGTTCTGGTTAAGCTGCTTTGCCTGACCGCTCAAGCCTTCTACCAGTCTGTCTACTTCTCCCACAATCTTTGTATTGTTCTCGCTCACCCGGAATGTCTCCTGCGAATGCGCGGACACTTCCTGCATAATCGCCGAGATCGTCTGAATGCTCTCCACGATCACCCGGTTAGCCTCCGCCAGCTGTTTCACGGAGCTGTCAAGCCGCCTGCTCTGTTCGTCCACCTGCTCTGTATCCGCCGCGATCTTCTCAAAGCTGTCACCTGCCTGCACCGCCGATTCGCTCTGCCGGCGGTTACTCTCCATCAGTTCTTCCACCGTGCCGGCAGCGACCTTCAATTTATCCGAAACGCTGCGGATGACGTCTGTAATATCCACCGTGGCACTCTGGGTCTGGTTCGCCAGATTGGAAATCTCTGATGCCACCACCGCAAAGCCTCTTCCTGCTTCCCCGGCGCGCGCCGCCTCAATACTGGCATTTAAAGAAAGCAGGCTGGTCTGGCTTGCCACGTTTGTAATCATATCTATAATGGCCTGCATATTGGCGGTATGTTCCGCCAGTTCCTTCATTTCCTCCACAGCACGGGTTCCCGCCTTCTCGGAATGCTCCATCTGCCTGGTCAGCGTCTGCAGATTTTCCCTGCCGAGCCGCACGCTGTCCTTCGTCTCCGCCATGCGCTGCGTGATCGTCTCCATCACATCCGCCATCTGACCGATGTGGTTCTGAATCTCTTCCGTCTTCCCAAGCTGGTTCTGAACGGACTCTGCCGTCTCATTGGTGCCGGAAGAAACTTCCTGCATCGCGTTTCTCGTCTCCGATACCGCGCTCCCAAGTTCCCGCATCTGTCCCGCCACGTCCAGAATGCCGTCGGACATCTGCCCCGAGATCCGCATCACCCTGTCGAGCAGGTCGGAAACATTATCCTTCTCCCGATCCAGTTCCTCCAACTTTCCGGTATTGATTTTTTCCAGCGTCTTTGTGGAAAGGCAGAGAAAAACCGCCACAAGCAACAGAAGCGCCACCCGGATCTCATAGCTTGCCATATCCGCCCCTGCAAGGGCCCCCATCGCTCCCTGCCATCCCAGAAACACCAGATTAGAAACAAGACCGAAGCCTGACACCCACGCGCAAAGCTTCACGTCCGAATAGAGAACCAGCACCATATAGAGCGGTATGATATAAGTGAACGCCACCATACTCACCGTGGTAAACACCACGAAAACATAAAACAGACTGTACATCACGCCTATCACATATTTCAGGCGCATATCCTCCGGTTTTCGCCGGTAAAGGAAAAATTCAACCGCCACCGGCAAAACCGCAATCATAGAAAACACCGCATAATATCCTATGGTTCTGCTCCCTTTCAGCACTTCAATCAGATACGCGATCTCCAACACCGCCACGATCACCGTATGGCAGGCGATCGCTATCTTGTTCATTGCCTTTGCACCGTTAAATGCACCACTGTTTTCCATCTTCTGTCCCCCCGCTTGTGTGTATTATGTATTATATATGTATAAAAATACAAAATCATGGCTTAGTATATCATATCGTCTCGCGCGGGGACAATACCCATATGCGTAACCACAGCCATTATGGTATACATTGTCATTTTTACGGTATACTTTGCTTATTTTAGTTTACATAAGTCAATCACACAAAACAGCCTACGCTGCTGAGCTTTAGAAGCTCTTTTCACTCTAACCTCCATGATTCCGCTCTGCGGAATCTCAAATCCGTGGGAAAAACGCCCTTTTTTGGCGTTTTTCGGCGTGAAACATAGTACTTCCCCGCGAAATGCCCTCTGGCATGAGCGGCTAGAAGCACTTTTCACGCTAGTGCGCCATTTTCCAATTGCATACACTTTTTGCGAAGTCCAGAATTTCCTTATACAAGGCGTTTGAGGGAGGCG
>VSNH01000085.1 GCA_009774215.1 Lachnospiraceae bacterium
TCTCCATATTCCGCGCAAAGCTCTCCGCCCCCATAATCTGGTAGAGCGCGTCGTAGAGCGGCCGCAGATACGGGTCGACCTTGCTCTGCAGATCCCCAGGAAGAAAACCGAGCTTCTCCCCCGCTTCAATGGCCGGTCGTGTCAGGATAATGCGGCTCACCTCGTTGTTTTTAAACGCGGTCACCGCCATCGCCATCGCCAGATACGTCTTTCCCGTACCGGCAGGCCCTACCCCGAAAACAATCATATTGTCACGCATAGCGTCCACATACTGCTTCTGTCCCAAGGTCTTTGGTTTGATCGGTTTACCGCTCACGGTATGGCAGATGCAGTCGCTGTCCATGGCAAGCAGCATGTCCTCCTTATGCTCCCGGCCAAGCTCTATGGCATAATCCACACTCTGTTCCTCCAAAATTGCACCTCTCTTTGACAGGACAAGCAGTTCGTTTATAATACGGGCTGCCCTGTCCGCGGCCTCCCGCTCTCCCGAAATCCGGACTGCACCGTCCCGGTCTACGATCATTACGTTCAGATCATTCTCAATCCTTTTCATGTGAGAGTCAAACTCCCCGAAAAGATTCCGCATGTGCTCCACCGGCACATCAATACTGACTGTAAACGCGTCCATTCCCCGCCCTTCATACAATCTCACGCTGCATCAATCCGTCGTCGCGTCCTCTTCCTTTTCGGATTCTTCTACCGGTTCCGTAACGGTCGGCACCGGTTTCACCGCCGATTCTTCAAGCTGCATATGAGCATATAGTACCCATTTTTTATCATTCTTTTTTATTGTAACATTTTTTTCTGCAATTTGTACCCCTTTTTCATTTAAAGTTGCGATAATTTTTCTAAACCGCTCCTGCAAAAGCGTTTTCATTTCCTCCGCCGTATGCTTTTTCGACACAATTTCGTATTCCTGCACCGTCCTCTTTCCATAATACAGCGGCAGATACAAATGATCCAGAAGCTGCACCTGCTTTTTCTCTTCACTGGTATCAAAAAAGGCATAGGGAACCTTTCGAAAACGGAAAGCGATCTCCTTATCACCCGTTCCGACTACCGGAATTTCAATTGCCTCTCCCGTGTAACATTTCTCCTCGTAGGCGATCTCTTCTTCCAGGGAAAGATTCCGTGCATAACTCAAGGTAATATCCGCGTCCGCCTCCACATACTGATATCTGCGTACCGTGGTATCCTCATTGTAGACGGGAACCGCACCGCTCACCAGCACATCCCCTTTCTGCACACTGTCCCCACAGGACACCTGCGGCACACCGCTTCTGGTGATAATGTAAGTCACCACGCCTTCCTTTTCGGCCACCAGATCCATGCCTTTGTCCGTCTCCGCCTTATTGCGGTTATCGTAGACCGGCATCTCGTTCTCCTTTATGCGAATCAGAAGCGTGGTGCCCCGAAGCTGCACGGAAGTCCATGTAATCAGGTCATAGTCCTCCCGAAGCGCCTGCTCAAGCTTCTCGATCTCCAGCCCGCTCTTTTTCATGGCAGTATGCACGCCCTGCTCCTCCAGATAATCCATCAGCACGTCTTCCGTCAGGGCGAAATTCCCCTCAATCCGGATATCCCAGATAAAGCGGGAAGCCAGACACCAGAAAAATATGCAGCAGACAAGCCCCGCCACAAACAGCTTTCTTCTCCACATTTTTGACGCAAAAAAAGGCAGGCCGTATTTGCCTGTAACGGCCGCTCTCGTCCCTGTCTTTTTCAGGAGCGGCTTCAAGGCAAAAAACCCCGCTATACTGATGTGCATGGTGTGGTAATCGCCGTGATCCTCAATATCCCAGACCAGAACGTCATGATTGCCGCAAAGATTTAAAAGACGCTCCACAGAATAGCCCCACACTTTGATGGCCACATATCCTCTTAAATACTGTATCCAATGAAGCATAGACCTTCCCCTGCACACACACTCAGATATATCGGAGCGCGTCGATCTTTCCGCTGATTTTCATGTCTTCATTGGTATAGTAGTCGATGGCCAGGCCGCTTCCCTCAAAACAGATCTTCGCGTTCTTGCCCTGCAGCACAATAGACTCCGTCGTATATTCCAAAATCCCCTTATAATTTTCGATAAAAGCTTCACGATTCCCTGTGATCGTGACAATGGCCGCCCCCAGCATGGTATCCTTCGGAAGCTTGAGCGATTCCACGATCAGTTCCTTCGATCTGGCAAACGGTGAAAATGACTGGCGTCTGTTCTCTCTTCTCATGTTACACTATATGTATCATGATTCTGATTCATACCCGGAGAATACGAAGTATTCTCTTAATCGAGTGCCTGCACTCGATGTATGCACGGAGAATGCGGATCATTCCCTCACTTGTGGTACGGTTCCCTGTTTATAATCCGAAACGCTCTGTAAATCTGCTCCAACAAAACAACCCGCATCAGCTGGTGCGGGAATGTCATGTCCGAGAAGCTGACCGCCAGATCAGCCCGTTTCTTTATGCTGTTATGTAAACCAAGAGAGCCGCCAATCACGAATACAATGTGGCCGATACCGCTTACGCCAAGCCGCTCAATCTCTCCCGCAAAAGCCTCCGAAGTAAACCGGCGCCCTTCAATCTCCAGCGTCACCACATAGGCATCATCCGGCAGAAGCTTTGCAACGCGCGCCCCTTCCTTTTTCAAAATCAGTTCCCGCTCTGTCTCCGAGGCACCGTCCGGTGTCTTCTCATCAGCCGTCTCCCTGATTTCCAGTCTGCAGTAACGTCCCAGCCGCTTTTCATACTCGGCCGCCGCTTCGCGAAAAAACCTCTCCTTCAGTTTACCGACTGTTATCACTGTTATCTTCATACATTTCCTGATAATATCCGTCCACAAAATTGTCCACGAACGCCTCATCCAGATTCATAAATTTGTCGTCGATGACCGCCCGCATCCGCTCCGTGCGCCTGTAGTATTTTTCCTCCTCCGTCAGCTCGGCAAGCGTCTCCCCTTCTTCCTGAATCGCCGCGTCGATCGCCGTGGCGCTTAAATTCTCCTGACACCATCTGGCGATTTCCGAGCGTAGGGAGTTTTCCGAATTCGCTTTCACCAAAAGCATTTTGGAATCCCGCATGGACACGAAGCCGAACACGATAAATAAGACAAACATCGCGCCCATAACGCCACAAACCAGATATTTGGTGATACCCGCGTTTCTGTAAATCGGTATCACATTAAAAAAAATCAGCAATACCGCAATAAAACCGACGCCGCCGACTGCCAAAAGTGTGTACGCGGAGGAACGGTTATCCTCCGCCTTTGCTTCGCTGCTTTGATATTGGGGCATAAACCTCACCCTCCTTATCTTACGAATTTGAAATATTTTTACCTTTTACAATTCTAGTGCGCCATTTTCCAATTGCATACACTTTTTGCGAAGTCCAGAATTTCCTTATACAAGGCGTTTGAGGGAGGCGATGCGGTGGCATCGTTGACCGAAAACAACGCAGTAGAAGGGAATGCTGGCAAGCAAAAAAGGATAGTTAATTGGTAAATGGAGCACTAGTTCCGAATAGTCAATTCCAAAATTCTGCAGCACAACTTTTGCTACTCTAATCTGATAATCCAATTCTTTATTTTCAGCTGTTTCATGTGCTTTAATTCTCATCAGATTTACATATGTCATAATAGCGGCTTGTCTTTGCTCTTCTAACTGCATACACCCACCTGCTTTCTATCATTATGCCATGTATTGTTACACTGTAAGTATATCACAGCCCGGGTGCAAAGTCTATATGGTACTCATTTTAACAGCTCCCTGATCCCTTGATTCTTATTTTCCGATTTATCTATGTCCAGACAGACGGAATGGTCATCCACATACCGCCACACAGCACACTCACCGATGGCGCTCATATCCCGCCACAGCGTAAATACGCCGTCCGTGGCAACGCCGTCCCACTCCTGCACATTGCCCGTGTAATCCACGGTGTTGGCATACATATCGCCATTGTAAAGTCCGTTTTTAAAGGGACCGACCACATTTTGCAAAATCTTTCCCTGGGTGGGCGCCAGTTTAGATATATCCACTTCATAGTGCTCCGCACCCTGACCGTTTGGCAGATTGTCCGCCCATTCCCCGGCATAACTGTGGGACATATAAATACCCATAGCGTTTGTCTTGTTCTTCTGGTTGATATAGAAGCGGAACCACGTACCCTTGCCGTTTCTTGTCCCATGACTCCATTCACCGAAATAGTAGCTGTTCTTTTCATAGATGGCAAGCCCTGTGCCGTGGGGGTTCCCCTCGCTGTCCACATCGCCCTGGTAATAATAATCCCCGGTGCCCTCAAGCCCCTTGGAGAGCTTCACATAGCGCTTTAAATGGGCCAGATCCCAGATGGCGTCCTGCTTGTTATCCGCAAAATAGGGGTAAGCCTCCTTCAGTATAAATTCCTTTGTGTACGCCTCGTCGTTCTCGTCCTCGATATCTACCACAATGGCAGTTTTTTCATTGTCTGCGGAAACCACATCTTCCTCTTCCGCCGACTCTTCTTCCTCGTCCTCCTCCGTCTCCTCGGACGCAGGTTTTTCCACCGTGGGTCTTTCCTCGCCTTCCCCGATCACCTGCTCTTCCCGTTCCTGCTGTTCCTTTGCATAATCTGTGATGGACTGCTGGAGATCGCTGTCCGCCTCGTCCTGACGGTTCTGTCTGTTGCTGACCATTACGGTGAGCAGAATCAGAATAAAGATCAAAAGAACGGCAATTACGCCCAGAAGCACCTTCGTCGTCAGGGTCTTCTGCAGAAGGTTTTCCTCTCCTTCCTCCCGCTCTTTCTCTCTTTTATCATTGTCCGAATCAGTCAATTTCATATGCTCCCACACCTTTCTTTCCCTGCAGCAGCCGCTTATCCGTTTTTGTAAGCGCCCGCATTCCAATATATCCTGCGTTCTATTCTACATCATAAAGGACATATTTAAAGATTATACATTGTAAATTATTAAGAATTTCTTATCTAAAATGTAAAATCTGCCCGTCGATTTCCGACAGGCAGACCTCATACCATAACTTTTACTTGGAGAGATATTCATCAATACCTTTCGCGGCAGCCTTTCCGGCTCCCATGGCGAGAATTACGGTAGCCGCGCCCGTTACGGCGTCGCCGCCCGCGTAAACGCCTTCTTTCGTGGTCGCGCCGAAGTCCTCCTCGGCCACGATACATTTGTGTTTATTGACCTCAAGCCCTGCCGTGGTAGAAGAAATCAGCGGATTCGGGGATGTGCCCAGCGACATGATCACCGTGTCCACCTCCATCATGAACTCCGACCCCTCGATCACCACCGGACGACGTCTGCCCGATGCGTCGGGCTCACCCAGTTCCATGCGCACACATTTCATCCCGGATACCCAGCCGTTTTCATCCGCAACAATCTCCGTGGGGTTCGTCAAAAGATCAAATATGATCCCTTCTTCTTTTGCGTGATGCACCTCCTCCACGCGGGCAGGCAGCTCTTCCTCGCTCCTGCGGTATACGATGTGCACCTCCGCGCCGAGACGAAGCGCCGTTCTCGCGGCGTCCATAGCTACATTGCCGCCACCTACAACAGCCACCTTCTTTCCGCGCATAATGGGCGTGTTGGAAGTCTCGTCAAAGGCCTTCATCAAATTGCTTCTCGTCAGATATTCGTTGGCGGAGAACACGCCAAGCGCCTGCTCCCCTGGAATCCCCATGAATTTCGGAAGACCTGCGCCGGAACCGATAAACACGGCATCAAATCCCTCATCCTCCATCAGCTCGTCGATGGTGACGGACTTACCCACCACCACATTGGTCTCAATCTTCACGCCGAGGCTCTTTACGTTCTCGATCTCCTTTGCCACCACGGCCTGCTTGGGCAGACGGAACTCCGGAATACCATATACAAGCACACCGCCCGGCTCATGGAGCGCCTCAAAAATCGTGACCTCATAGCCCATCTTGGCCAGGTCACCCGCACAGGTCAAGCCCGCGGGACCGGAACCGATCACGGCAACCTTCTTTCCTTTGTTCTCCTTCGCGCCCTCAGGCTTGATGCCGTTTTCCCTCGCCCAGTCAGCCACAAAACGCTCCAGTTTGCCGATGGAGACAGGCTCTCCTTTAATGCCGCGGATACACTTGCCCTCACACTGGCTCTCCTGCGGGCACACACGGCCGCATACTGCCGGGAGCGCCGAGGATTCGCTGATAATCTGATAAGCGGCGGCGATATCGCCCTCTTTCACTTTCTCTATAAAACCGGGAATATTGATCGCTACAGGGCACCCTTTGATACACTGTGCATTCTTACAGTTGATGCAACGGGTCGCCTCGCACATTGCCTCCTCTTTATCATAACCGAGACACACTTCCTCGAAATTTGCCGCACGTACTTTCGCGTCCTGCTCACGCACGGGAACTTTCTTTAATACATCTGCTTCCATTTTCTCCTCATTTCTGCGCCCTCTTGCGCTCAGTTCTCATGCAAAACTCATGATAACCGCCTGCAGCGATGAAATTTTGCACGCTCAAATCATGCTCTCATGGTCTCGGCAAATAATGCGCCAGCCCACACTTCGCATCTATATATTCAATCGTATTTATACGCAATTCCCGCACCCGCCATGATGGGTGTCGCCCTCTTTCGCCTTTAAGAAGTCTCTGCCTTCCTTCGTCTTATACATCTGCTGTCGCTTCATCGCCTGGTCGAAATCTACCTTATGGCCGTCAAACTCCGGGCCATCCACGCAGGCAAACTTCACTTCTCCGTCCACCGTCAGGCGACAGGCGCCGCACATACCCGTGCCGTCCACCATAATCGGATTCATGCTGACAACCGTGGGCAGCTCATATTTCTTCGTGGTCAGGCATACAAATTTCATCATAATCATGGGCCCGATCGCCACGCACACATCATAAGATTTTCCTTCGGATTCTATCAGATCCTCGATCACCTTCGTCACCATGCCGCTTCGGCCGTAGGAGCCGTCGTCCGTGGTAACGTAGAGATTTCCGGCTACCGCCTTCATCTCCTCCTCCATAATGAGCAGCTCCTTCGTCTTTGCGCCAACGATCACGTCCGCGTCGATCCCTCTCTCATGCAGCCATTTCACCTGCGGGTAAACGGGCGCCGTGCCAAGGCCTCCGGCCACAAAAAGAATCTTTTTCTGCTTAAGCGCCTGCACATCCTCCTTCACGAACTCGGAAGGACACCCCAGCGGCCCCACAAAGTCCTGAAAACTGTCTCCTGTCTTTAAACTGCGCATCATCTCGGTTGCCGCGCCTACCACCTGAAACACAATGGTGACGGTTCCCTTCTCCCTGTCATAATCACAGATCGTCAGGGGAATCCTCTCACCCTCCGCATCCATTCTGACAATGACAAACTGTCCCGGCTGGCAGGATTTCGCCACGCGGGGCGCTTCCACGTCCATGAGATAGATATTCGCCGCAAGTTCTTCTGCTTTTATAATCCCGTACATCTCAACCAAACACTCCTTTTCCTTTTATCCGAACTATTCCATAATAGCGAAACTTATCGTTTTTTGCAAGATATAATATTTGGGTTTTGCAAACGGTCGTGTTCTGAACTCTGTTAATTTATAGCATAACCGCCATAAATGCCCCGGCATCATCATAGCCGAGCTGCGCTGCCGCCCCGGTATACGCCTGCACCAGAAATACCTTGTCCGTGCGGCTTAAAAGCCCCGTGCCGTCGTCATAATACTCGTTGATGGTGTAATAATCCTCTTCCCCCACCTTGAGCACAGAGCTGAACTGATAGCTCAGGACACCGGTCTGCCTGGGGTTTTCCCCGGTCACATTATCCAGATATCCGGTCTCCACCAATTTGTTGACCAAATTAGTCACCGCCGTCTGTGTGGGAATGGCGCCCCGCAGTCTGAGCGTAAAGGTCCGCGTCGTCACCTCGCTGGCAATGCCCTCGCTGCTGATATTCACAAACTTAAACAGCGTTTTCCCCAACGGCATGGGAATCGGCCCCGTATAGGGCACACTGTCCGCCGTAGGCTCCGACTCGTCCGTGGTGTAAAAAGTCTTACATCCCTCCGCAGTCTCCACCGCAATCATTGTCGCTTCGGTATATTCGCCGCTGTAAAGCTCCACCTCCGGGGCATTTGGCACGGCCAGATTAATCACGTAGGTCTTCGTGACGATATCGCTCTCAATACCGTAATCGTTAACGAAAAAGGCGCTGATTGTATACTCACCCGTCTCCAGAAAGAGGGGAGAAGTATAAATCGAGCTGTTCTTATCAGGCTTTGATCCGTCCATGGTGTAGTAGATCGTCCCCGCCGTGTTGGAACTCAGTTTTAAAGGAATCACCTCCGCATAGCTTCCCTCCACATAGCTGAATTCCGGCTCCATGGCCAGATAGCTCTGGAACATGCTCACGATCCGCTCATTGTTACAGGCACGCAGCAGATCATTGATCAGCCCGAACTCTTTCTGATTGGCATAGATCGTGACGATCTTTCCGTAGGCTTCCTCCACATCCTCCTCCGCGTATCTGGGGGCGGTATCCGTGTCAATGATCTTCATAAGAGCCAACAGCGCATAATTGTCCATCTGCTGCAGATAGTAATAATCCGCCTCCAAAAAAAGGATTCTTGCCTCCTCCGGATAATCTGCATAGGCCGCTTCCAGACAGGCAATCGCCTCGCTGTAAGCTCCCTTTTCCGCATAGGACATCGCTTTATTGATCTGGTAGTCTGCCGTATGGATATGGTAGGCGTAAAGGGCATAAGAAATAATCGCCGCCAGAAAAAGAATTGCCAAAGAGAGGATCACCTGCGGTTTGCGGCTCCTCTTCCCCGCACCGATAACCGTTTCACTCTCTCCATCTGCAGTCTCCGCCTCATCCGTCTCCTCCTGCTGGGAGACAAGCGTAGAAAGGGTTTCCGTTATGCTGTTTTCTATTTCCGGCTCGAAATCCGGAACGATCTGAATCTCCTCTCCGCACTTGTCACAGAGCAGATAACCGTCCGGCATTTCATGTCCGCAATGTGGACATTTCATAGGCTGTTCCCTTCTCTGGAATTTGCACAGTTATACATGAGCATGGCGATCGTCATAGGGCCGACACCTCCGGGTACAGGGGTAATCGCGCTGCACACAGGAGCCACATCCTCATAATCCACGTCGCCGCAGAGTTTATTGTTCTCGTTTCTGTGAATGCCAACGTCGATCACTACCGCACCTTCCTTCACATACTCCCTGGTAATCATCCGAGGCTTACCCACCGCCGCCACCAAAATGTCAGCGCGTTTCGTCACTTCCTTTAAATCCTTTGTCCGGGAATGGGTCACCGTCACCGTACCGTTTTCCCGAAGCAGCAAAAGCGCCATCGGTTTCCCGACGATATTGCTTCTGCCGATCACCACGCACTCTTTCCCCGCAATCTCAATCCCCGAGCGCTTCAAAAGCTGGATGATGCCGGCGGGCGTACAGGACACAAACCCCGGCTGTCCGATGCAGAGCGCGCCCACACTCTGGGGATGAAAACCGTCCACATCCTTCTTCGGATCGATGGCGCGGATCACCGCATCTTCATCGATATGTTTCGGAAGAGGAAGCTGCACCAAAATGCCGTTTACGTCTTCTCTCGCATTCAATTCACCGATCAGGGAAAGCAGCTTCTCCTGCGTCGTCTCCTCCGCCAGCTCATAGGCGAGTGATTCGATCCCTACATAAGCGCAGGCCTTCTTTTTATTTCCTACATAAACGCTTGACGCAGGGTCATTGCCTACCTGGATCACCGCGAGGCACACCTTCTTCCCCTGCGCGGCAAGCGCCGCAACCTGTTCCTTCACCTCGTCCTTAATCTGCGCCGAAATGGCCTTACCGTCTATAATCTGTGGCATACCTTATCATCCTTTCCTTTCACATCCCAATGCCGTACGGAGAATGCTGCTTTTCAAAATAATCCTACAATTTTCCCCTCATCGTCCACGTCAATCCGATAGGCCGCGGGGGTCTTCGGCAATCCCGGCATGGTCATCACATCGCCTGTCAGCGCCACCACAAACCCCGCTCCCGCAGACACATAAACCTCTCTCACATGCATCTCAAAGCCGACAGGACGCCCCAGAAGCTTCGGGTCATCCGAGAGCGAATACTGCGTCTTTGCAATACAGACAGGCAGTTTCCCGAATCCGGCGCTCTGAAGCTTCTCCATCTGCCTTTTCGCCGCCGCCGTGTAAGTCACGCCGCCCGCACCGTAAATTTCCGAAGCCACGGTATGAATCTTCTCCTGCAGGGACAGTTCATCCCCATAGAGCGGTTCGAAAAAGCTTCTCTTATGTTCCAGCGTGTCAAGCACCTTACCTGCAAGGGCCGTGCCGCCCTCTCCGCCCTTTTCCCAGACTTCCCCGAGGGAAAACTCACAATCCCTGTCCTCGCAGAATTTCCGCACATAGTCTATTTCCTCCTGCGTGTCTGACGCGAAGGCATTCAGCGCCACCACAATGGGCACCCCGTACTTATGGATATTCAGGATATGCTTCTCCAAATTCACGATGCCTGCCTGCAGCGCCTTCATATCCTTTCTGGACAAATCCTCCTTAGCCACCCCGCCGTTGTATTTCAGGGCCCTCACGGTAGCCACAAGCACCACCGCATCCGGCTTCAAATCCGCCATCCGGCACTTGATATCAAAGAATTTCTCGGCTCCCAGATCCGCGCCGAATCCCGCCTCCGTAATCACATAGTCTGCCATCTTAAGCGCGGTCTTCGTGGCCATTACAGAGTTACAGCCGTGGGCAATGTTAGCGAAAGGCCCGCCGTGCACAAGAGCCGGCGTATGCTCCAATGTCTGAATCAGATTCGGCTTCATGGCATCCTTTAAAAGCGCCGCCATCGCACCCACCGCCTGTAAATCCTTCGCCGTCACGGGCTCGCCGGAATAATCGTAGGCCACGATAATCCGCGCCAGACGTTCCTTTAAATCTTTAAAATCCGAGGCAAGACAGAGAATCGCCATAATTTCCGAGGCAACGGTGATGATAAAATGATCCTCCCGCACCATGCCGTTTGCCTTGCCGCCCATACCGATCACGATATTGCGAAGCGCCCGATCGTTCATGTCAAGACATCTCTTCCATACGATCTGCCGTGGGTCGATGCGCAACAGATTTCCCTGCTGGATATGATTGTCCAGAAGAGCCGCCAGTAGGTTATTCGCGGCAGTTATGGCATGAAAATCTCCCGTAAAATGAAGATTTAAGTCCTCCATCGGCACCACCTGAGAGTAGCCGCCGCCCGCAGCGCCGCCCTTGATGCCGAAACACGGCCCGAGAGAAGGTTCCCGAAGCGCGATCACCGCCTTTTTCCCGAGTCTGGCAAATGCCTGTCCCAGCCCCACGGTGATGGTGGTTTTCCCTTCCCCGGCAGGCGTCGGATTGATGGCTGTCACCAGAATCAATCGCCCTTCCGGGTTCTTTTTGATCTTCTCTATGTACTCTTCCGAAAGCTTCGCCTTATATTTGCCGTAAACCTCCAGATCCTCCTGCCCGATGCCGATACGCTGCGCCACCTCGGTAATCGGGATAAGCTCCGCCGCCTGGGCGATCTCAATGTCTGTTTTCATATGACCCTCCGATTAACTGTTCAAACTCCTCCGCGCTCATCAAAATCTTTCGCGGCTTGGTGCCCTCTTCCTCGCCTACAACCCCGGCATCACTGAGCTGATCCATAATGCGTGCCGCCCGGTTAAAGCCGATCTTAAACATCCGCTGCAGCATACCGATAGATGCTTTATCCTTCTCGATGATAAACCGCCCCGCCTCCGCAAAGTACTCGTCGTACTCCGAATCCGCGTCGCCCGCACCGCCGGCTGCACCTGTCGTGCCGGATTCCACGGCAATGCTGTTAATCTGCTCCTCCACCGCTTCGTCAGCCGCTCCCTGAGGCGTATAATCCTTCAAAAACTCCACCACGTTAGAGACTTCATCATCCGAGACAAAGGGCCCCTGAATGCGGGCGGGTTTCGGATATCCCTGCGGATAAAAGAGCATGTCCCCTTTGCCGAGGAGCTTCTCCGCTCCCACCATATCCAGAATGGTGCGGGAATCCACGCCACTGGACACCGCAAAGGCAACACGGCTCGGCATGTTCGCCTTAATCAAGCCCGTAATAACGTCTACTGACGGACGCTGCGCCGCTATAATCAAATGGATGCCGCAGGCTCTCGCCAGCTGCGCCAGACGGCAGATGGATTCCTCCACCTCCCCCGGCGACACCATCATCAGATCCGCCAGCTCGTCCACGATAATCAAAATCTGGGGCATCTTCTCCGGTGCAGCGGAATCTCCCGACGCCCGCATACTCTCCACCTTTTTATTGTAGCCCTTCAAGTCACGGACATTGAAATCCGCAAACTTCTTATACCGCTCCGTCATTTCCGCCACGCCCCAATGCAGGGCCGCAGCCGCCTTCTTCGGATCAGTCACCACCGGAATCAGCAAGTGCGGAATGCCGTTATAAACGCTCAACTCCACCACCTTGGGATCGATCATAATCATCTTCACGTCATCCGGGTGCGCCTTAAATAAAATCCCCATAATGATCGTATTGATACAAACCGACTTACCGGAGCCGGTCGCTCCCGCGATCAGCAGATGGGGCATCTTCGCAATATCCGCAAACACGGTTTTGCCGCCGATATCCTTACCCACCGCAAAGATCAGATTGGCGGGAAATTTATCAAACTCCGGCGATTCCACCAGATCGCGGAAAGGCACCGCCGTGTTCTCCTTGTTCGGCACCTCGATGCCCACCGCCGCTTTCCCGGGAATGGGCGCTTCGATACGAATATCCGTGGCTGCCAGATTCAGCTTGATGTCGTCCGCAAGCCCGACGATTTTGCTGACCTTGACGCCCTGCTCCGGCTGCAGTTCATAGCGGGTGACGGAAGGCCCCCTGCTGTACTGCGTGACGCTCACCTTCACGCCGAAATTGCCCAGAATCTGTTCCAGGCGCTCTGCCGTCTCCTTGAGCTCCCTGTCGGAATCCGCGCCCTTCTTTTTCTTCCGCGGCGCCAGAAGGTCAGGCGACGGAAAACGGTAGCGATCCCTCCCGCTCCTTCCGGAAGAAACTGCTGTCCGCTCCGGCTGCACCGCCGGCTGACTCACCGCTGTCGGCCGTGTCCTGCCGCTCGATACCGCCATCTGGTTGCCCGTCATGGGCTGGTAAGAATCCATCGGCTTTTTCGCCTGCACCGCCGACAGAACAGGCTCCTGTTCCTCCTCCACGGCAGACGGCATCTCCTCCCCGCTGACATGAATTTCGTCAAGGTCATCGGATTCCTGCTCTATGTAATGGTAAGAATGCGCTTCCCGCTCTCTTGCAGGCGGCAGTTCTTCCCGCTCCTCCTCGTCGTAATTTAACGTGATTTCGTGTATATCGTCGCGCACCTTTCCGGCGGCCTCTTTTTCCGGTTCCCTGCCGAGAGCCGTATCCAGCATGACGCCAGACACCTTCTTGTCCATGCGGAGAAGTTTTTCATTTTCCAACTCCTCCTCCCGCTGTCTGCGTTCCCGCTCCTCGCGCTCCCGTTTCTCTGACTGCTCCTCCCGGCGCTTTGTCGCCCGCTCCCTGCGGTAAGCCGCATCCTCAAGGGAACGCTCATAGACTTTCCGTCCTCCCGCCGCCACGCCGCCGATAAAGGACTTCTCCGTGACAATCACCAGACAGATGATGCCCAGAACAAGAATGAGAAGAACCGTACCTACCGTACCGAGAAACTTGCAGGACAGATAAGACAAAGAGCCTGCCAGTATGCCGCCGCCCTTGTGCCCCTCGCTGCAGCGGCTATAAATTTCCGCGAGCTGATAGCTTTCCGCCTCCGCAGGATTCGTGCTGAAAAACTCGAATGCCATGCCCAGAAGAAGGACAAGGACAATGCCGGCCAAAAGCTTTCTCGTGGCGATGCGGTTCCCCACATTTAACATACCGAAAGCGATCATCAGAAAAATAATAACCGGCGCCACATAGGCGAGAAGACCGAAAACGCCGAACAGCACACTGCTCACCGCATTGCCGAACTTCCCCACCACCCCGAAATTACACAAAAATAAAATAAGGGCGAGAGCCGCCAGCACAATCAGCAGGATTTCATTCCTGACTGCCGGATCCATAGGCGCGTCCTGCCGTGTGTTCCGGGATTTCGCCCGGGCATTCGACGCGCTTGTCCTGCTTCTGCCTGTATTCTGTTTTTTCGCGGATGACCCCCTCGTACCTTGAGCCGCCATGACTGCCTCCACATGTATCAAAATTTCATCAAACCTAAAAATCCTATATTAGTATAGCATTTTCATTTTGGCTTGTCATCCCTTATTTTGTATCTACCCTTTTCTTTTCTACCATATCATGGAGCTTTGCGATGGCGTCGCTGATACCGCCCACCTCACAGATGATGCCTTCCTCCACCGCCTCTCGGCCCACAAGCACCGTACCCACGTCCTTCGTCAGCATCCCCGTCTCCATCATCAGCTCCTCCAAACGGGGCTTCGGGATCTTACAGTGCTCACAGACAAAGCCCGTGATGCGGTTCTGAATCTGCTTAAAGTAATCGAAGGTCTGCTGTACCCCGATCACCATACCGCTTAAGCGCACCGGATGGATCACCATGGTTCCCGTGGGCACAATATAGGAATAGTCCGTGCTCACCGCAATCGGCACGCCGATGGAATGGCTTCCGCCAAGCACCAGGGAAACCGTCGGCTTGCTCAAGGAGGCGATCATCTCCGCGATAGCCAGTCCCGCCTCCACATCGCCTCCCATGGTGTTTAAT
The DNA here is from genome assembly GCA_009774215.1 of Lachnospiraceae bacterium. GTDB lineage: Bacteria > Bacillota > Clostridia > Lachnospirales > Lachnospiraceae > UBA3282. Next base: position 14,774 of record VSNH01000085.1, read on the forward strand.
AGAATCAGCACGCCGTCCACCTCGCCGCTGTCCTCAATCGCCGCAAGCTGAGGCAGAATATGCTCGTACTTTGTAGTCTTTGCATTGCTGCTCAAATTGTCGTGCCCCTCGATTTCCCCGATGATCGTGAGCAGATGAATTTTATGGTGCTGGGCGTTCTCATCCAGCGTCACCTGCCCTACCTTCTCAATCCGCTCGTCCCTCTGCTTTTCGTTCTCCCGCTTTTTCTCTTTTTCATTTTCGTCCCTGTTCTGGTTATCCTTGCTTTTCGAGTTCTTATTGTTTCCCATAGTCTCCTCCATTTTGCTTTCCTATACTCGGCCGGATGCAATCAAGCAGGAAAGGTTCATCTTCCCCTACTCGCCGCGCGGCTCATTTACCGTTTAACAGTGGCCTCCCTCTGCACGGGTCCGTGCATCAAAAAAGAGAGCCTGTCTGACTCTCTCTTAGTATGACGCATTTATGAAATAATATAAGCAATTACTTCAGAAGTCAAAATCATCCCCTTCGGCAACTTCCACCTGATAGTGCATGTCCGCTTCCGCAACCTCATACTCGTAATCCATTTCCCGCTTTACATGCTTTTTCGGAAGCGGCAGAGGATTTTCGAGAAAGCGCGGTTTTTTCTCCGCTGACGACGCCGGGGCTGCCGACACAGACGCGGCAGACGCAACGGCTCCCAAACCCGAATCTGCCGCCTGCGCTGTCACCGCC
>VSNH01000086.1 GCA_009774215.1 Lachnospiraceae bacterium
TTCTCCTGCGTGAAACTTAGTGCTTCTTGGCGTCCCGTCCTATGGCGGGACGTCTTTAGAAGCACTTTTCACGCTAAGCTTTCGAGATAATCCACGGCCTCCTGCACCGTACGGATGCCCGCAGCCTTCTCCTCCTCGATCTCCACGTCGAAGGTGTCCTCCACCTCGCCGAGCATACTCATAAAGTCAAAGGACGAGAAACCCAGATCTTCCATAAAGCGGGATTCCGGCTTGATATCTTCCTTCTTTACTTCCACATAGTCTGTAATGATTTCCGCCAACTGATCAAACATGTCTTTTCCTCTTTTCTGAAGCGATATATCGCGAAGAACGCGAGCAGAATCTCAAATTCTGCTCTGCGATCGCCGGAATTTGTGACGCTCCTACACAAATTCCTGATTAAAAAATCAGCGCATCAGCGTGATTTTTTAATCGCCTCCTTTTCTTAGGGAAACGCTGATTAAAGCGTTTCCCGCACCGGATTTGCGCCGCGAAGCGGCACATTCCTTTGCAAATCCGTGTGCATCCGCCGGAGGCTCTAAGGAAGTGCTGATTTAATCAGCGCTTCCTTAGATTAATTTTATGATATCTCCAATCTTCAGATTCGGATTTTCCGTGCCCTTGAACATGATCTTGCACATATAATAGTAGAAACGCTCCAGCGTCTCGCGGCTCACCGCCGCCACCTGATGTTCAAAGTTAAAGTCCAGCCCGTTGTCATCGGGACGGTGCATCACCGTCAGATACATGGCCTGTACGGTCGCTCCGTTGGGATACCATTTCGTCTTATATCGGATATCCCCGAGCTGATCTAAACCTTTTTCCTTTAAAGTCATGGGCTGGTAGGTCAGGGCCAGCGGCTCATAGGTTGCGCCCTGCGGCGTATTGTAGAGCTTGCTTCTGTAAGCGAAATACTCCACCGGATTGTAATTGGTATGGCGGAATACCTCGTTCTGGCCGTTTCGAATCGCAAGAATACCGTCCATGAAAGTCTGTTCCTTGGAGAGAATTGTCCGGAACGGGAAAGAATGGATTCGCGTACCGCCCGATTTCTTTTCCATGAGGGTTGCTCTTCTGGCGTAAGCCACGTTAATGGACACGTCGTCGTTGTCGTTCATTTTCTGCAGGTATGTGCGGATCCCCATAATCAGCAGACACTGCAGAGAGATGTGCTGCTCCTCACAAAAACGCATGAGTCTCTGGGTCGGCTCCTCCTCCAGATGAAAGATATCCAGCGCCGAATCCACTTGTGCGGTAGCGGAAAAGGCCGCCCTTGTCCCGGGGAATTTCTTCCGCGCCTCCTCCAGCTGCCCCGGTCCCAGAAGACCGTTGAAAATCGGCTCCGACTGCCCGATCAGTTTCTGGAAATACTCCCTGTCCCTCGCCTGCGCCTTGCTCCCTGCCTCGTAAGCCAGATCCTTCTCCAACTGCTCCGTGAAGGAACGCATATCAAGCGGATAAGGGTACTCAAATTTGGCGTTACAGTAAAGCTCGATCACGTCCCTCAGGAAACAAATCAGGGACTGTGCGTCCATCAGCATGTGGTCTCCCAGCACATAAAGCCCCTGACAGCCGTCCGGCGTCTTGATCATCACCACCCGGTTCAGGGGGCTGTCCTCTCTCCGGAAAGGCATCCGTGTCCAGCCTGTCATAATCTCAGCCGCCTCCTCCATGGTTTTACCCGTGAAGTCCACGTACTCGATATCCCGTTCTTCCTTTTCCGCCACATACTGATACCATTGCTCTTCCTTCTTATCGTAGGCAAAGCGCACCCGCATGGACTCACAGCGCTCATAAGCCTTATAAATCGCCTTCTTTAACTCTTCGATATCCAGCTCATACTCGATCGTCAGACTTGTGCCGATATTTACAACCTCTTTCTTCGGGCAGAAATCCATATAGTAAATATGGAACTTCTGTGCCACTGTCAGCGGATATGCCTTGTGTCCGTTTCTTGTTTTCATTACTCAATCTCCCCTCCTTCACATAACCTCTCCAATAAACTCCGTCAGCGCCTTCTCATAACTCTCCATATCTTTATAGTAGCTCTCCGCGTGGGCCGCCCCCTCCACAATCAGCTTTCTCTTTGGTGACGCGCAGTGTTCATAAATTTCATCACACATGCTGCACGGCACAAAGGTGTCATTTCCACCGTGAATAAACAGAATCGGCACCTCCGCTTTCTCCACTTCCCGCTTCGAATTGCACTCGTCCATGCCGTAGCCCGCAAGCTTCCTATTCACTATATCCGCTCCCGGTATAATCGGAAAGGCAGGCAGATGATACATGGTATGCAGCACATGGGTAAACACTTCCTTCGGGGAAGTAAAGCCGCAGTCGGAGACGATGCCCTTCACCTGTTCCGGCAGCTTTAATCCGCTCAACATCAGAAGGGTGGCCGCCCCCATGGATGTGCCGTGCAGAAGAATCTCTGTGTCCTCGCCAAGTTTCCCGACCGCCCATCTGATCCAGCCAAGCGCGTCCTGCCTGTCCAGACATCCGAAGCCGATATATTCACCCTCGCTCTCTCCGTGCGCCCTCGCATCCGGCAGAAGCATGGCAAACCCTCTCTTCTGATAATAATCTGACAGACCGATATAGTCAGACATCCCCTGACTCGTGTAACCGTGAAAACAAATCACAATCCTCGGTTTTCCCTGCTGCGCCTGCGCCGGAAAATAGGTGGCGTGAAGCTTAAGATCGTCAAAACTCGTCTGCCACACGTCTTCATGCGGTCTTGCAAGCATAGCCGCCTTGCGCTCTTCCATCAGCGGCATATACCGGCTCCAGTCCGTACCCGACATCTTCATGGTGCGCTCGGTCTTTGCCCTGCCTCGCTTCATGGTGCGCCCGTAAAAATAAGCGATCTCACCGCCACAGGCTGCCGTCAGGAGTCCCGCTCCCAGCACTGTCTTTTTTAAAAATCCCATCTTTTTACTCATTTTTTACTCGCCTTCTTCTCTTCCTTCTTCGCCGATTTTTTCATCTCCCGCTGCTTCGCCTCGATGATCTCCTTTAAGCGAAGCGCCTTGTCAATATTGCCTTCCACCCTAAGCTTCTGAGTGGTAAAAGCCCACACGGGATCCATTTCCCCTTCCGCGATCTTTAAAAGCACATCCGGCGCACAGATAAACTTGGCGTCCCTGTCATAATACTCGTAGGGTTCCACGTAAAGTTCTCCGTCCTTCACCTCCACGTAGAAAGCGCCGCCCGCCTCCTCGTCCTCAATATTAAATTCAAATGCCAGATGCTCATGAATGTCGCTCACATCCGCGCCCATGAATCTTCCCTTAATGTCATAGAAAAAATCTGCGTATGTCATTTTACTCTTTCCTCCTTGCGGGAACGCCCGCTCCCTTCTCCCTCATCTCTATATTTTTCGACCCTTGGTCGATTCTACTTCTCTAACAATACCACATCTTTCGACCCGCGGTCAACTCGTTTATGAAATGTATTTATTTTAATACTTTTTTCCACGCTGCCTGCCTGACACGATAATGACAGTATTTAGAACAATATTACACAATCTCCCCCTGACGATTGTCCCCGCCGATAAATTGTGGTAAAATTTTCGCGAAGGCAATGAGCAGTGCGCAGCCGGAAAATGAAAAAAGGCAGCGCGCACTGCGAATAAATGTACCTTCACCAGAAAGGCGCTCACCATGGCAGACACACAGAAATATGACCGAATTTTAGACGCGCTCCAACAGCTTATGATCGATGAGAGCATACAGAATATCTCCGTCAGTGATATCGCTACCAAAGCAGGCATTGGCAAAGGAAGCATTTATTACTATTTTCCGTCAAAAGAAGCAATTTTAGACGCGCTGATCAGGAGAAATTACGAAGCGCCTTTACAGACCGCCAAAAATCTGGCCGACCAGACGGATATCCCGCCCTTCACGCGGATGGCCATGCTGTTCCAGGCCTGCCGCAGTTCCGCGGCTGCCTTTTTGAAACAGGGCAGTGAAAAAAACAGAGCCATCACGATGCAGGAATCCGCTTATCTGCACCAGAAATACTTAAACTATCTGATCTCGGAATTAAAACCCAACCTGGCTAAGATTATCAGACAGGGCATTACCGCCGGGGAAATCCATTTCGACTACCCGGAGGCTTTGGCCGAAATTGTGCTGATCGTCCTTGGCGTAAAGCTGAACAACACGTTCCTCTCCACCACGCCGGAAGACTGCGAGTACACCATACGGGGACTGATTTCTCTGCTGGAGCAGGGCACGGGCCTGCCCGAAGGAACGTTAAGTTACCTGAATTTGACAGAGTAACCAAATCAGGCACAGCTCGATTACAGACACCACCCGATTGCGAGATCCGTTTCCCCACTTCGAATCAGCGGAAAATTTCCTAAATACCATGAAAAAGGAGGATTATCGAACATGCAAAAAGACAACCTCACCGGGCGGCTGACACTGCCCACAGATATGGATATGGTAGAAGAAACCATACGGCTGAAAAATCTCTTAGGCGCAGATGCCCTTCGGGACTGCGACGGCACGAATATGCCCGAAGCCCTGCTGTCCCAGGACGCGAAAATTTATGCCACCTACTACACCACCAGAAAGGATAACGCCTGGGCGGAAGCGCATCCCGAGGAAATACAGCAGGAATACCTGATCAGCGACCGGGTGACCGCGAAGGATAAAACCCTGCGCATACGCCTGATGAAAGGCTTCCATACGCAGCAGCTCAAGGTCAACATCATCGACGACCCGAAGCGCTGGTGGGAAGTAATCGACAGAACGACCGGGGAGATTGTTCCCACAGATCATTGGCAGTATGACGAGAGTACGGGCGAGGTGGTGATCGACACAGTCCCCTACCATCAATACACGGTAAGTTTTCTGGCCTTCCTGATTTGGGATCCCGTGCATATGTACAACTTTATTACAAACGACTGGAAAGACGCGCCCCACCAGCTCACCTACGACGTGCGCCAGCCAAAGACGCAGGCCTACGTGAAAGAGAAGCTGCGCCGCTGGTGTGAGGAGAATCCCAGGGTGGACGTGGTTCGCTTTACCACCTTTTTCCACCAGTTTACCCTGACCTTCGACGACCAGAAGCGGGAAAAATTCGTGGAGTGGTTCGGCTACAGCGCCAGCGTCAGCCCCTACATTCTGGAACAGTTTGAAAAGTGGGCGGGCTACCCCTTCCGCCCGGAATACATCGTGGACGAGGGTTATCACAATTCCATCTTCCGAAAGCCGTCGAAACAGTTTCTGGACTTTGTGGAATTTCAGCAGATCGAGGTGAGCAAGCTTGCCAAGGAACTGGTGGATATCGTCCACAGCTACGGCAAAGAGGCCATGATGTTTTTGGGCGACCACTGGATCGGCACCGAGCCCTTCGGCAAATATTTTAAAAACATCGGGCTGGACGCGGTGGTCGGCTCTGTGGGCGACGGCGTGACTCTGCGCATGATCTCCGACATAGAGGGCGTGAAATATACGGAAGGGCGGCTTCTGCCCTACTTCTTCCCGGACGTGTTCACCGAGGGCGGCGATCCCATCGGGGAATCGAAGGACAATTGGCTCAAGGCACGCCGCGCCATCCTACGCTCCCCCGTGGACCGGATCGGTTACGGCGGCTACCTGAAACTGGCCAGCGAGTGGCCGGGCTTTATTGACCGTATAAATCAAGTCGTGACGGAGTTCCGTGAAATCCACGCCAACATGCAGGGCTCCAAAGCTTACACCGCGCCCTTTAAGGTGGCGGTCTTAAACAGTTGGGGAAATCTGCGCCGCTGGATGGCAAATCAGGTGCACCACGCTCTCTGGTACCGGGAAATCTATTCCTATGTGGGCGTGATCGAAGCGCTCAGCGGTATGCCCATTGACGTGGAATTTATTACCTTTGAGGAGATGAAACAGGGCATCGATCCGGGGATCCGGGTTATCATCAACGCCGGCGACGCCTACACCGCTTTCAGCGGGGGCGACAATTGGAAAGACCCCAACTTGGTCTGTACCCTGCGCCGTTTTGTGGATGAGGGCGGCGGTTTCATTGGTGTGGGCGAACCCACCGCCTGCCAGTACCAGGGACGCTTTTTCCAGCTAAGCGACGTCCTCGGCGTGGACAGAGAGCTTGGTTTCTCCATGAGCACCGACAAGTACAACGCGCTGAACAGAGAGCATTTCATTCTGGAGGACGTGGCGGGTGACATTGACTTCGGTGAGGGAAAAAGCCGCATCTACGCGCAGGGCGAGCACTACCAGATTCTCGACATGGACGGCAGATACAGCCGCCTCGCGGTCAACGAATACGGCAAGGGACGAAGCGTCTACTTCACGGGACTGCCCTATTCCCCGCAGAACTGCCGCATCCTGCTGCGCGCCATCTACTATGCGGCGCATCGGGAGGAGGAAATGAAAAAATACTACGTCACCGACGTGGAGACCGAGATCGCTGTCTTTGAAAAGACCGGCATGATTGCCGTGATTAACAACACCCGAGAGAATAAGGAGACTGACCTTTATATAGAAGGAACGCTGAAAGCGCGCCTGTCTCTCGCACCTATGGAACTCAAGTGGATTGACTATAAAGAAGACCTGTGAGGCGGCCGGGAAAGCCGAACCCTGCCGTAAAAGCAGGCATTCGGGCGCCGGCATCATGCGGCAGGCACATGGCGCCAGCGTGAAAAAGAACGATGTCAAAGAACATTTACGCAGTTGTAAAAAGGAGGAACCCACATGTCCCAGCCCCTTACCCCCGAAACCATAGATAACGCCATCGCCGCTTTCTGTCTGAAGGGCAGCCCGCTTGATACGCGCCCCTACGGAAACGGCCATATCAACGACACCTTCCTGGTGACCTACGACGATGCCGGAACAAAACAAAAATATATATTACAGCGGATGAACCATTCCATTTTCAAAGAACCTCGTGCGCTTATGGAAAATGTGGCGAATGTTACGGCCTTTCTGCAAAAAAAGATTTCGGAGCGGGGCGGCGATCCTGCCCGCGAGACCTTAAGCGTCATAAAGACGAAAAACGGCGAAAACTATTTTGAGGATAGTTTACATAATTTCTGGCGTGTCTTTCCTTTTATTGATAATACTTTCTGTCTGGAAAAGGTGGAAAATTCGCGGGATTTCTACGACTGCGCAGTTGCCTTCGGTGATTTTCAAAGGCAGCTTGCCGACTATCCTGCCGGGACACTGCACGAGACGATCCCCCGCTTCCACTACACGCCTTCCCGCTTTCAGGACTTCAAAAAGGCGGTGGCTGACGATCCGCTGGGGCGCGCCGCTTCGGTACAGCCTGAGATCGACTTCGCCCTTGCAAGGGAAGCGGACACCCATGTGCTCACGGATCTTCTGGAAAAAGGGGAGCTTCCCCTGCGGGTGACCCACAACGACACAAAGTTAAACAACATTCTCTTTGACAACGACACGCGAAAGGCGCTGTGCATCATCGACCTGGACACGGTAATGCCCGGTCTGTCACTGTATGACTTCGGAGACTCCATTCGCACCGGTGCAAGCACGGGCGCGGAGGACGAGACCGACCTTTCCAAAATAGAACTGGATCTCTCCCTGTTCGAGACTTTTACGGAAGGGTTCCTGAAAGGATGCGCAGGCAGCCTCACGCCTCTGGAAATCAAAATGCTGCCCATGGGCGCAAAACTTATGACCTACGAGTGCGGCATCCGTTTTCTGGCCGATCACCTGTCCGGGGACGTTTACTTCAAGATTCACCGCGAAAACCATAACCTTGACCGCGCCAGAACACAGTTTAAGCTGGTGGCGGATATGGAAAAGAAATGGAAGGAAATGGCGGAGATTGTCACGCGCCTTTCCTTATGACTATTTTTCTGACGTCCCGCCGCACTCCATCGGATAAACGCCGTCAAAGCACGCTTTGCACAGTGGCAAACCCTCCGCCATCTCAGACAGATCCTCCCGGCGCATATAGCCGAGGGAATCCGCCCCAATCATTTCACGGATCGCCTCCTCGCTGTGGTTCGCCGCAATGAGCTGGGAGTTGGAGGGCACGTCGGTGCCAAAATAGCACGGATAGAGGAAGGGCGGCGAGCTGATTCTCACATGCACTTCTCTGGCCCCCGCCTCCTTCAACATGCGGATCAGGTTGGCTATGGTGGTTCCCCTCACGATGGAATCATCCACCAACACGATCCGCTTATCCTTTACCGCCGATTCCAGCACGCTAAGCTTCATGCGGACGGCGGACTCCCGCTCCGTCTGGGTCGGCTTAATAAAAGTCCTTCCTATGTAACTGTTCTTATAAAACGCCAGCCCGAAGGGGATTTTGCTCTCCTGCGCGTAGCCCTGCGCCGCCGGAAGACCCGACTCCGGCACGCCGGTCACCAAATCCGCCTCCACGGGATAGGATTTTGCAAGCATCCTCCCGGCCCGGATTCTGGCGTCGTACACCCGCACCCCATCCATCGTGCTGTCCAGTCTGGCAAAATAAATGTACTCAAAAATACAGTGGGCGCACTTTTCTTCCTTCGGCAGCATCTGCGATCTGACCTCCCCGCCGGAAACCGTAACAACCTCACCCGGCAGAATATCCCGCACAAATTCTGCTCCCACAGCGTCCAGCGCGCAGGACTCCGAGGCCAGCACAAAAGTCTCTCCCCGCTTTCCGAGACATAAGGGTTTTAAGCCGTAAGGATCCCGCACGCCGATCAGCTTCCTCGGACTCATAATGACCAGCGCATAGCCGCCCTTTATTTTCAGAGCCGTCTTATAGACCGCCTCCTCCACCGTCGCCGAATGCACCCGTTCTCTGGCAATATGGAAGGCGATCACCTCCGAGTCCGTGGTTGTGTGAAAAATCGCTCCGTTCTGGATCAACTCCCACTTCAATTCCGGTGTGTTGATCAGATTGCCGTTGTGGGCGAGAGCCAACGTCCCCTTGATATAGGACAGCACCAGCGGCTGTGCATTCTCCGCCACAGACGCCCCCGTGGTGGAATAGCGCACATGTCCCAGACCGATATTGCCCTCCATCTTCCCCAAAACCTCTTTTGTGAGCACCTCGCTCACCAGCCCCAGATCCTTGTGAAAGGAAACATTCCCACGCTCCTTATCGGTTCTGGAGACTGCCATCCCGCAAGCCTCCTGACCTCTGTGCTGCAATGCCGTCAGACCGTAGTAGAGGGAGGGCGCCACATTCTCCCCCTCCGGCCCGTACATACCGACAACGCCGCAGGCTTCTTTTATCTCAGCCAATGATATCTCCTCCGTTTTCTGACTTTCCCTGCGCGCATAAGCAGACTCGAAATGTTCCGCATTTCTCGTTCGCGTTGCCCGTCAGAAGGATTCCAAAATATGCCCTCATGCAAGCATGGTGCATATTTCGCACTCCTTCTGACTCTGCTTATACGCGCAAAAAGGGACAAAGAAATCCTTTCAGACCTCTTTGTCCCAACGTGTTTATTCTACCACAGATGATTTATTTTTTCCAGTGTTCTTTTATGAATCTCCTGTCACTCTATGATTTTATCAATTTTATCGTTACAATATGAGTAAATCATATCTCAAATGCAAAGTCTATTCCATCATCAGGGTGCTTTCGACCCGACCGGCTGATTACGCTTCCGATATTCCTTCGGGGAACAGCCCACTCTCTTCAAAAACTGCCTGTTAAAGTTGGAAAGATTGCTGTAGCCGCAGGCAAAGGCGATATCCGCGATCTGCTCCCCGCCATCACCGAGCGCCTCGCAGGCCGCCTGAATCCGCAGCTGGGTCAGATGCTCGATGGCCCCGATTCCCACCGCCTTCCGGAAACACCTCATAAAGTGGCTCCTGCTCAGATGCACTAGCCCCGCAAGCCGCTCCACCGTAATATCCTCCCTGAAATGCTGCGCCATATACTCAAGCGCCGGACGGATGGTTTCAGTCTCACCCTCCACGCCGTCTGTCTCAAACAAAATCTCCCCTCTCTCCTCCAGAATCCAGATCAGACGCAGAAGTTCACTTTTTAACAGCAGATCCGAGCGTGCCGAATCGTCATGCACACAGGAAAAGACCCTCTCAATCAGAGGCCTCAGTTCCTCATAAACCGCCGCTGCCCTGCGGATGCAGACACTCGTGCAGACATTGCCCTTTACCATCGGACGGATACATTCATTCGTACAGCGGTCGCCGCTGCCCATACCAAGCATGACAGGGTTAAATACAAGGGCGTCGTATATCAATGCCCCTGTTCCCTCCTTGGCTTGTCCGTCTCCAGAACCGCTCCCCATGCCGCACGGCTCCTCTGCCGCTGCCGCCTTCCGTTCCCCGCACGGATAAGCAGCATGCAGCATGTTGGGCGGCACAAGCAGAAGTTCCCCCTCTTCCGCCTCCAGTTTCCGGCTGCCACAGATAAACTCCCCCCTGCCCTGCCGTATATGAATCAACTCAAACTCACTGTGCCAGTGCACAGGCACATTCGCAAACCATTCCGGCAGCCTGCACTCATAATAGCTGTAGGGAATCCATGTGGTGCTGTGCTGTCTCCTTTCCTGCGTCTCCCTGTCCGGCATTCTCCCGCCACCTTCCTTTCCGTATTCTGTCATCATCTCCCGCCTGGAGCCATTTTGTCCCTACATTTCACCAATATGATACAATAGTATCATTATGAGGTAGTATTTCAATAGCATTTCCCGTCCAAGTAATAATATTATACTATTATAATCGACATATCTTCATTGTTCCACAAAAAACGTGCTGAAACAATGGATGGGAAATCTGACGAGTGTGTGGATTGTAATATTTTTTTGGACATTTGACACAGAATAAGAAAAAGAAAAGGAGGCAGATGACATGACATTTGAAAAGGAAGGCGGCGCGCTGGTATGCCGCCATGCAGGCGAAACCCTGCGGATTGAGCCCTGGGGAAAGGACTCCTTCCGAGTGCGCGCCGCCATGTCACCAAAATTTACCGAAAACGACTGGGCGTTGACCGAAACAGTCGAAAAATGTGACACGCAGATTGCCATCGAGGAGGAGGATCACTGGGTAGGCGACGGCACCATCGACAAGCGTCCGATCGCCACCATTGTAAACGGGCATCTCAAGGCTGTTGTAAATTTCGCGGGCATTATCTCCTTCTACCGCGACCACAAACTGATCCTGCAGGAATATTTCAGATATTACGACGGCACGCTCTCCAGAGAAAGCCGCTGCTTAAAGCTGGTAAACCGGGAATGGAAGGGCGTGATCGGCGGCAGCGAGTACTCCCTGAACGTGAAATTTGAGAGTGACAAAAAGGAAAAAATTTTCGGCATGGGACAGTATCAGCAGGACTGTCTGGATTTGAAAGGCTGCGTCTTAGAGCTTGCACAGCGCAACTCCCAGATTTCCGTGCCCTTCGCCGTCTCCTCCCTCGGCTACGGCTTTCTCTGGAACAACCCCGCCGTGGGCCGCGTGAGCTTCGGCAAGAATTACACGGAATGGATTGCCCGCGCAACGAAAGAGATGGATTACTGGATCACCGTGGCTGACACACCGAAGCAGATTGTCGAGAACTACACCGCCGTCACGGGACGGGCGGAAATGTTCCCCGAAGACCTGATGGGGCTGTGGCAGTGCAAGCTGCGCTACCGCACGCAGGAGGAGGTGCTGGAGGTTGCGCGCCGGTATCAGAAAGAGGGCATCAAAATCGACCAGATTGTTATCGACTTTTTCCACTGGACGGTGCAGGGCGATTGGAAATTTGACGAAAAATACTGGCCCGACCCGAAGGCTATGGTGGATGAACTGCATGAAATGGGTATTAAAGTGATCGTGTCGGTTTGGCCTTCCGTTGACCGCAAGAGCGAAAACTTCGGCCCTATGATGGAGCGCGGCCTGCTCATCCGGACAGAGCGCGGCGCAGCGCAGACCTACGACTTTCAGGGCGACTGTGTGGAGATCGATCCCTTCAACCCCGAAACCCGCAAATACGTGTGGGACGTGTGCAAAAAGAATTATTACGACTACGGCATCGACGCTTTCTGGCTGGACAATTCCGAGCCCGATTACGGCGTGTACGACTTTGAAAACTACCGTTACTTTGACGGCCCCGCGCTGGCGGTGAGCAATCTTTATCCCCAGCTTTACAGCCGTGTGTTCTACGACGAAATGACCAAGCTGCAGAAAGAACCCGTAGTGAATCTGCTGCGCTGCGCATGGGCCGGCTCCCAGAAGTACGGCAACGTGGTGTGGTCGGGCGATGTGCCCAGCACCTTTGAAGCCTTTGCTGACCAGATCCAGTGCGGCCTTAACATGGGACTGGCGGGCATTCCCTGGTGGACGACGGATATCGGCGGCTTTATGACCGACGACGTGGACGACCCGGACTTCCGGCAGCTCCTGATCCGCTGGTATCAGTTTGCCGTGTACTCTCCCGTGCTGCGTATGCACGGCGACAGAGGCCCTTACAATATCCCGCCGCTTGACGATCGCGACTGGGGCGGCAGCTATCTCCATACCGGCCAGCCCAACGAGCTGTGGAGCTACGGCGAAGACAATTACGCCATTATGAAAAAGTATTACAACGTGCGCATCTCACTGCACGACTATATCAAAAAGCTGTACGAGGAGGCGCACACGAACGGTTCCCCGCTTCTGCGCGCCATGTTCTACGAGTTTCCGGCGGACGAAAAATGCTGGGAAACAGAGGATCAGTATATGTTTGGCGATCGTTTCCTCGTGGCGCCAATCCTTCATCTGAACGAGTGGAAACGCGAGGTCTATCTCCCCGCCGGAAAGTGGAAACTGACCTCCACCGACGAGGTGTGCGAGGGCGGACGCACTGTCAGCGTGGACGCACCCATCGACTATATGCCGGTGTTTGAACGCATGGCCTGACCCGCTATATTCCATGCATAAGCAGACTCGAAATGCTTCGCATTTCTCGTTCGCGTTGCTCGTCAGAAAGCGGCAGAGACAGTCTCGCGTGCAAGCACGCATCCTGTCTCCACCGCTTTCTGACTCTGCTTATGCGCGCAAAAGGAGGATGGAAACAGGACACGCCCTGTACTCCATCCTCCTCTTTTGTATGTTGATAACCTTCTCTCGCTTTTTAATCCCTACTTCTCCGGCAGTACAAACTTCGCAATCAATTCATCTAAGGAAATTGCCTGTGCGGAAAGCTCCTGGCTGGTAGCCGACGACTCTTCCGCCACTGCCGCGTTGGTCTGAATGACATCCGAAATCTGATCCACGCCCAGCTCCGCTTCCTTCATGGTAGCCATCTGATTCGAAGAAATCGTGCTCAGCTCCTTGGAAGAATCCGCCACCTTCCTGATGCCTTCCACTACGATCGCCAGTGACTCAACCGCGCGCTCCGCCACCTTATTGCCGTTCTCGACCTCTCTCATGGTGCCTTCAATCAGCGCTCTGGTATCCACGGCGGACTTGCTGCTCTGCTCCGCAAGCTGCCTGATCTGGTCAGCCACAACGGAGAAACCACGACCTGCTTCTCCCGCTCTCGCCGCCTCGATGGACGCATTCAGGGAAAGCATATTTGTCTCTGACGCAATGTTTTCAATTTCGGAAATAATATTCCCGATCTTGTGGGAAGCCTCGCTGATTCGGCTCATAGCCTCCACCATTTCATTCATGTCGCCACTGCTGCGTTCCGCCACATTCGCATATTCCTGCGACTGCCTGTAAGCGTCCTCTGCAGAAGCCGCTGCCGTCCTTGCCGCCTCCGAAATCGTCGTGATCGTCGCGTGCAGCTCCTGCACCGCACCCGCCTGCTCCGTCGCTCCCTCAGCTAAGCTCTGGGAAGTGTCCGCAAGGTTGGAAGAACCTGCGGAAACCTGCTCTGAGGACATTCCGATATAACGGAGCGTATCGACCATATTGTCCCGCAGCTGTTTCAGAGAATCGAATATCTGGCGGAACTCTCCTTTGTACCGTTCGCCGTCTTTTGAGCGGATGACAAAATTAGAATTGGACATCTCACCCAAAATATATTCCAAATCATAGATGACAAAGATAAGCGTCTCTGACATATCCTTCGCCGAGCCAATGATATCTGCCACTTCATCATCCGTCTGCGTGTCCGGGAAAGGTGTAGACAAATCGCCTTCGGCGAACAGCTCAAGTCTGTCGCTCAACTGAATCAACGGTGCAGAAATATTTTCCGCTATATTTCTGCCAAGCTTGATGGATGTGAAAATCGCCATAAAGATGATTATCGCAATCGCTATGCTCAGCCCGATGCAGACAAACGTCAGCAGCGTGGACGTGCTGTTTCCGCGCTCCACCTTGATATCCATAATCTCAATCAGGTCGTCGTTAATATCCTCATAGAGCGGAGCCAGTTCATTGATCGCCCGCGCCTGCGCAATGGCGCACTGCTCTCTGTCCGTAACGCCGCCCTGCGTGATAATTTCACTGTCAAGCGCCCAGTAGGCGGGCAGTTTGGAGCTGATATCCGCATACACCTTCTTGTTCTCCTCGGACACCATAGCCTTTTCCAACGCCTCAAAGCTGGATGTGAAATTCTCTATACTCTCCGTGTGCGCGGTTTTCAAGCTATCTATAACGGCTTCGTCATCATAACCGATGACACCCCGCATCGTGGATCTCGTCTCAGCGAAATAGGTCATCGCCTTACCCACGTCGCCCTGCGCAAATCCATAAACCTTCAGCGCGTTCGAATACCTCATCGCCACAATAATCATAGCGATCAGCGCTACCGCCGCCACCGCCGCCGGAATTCCGGATGCGATCACAAAACCGCGCACCAAACGTTCCTTGATCCGATACTTATTCAATTTTTCACTCATTACTACTCCCTCCTACACACTGCCATAGAACCGGTCAAAGTCCTCTCCGCCTGTCAGAAACTCTTCCGTCCTCCAAGACTTCAATCAGACTTGCAGCAAATGATCAGACATGAAACAAAGCTGTCATTACATCGCTCATCCGACGGCTGTGCAGTCGAGAACAATGAAACGCTGTATTTCTAATGTTAGAAAACCGACAATTCCCCGTGCTTTTGTCTGAGTTACTTTTACCTTCTCAATCATAGCACTTTTTACCAAAAAAATCTATACAAAAACTACTCAAATGTGTAAAAATCGCCAATCAGCATTTTCTTGTTTTATTTTAAGTCAATAAATTATCCTCCCACTAAAAAAAGGGTGCAAAAATCGGTGAAATTCCACGCAGCAATCTACTGTTTATCTCATGTATTTCCGCAGTAGTTCCGCCACCTTATTCACATCGATCGGCTTCGAAGTATGGTCGTCCATCCCGGGAAGCATCCAGTCCGTGAGAATAACCTCATAGTCACTGTCCTTCTGATGCGTCTCCTCCAGCATCGCCAAAGCTTCCTGTCCGTTCAGGGCACATGGCCAAAAACCGGATTGTATTGTGCCGCATGTGTCACTGCGGGGGGGGCGCGTGGGGGGGTGCAGGCGGTGCGGCGGGGTGGAGGGGGGGGGGGGG
>VSNH01000087.1:0-7475 GCA_009774215.1 Lachnospiraceae bacterium
GTTTGTGCCTTTTTTATGGACTAAAGTATTGATTTTTCAAGGTTCAGCACACCAATCGGTGTGGGAAGTTTGAGTAAATTAAATTATAATACGAAACTATCAATTGCGCATCTCATATACCAATTCCTTATTCTCAAATATATTCCAATCCTCAATCACCAGAATTAAATTCTACTAACTTCTCCCAATCAATGCTTCCATCTTCCTTGCAAAAACTATTAGAAAACTCTCGTACTAATCTATTGGCGGCCTTATTATAGCTTTCTTTATATTCAGCCACATATTGCTCTGGCATAGTCCCCATATAATCAATAATTTTTATGTAAAACTCTTCATCGCCCGTCAACTCTGCCCAAAAACGCTTTCCGGCAAGTTCCTGATACATTTTAGGTTTGCCTCTGCCGGAATCATTCTTTTTTCCATAACAATAGCCAATGTATGCTTCATATCGCGCTTTTACTTGCTGCGCTAATTTTGACGCGGCCATAAAGTTCTGTTCCTGTCGTTTCTTACTATCTGCATTAAACACAGACGGGCCGCTTTTTACGGCAATGGCATAAATAGTGTTGCTTTTGTTGTCCTGAAACATAATATCAATACCCTCTGCTAACGCTTTACTGCCTCCACTGGCCGCTATAGCAATGGGCTCAAAGAAGCAATTCCCAAAAATTGTTTCTTCACTAGAACTCACAAACGCTGTTAGAACAGAGTCCACTATTTCTGAAGCGCTCTGCATCGCCTTTGCCCGATATAAATATGGATTTTTTCGTTTCATAACCTTTTGTATATTTAATTTATCAATTTTTTCAATCAATGTCGTATAAAAAGTTTCCAAAGCTGTTGCAATCGCTCGGACAACAGCCTGTTCGTCATATGAATTATTTAATGGCATATACCGTCCCTCCCAATTCTATCGCATTTCTTATTTTGTTATGTATGTTTGTTCCTCTAAAACGTTTGGTTTCCACCAGCGCGACTCCGTCAGCTACAGAAAGTACCGCTCTTCCAATCGCTTCAGCCAATCCTACTGGTACAGCATTCCCAATCTGTCGATATTTTGCCGCTGTAGTACCTGTAAAAATCCAACTATCAGGAAATTGCTGAATTCTTGCATACTCCCTAACACTCAAAGGCCTGGTTTGCCTTGGATGACACATCATCGTTGCTTTTTGTACAGGAGATGTCACCACTGTTGGCGCTGGTTGATCATAAGAAAGCCTCCTATAAAATCCAACTTTCCCTCCCCCTGATTGGTACGCTCCTCCCATTGCTATAGGAATAATATCAGGAGGCAAATCCCTCCAATTTCCACCCTCCGGAACCATGTCCAGAAATCTCGACCTCTCTTCCGAGAATATTGCGCACTCACCTGCATCAAATTCCAAATCTGCTATAGCACTTCGCACAGATTGCCATTGATACTCTTTATTTTGATGCATATGAAAATGGGTTGGAATTGGCAGAAATATATCTTCGTTATCACGGCTTCCTATCAATACAAATCTCTCTCGGAACTGAGGCACACCATAATTTACAGCATCCAGCAAGCCATACACTGTTTTATATCCTAATTTATTAAACTCAGTTAATATAACATCTAAAACAGTTCCCAATTTTTGTTCCGGATCATTTTCATCCCTTTCTATCAGTGGCGTATGCTTTAACGGCGCGGACATAATGCCCTTTACATTCTCCATTACAAAAAACCGCGGACGAATGTAATCTATCATCCGAATGAAATCCATGAACAAACTTCCTCTGGGATCATTAATTCCCAAGCGCTTTCCAGCAGTAGAAAAAGGCTGACACGGCGGCCCCCCGCAAATGAGAAAAGGTTCTCCGGCTGATAAATCTATCATATCCAACAAATATTGCGGATCAATGTCTCTAATATCCCCGCCCAGAACCTTATGTCCGTTCGCCTGCATGGTTTTAACACAAGAATCATCAAAATCCTGACCTATTACAACATGCAATCCAGCTTTTTCCAAGCCAATATCCAGTCCCATCGCCCCGGAAAACAACGAAATAACATCCCTATTATCTTCATTTTTAACGAAATCAGCATGTTTCCTTATATTATCCATTTATTAGTGTCTCCGCTTTCAAAATAGAAAGTAATCTAAAAATCTTAGTATATATTTCTCTATATATAACTCTATAACACAAGTATAAAGCGCACAAATTATATCGTCAATCAATTTTCAGGCTATACATAAAAGCCAAAAAACGGGGACAGATCACAATCTGCCCCCAAAACGCTGCATTGTCTATATCTTTGGAAACTTATTTCATTCCTCAAATCCCTCGAAACGTAAAGCTAAACTCCACCTTCCCGCTCACGTCCAGGTGGTACTCCGGGTGCACCGGCGCGCCCCAGCTGTCGTCGCCGCCGACGCCCATCTGCCCCTTGGCCACGCGCACCACCGTGTAATGCACGGGCGGCAGCTCATAGGGATGTCTTGCATTTTCAATCTCATGGGGCGTGTAGGGCAGCGCCGAAAAGCTCATATCCTCTCCGCTAAAGAGCATACCGCGCCCCCGCATATCGGTCACTTTCGCCCAGCGTACCTTTGTCTTATTGCCGCATTCCTGAGGTACGAGGTAGGCCGCCATATTGTCCGCCACCCGGTTGCGGTATACGCCCAGCTTCGCGCCCTGATCCCTGTCCGCATAAGTTTCTTCCGGGCCGTTGCCGTACCATTCCAGACGATCATAATCCGCGTTCAGCTTGAACAGCACCCCAAACTCCGGCATATCCGAAAGTCCTTCCACCGGGTCATAGATAAGGGTAGTCTGCACACTGCCATCTCCGTACACCTTATAATTCAACCGGCAGGAAGCCTCCGGTGTCGTCCGCAGATTATAGATGTAGGTCACACTGACATGATCCTCCTCTTCGCGGACAATGGGGTTTTCAAAGGCGCATCCCGGCACATCAAGTTTCCGACCCATACCTTTGCCGGTAGCGTAAAGACTCGCCAGCTTCCACTGTCCCTGTCTCGCCGTCATGTTATTGCCATCGTCGTTATCCGTGGGCGCCCGCCAGAAATTCGGTCTTGGAACCGCCTCAATCAGCTCTTTTCCCGCATAGCGGTAGGACACCAGACCAAAGGCCGACGACGCGCCTGCCGGCTCTGCAAACAGTATGTCAAAGCTCTCACCCCGAACGCCGACATTGTCATTACCCCATATAACCGTGAAAGGTTTTTTCTTTTCCTCCGCCGACGCATCCACCTTTCCGATCACAGCCTGCCCGAAAGCCACTTCATGCCCGGCCTTCGCCCACAGCGTATCCTCTCTCAAAAGGAAGGATATGGTCACCGCATACTCGCCCGCATCCTCCGGCAATGTGAAGGGCGCAGAAAAAGTCTTTCTGCTCTCCGGCTCCACTGCGATATCCGTAAGCTCCCTGCGTTCGATGCATATGCCATCCCGCAGAAGCTCGGCCACGCATCGGAATAGATCTGTTGATACGAAAAGGTTCTTGTTCCACACCTCAAACCCGTCCTTCTCCACCTGAACGGAAATATTCTGATAGTTAAATTTCACAGCCTGCATCTTGGGAGACGCTTCCCGCTCCCCGCCGTAAGCAATACCGTTGCCGCTGAAGTTATAGTCCGTAGGCCGCTCCCCGAAGTCGCCGCCAAAAGCCTGAAACCATTTTCCGTAGCGATCCTTTTTGTAGATGCTCTGATCGATGTAATCCCAGATAAAGCCGCCCTGATAAGCGGAATTTTCTTTGTCCGCCAGCTCTGTGTACTTGTGCATCGCGCCGCAGGAGTTGCCCATGGCGTGGGTGTACTCACAACAGATGAAGGGCTTGCCGTCGCCGTTTGCCAGATAGTCCTCGATATCCGCCACCTTCGCGTACATGCGGCTTTCCATATCGGAGGAATCGTTATAACGCCTGTCGTTGAAAACGCCTTCATAGTGCACAAGTCTGGTGTCGTCCAGCTTGCGGAAAAGCTCCGACATCTCGTAGATCGTCTCCCCGCCAAAGGACTCGTTTCCCACCGACCAGATCAGCACCGCGGGATGGTTTTTATCCCTATGATAGCAGGAGCGGATGCGGTCGTACATCATCTCCTTCCACTCTGCCTTATCGTCCGGCACCACAAAGGACATATCCTTTTTCCCTTTCAGATACGCATCCCATGTGCCGTGGGACTCCAGATTACTCTCCGCGATCAGATACAGGCCGTAGCGGTCGCACAACTCATAGAGCCGCTCGTCGTCGGGATAATGGGAGGTGCGGATCGCATTGATGTTGTGCCGTTTCATGGTCACCACATCCTTCAAAAGCTCCTCGTAAGACACATGCCTTCCCGATACGGAGCTGAAATCGTGGCGGTTCGCGCCCTTGAATACAATGCGCTTTCCGTTCAGGAGCATACGGCTGTCTTTCATCTCAAACTTGCGGAAACCGACGGGCTGTGACATATACTCCACTGTCCCGCCGTCGCAGCAGCACGCAATCTCCAGCTCATACAGATAGGGATCTTCCGCACTCCACAGCCGGGGCTTTTCAACCATTTCCTCAAAGGCAAATCCGCCTTCCGTTCCCGTCTTCTGCTCAATCTCAAAGAGCGTCCTTTCCCCGTCATGTAAGCGAAATCTGCAGACACCGCTTCCTTTTACTTTGCCCTGCACGGACAATTTCGCCCTGCCGAAGCCGTCCCCTTCAAAGAGCGTCTTCACCGTCAGATCCTCCATATGCACAGCGGGAACCGCGTAGAGATATACACTCCGATAAATCCCGGAAAAGCGGTAAAAATCCTGATCCTCGCACCAGCTTGAGGAGGTCCATTTATACACCTGTACTGCCAGTTTGTTTTCTCCGCCTTTCAGATAAGGCGAAAGATCAAATTCGGAAGGGGTAAAGCTGTCCTCGCTGTAACCCACATAAGCGCCGTTGCACCAGAGCGCCATCCCGCTCTCCACGCCCTCAAACACAATGCGGATTTCCTTTCCCTGCATGTGCGCCGGCACTTCAAAATATTTCACATAACTCGCCACAGGATTGAAACGTTCTGGAATCTCTCCCGGCACAAGTTCTTCCCTGCCATCCCATGGGTACTGTGTATTTACATACTGAGGAATGTCATAGCCCTCCATCTGGATATGCGCCGGCACTCGAATGTCAGCCCAGCACTTACAGTCATAGTCCTCCTGCTCGAACCCTTTCACCGCCGAAGCAATATTCACCGCATAGGAAAATTTCCAGATGCCGTCTAACGACTGTTTCAGACTGCTTTTCCCCCTTGCAGCTTCTTTTTCATCAGCATACAGATTTAACGCGGCATGTGCGGGAAGCACATTCTCCTTGAAAAATTGAGGATCCTTTATTTTATTGTAATCAGATTGTGTCATTCTGTAACTGCCCTCCTTATTCTGTATTATTATCATATTTCAAATGACTTACTCCAAAAACCGGGCGTCCGTTCGCATTCATAATGGTACGGCACCCTGATTATTTTTTAGAAGAAAGGTGTCAAAAGCACCCAAATATCCAGATGTTTTTGACACCTTATTGTCAGAAAATGAATCAGTTTCGCAGCTCCGGCACATTGTTGGGGCTTTCGCCCTATAGATACATGTCAACTCAGCCTCACGAAAGCAAACTTTCTCCGGCTTACCTGCCATGTATCTGCACGGCTCCATGCTAACGTCACTTGACCGCGCCCGTAATACCTTCCGCGAATGCATTCTGTAAGCAGAAGAATACGACTGCGGTAGGCAGGGTACAGATCAGCACGGCAAGCATCAGCATACCATAATCCGTCACATAACCTTCGGTCAGGTTCGCCACCACCATAGGCATTGTCTGACTGTTTGCATCCGTCATAATTACTTTCGGCCAGAGGTAACTGTTCCACGCGTTCATAAAAGTAATTGTCATAGCCGCCGCGTAAGTCGATCTCATAGTCGGGATAAACATCTGGAAGAAAATGCGTATCTCGGACAGACCGTCAATTCTCGCCGCCTCCATGATATCATGCGGAAATGATCTCGCGCTCTGCCTGAACATCATAATCAAAAACGGCGTGGAGATCGTCGGCAGAATAAATCCGATCGTCGTGTTTAACCAGCCCGCTTTCGAGAACATCTGGAACAGCGGAATCATGGTCGCCACAAACGGCACCATCATTGCCAGCAGAATAATGCTCATCAGCAGATCCTTGCCCTTATCATGGAAAATCTCAAATCCATAACCCGCCAGAGAGCTGACCAAAAGTGACACAATCGTCAGAATCAGCGCATACTTAAAAGAATTTCCAAAAGCTCTCCCAATATTCTGCGCCGCCATCAGATTTTTCCAATTCTCAAAAAAGTAGCCGCCCGGAATCAACCGCCCGGAGATGACATCAGCACTCTTATTCGTCGCCGCGCTTACCATCCAGTACAGCGGGAACACAGAGATAAAAGATACGATACACAAAAACAGATACATACCAAATTTTCTCAATTTAGTCACGCTTATCACCTACTTTCATCTGCAGGAATGCCAGAACGGCAACCAGAACCAAAATTAGGAAGGACATCGCCGCCGCATAACCGAAGTTAGGCACATACTTAAAGGACATGTCGTATATGTAATGCGACATGGTGATCGACGTATTCGCCGGACCGCCGTTTGTCAGGTTGACTGACTCGTCAAAGAGCTGTAACGTTCCGTTGGTGGACATGATCGCCGTCAACAGGATCGTGGGCTTTAAGAGCGGCACCGTAATCTTAAAGAAAGACTGTACTGCGGACGCGCCGTCAATTTTGGCCGCCTCATATACGGAGTACTCAATGTTCTGCAACCCTGACAGATAGAACACCATATTGTATCCCGTCCACCGCCAGAGTAAGGCGATGATGATAACGATACGCGCACTCGTCGTATGCGTTAGGAACGCGTAAGGCTGATCCAAAATACCCAGATTCACCAAAGCCAGATTCACCAAACCGTTGTTGGCAAACAGGGAACGAAAGATGATTGCGTACGCTACCAACGAGGTTGCGCAGGGCAGGAAAATCATCGTCCGAAAAAGCCCCTTAAATCTCAAATTCTTGTTATTCAGTATGGACGCCAGAATCAGCGCAAAAATTAACATCACCGGCACCTGAATAAGCAGGTAGAAAAATGTATTTTTAATGGATTGGACAAACACCGTATCCTGAAACATTCGAGCGTAATTGGAGATGCCGCTCCACTTCATATTCGCGCCAACGCCCGACTTAAACGACAAAACCAATGCCCGAAACATCGGAACGAAACTCATAAAGAAAATCAAACCAGCGCCGGGAGCAAGAAATACCCACCCCATCAGATTCTGTTTCTTGCTAAGCGTCATTTTTTTTGACTTGCTCAAAAAAACCCCTCCTTCTCTATCGTTGGAGTAAAAAAGGGGAACAGCTTACAGAAAACCATTCCCCTGTTTAGGTGTTACTTATAATAATATACTCCGTCGTGCCCAGCCGCCAAA
>VSNH01000087.1:7575-15271 GCA_009774215.1 Lachnospiraceae bacterium
TCCGCTTCGCGGCTTCGTCGGCTGTCGGGCATTCGCCCTATAGATACCTGTCAGCTATTCCTTACGAAAGCAAGC
Organism: Lachnospiraceae bacterium; assembly: GCA_009774215.1. Lineage (GTDB taxonomy): Bacteria > Bacillota > Clostridia > Lachnospirales > Lachnospiraceae > UBA3282. The sequence continues at coordinate 7,651 of VSNH01000087.1, forward strand.
TTGGCACCGCTTTACTCCGTCGTGCCCAACCGCCAAATCCGCTTCGCGGCTTCGTCGGCTGTCGGGCATTCGCCCTATAGATACCTGTCAGCTATTCCTTACGAAAGCAAGCTTTCGACGGCTTATCTGCCATGTATCTGCACGACTCATTGCTACTGCATATTGAAGTTAACGGTCTGCTCGGCGGTCTGGAGCTCTGTCTCGAGGTCGGAACCGTTGATGTAGTTCGTGATCGCGGTTGCTACCGCATTACGCGCCTCGTAGTAGTAAGCGCCGGTAATGTTGGTCGGAACCTTGGTTGCAAAGTCCACGATCTTAGCGGAAACTGCATCGCCGCCGAAGAACTCGTTAGGCTCGCCGTATGCGCTGGAATCACCTGCAGGTGCCCATGTTGCCAGAGCGCCGCTGGGAAGGATGTTGTCATACAGCTCGTTGCTGCCTGCAAAAGTCTTTGCAAGGAAGTCACATGCCAGCTCCGGGTTCGCGCACTTCGTGGTTACTGCCCAAGAAGAGCCGCCGTTGTTGGAGTAGTTGGTTGCTCCGCTCGCGCCTACCAAGCTGGGCATATTTGTGATCGCCCAGTTACCCTTCTGGTCTTCTGCGGTCTGAATGGAAGCCATGATCCAGCAGCCGTTGATCGTACCTGCTACGTTGCCGCTTACGAAATCGCCTACATACTCATCCCAGCTGTTAACCTCGGTAAGCACGCCAGCGTCTTTGAGAGACTTGTAAGTCTCCATAACGATCTTCAATGTCTCGTTATTCACGATGTTCGCCGTGCCATCATCGTTGAAAAGGGAAGCGCCTGCGGACTGGAGCATCATCATAATCAGATCACACTCGCCTGCCTGCATGGAGATGAGGGGCTTGCCCGTCGCTTCCAGAACCTTCTTACCATTCTCAAGATACTGGTCAAAGGTAATGTCCGTGAAATCATCAATGGTCAAACCTGCCTGCTCCAGAAGATCTGTACGGTAGCAAGCTACAACTGCGCCGTTATCAAAAGGTACGCCGTAGTTCTTGCCGTCGATTACGGAGTAAGCCGTCTTACCTGCTGCAAACTGAGAATAGTCAATGCCGCTGTTGGTCAGATCCATACATACATCCGGGAATGCAAGTACGTTCTTCTGGAACGCGTTATCCTGCATCAAGAAGATGTCGGGCAGAGTGCTCAGATCGCCGGAGGTAGCCGCCGTGGTAACCTTGGTCTGAATATCATCCCAAGGAATCTCAACAACATTCAGCTTGAAATTCGGGTGGTCTTTCTGGTAAACCTTCTCAGCCTCGTACATAGCGTTTAAGTTGAAGGCAGGATCCCAGCACCATACGGTCAAGGTCTCTTCGCCGCCTGCTGCCGCGGGAGCTTCTGCATCTGCAGCCGGAGCCTCCTCCGCTGCCGGAGCTTCCTCTGTCGCCGCACCGCTGTCCGCTGCGGGAGCCGCAGGCGCCTCAGCAGAACCACCGCCACATCCAACCAGTGAAAGAACCATGGTGGATGCCAGTAAAGCTGCTAAAATCTTTCTTTTCATTTTCATTTCCTCCCATCCATTTTTTTGTGCAGGTTGTGTACTGCACATTTTACTTTTTCATCAATCTCAAAAGTCGTTTCGGCAATTTGTACATCCTTGACGCCTTTTTTAACTGATGGTATATGCATTATAACTCTGTACGTGCACGGTTTGTTATCGTTAAAGGGCAAAAAACATGCAAATTCAACCACGAATTTGCATCTTAAACGTTTACGCTATTGAATTTACCTTACATACCGAAAAACACAGCTTTTTATCACTCAAAAATTTACCATCCCTTATACGCGGAAATCTTATAATCAAGCAGCTTTGCCTCGTAATTTTCCGGATGAATCTTCCACTGATAAGGCGTAATATCAAGCACCTTTTTAAAATTCCTGTTAAATGTGGACACAGACTGAAATCCGCACCGTTCCGCCACCAGTTCCATGCTGTCCGTGTGTTTCTTCATATATTCACAGGCCATCTGCACCCGCACCAGATTCAGGTAATCGGAAGGCGTCATATTCATAATCTTCTGGAACACTCTGCGGAAATGCGTCTCCGACATGTGGCACTCCCTCGCCAAATCCCCGATTGTCAACTCCTCCGCATAGTGCGCGCCAATATAATGCAGGGCAAAGGAAATCTGGGAAACCCCCCGGCTCTGCTTCCTGACCTTGACCTGCTTTCCCTGATTCATGCGGGCAATATTCATAAGCAGCGATAACTGCAGCCCTTTCACGCTCTCCGCGTAAAACTCCTTTTTATAGCGCATCTCATCCATAATGCTTTTGATCAGCTCCGCTGTCTCCGGGTACCTCGCGGCATCCACCGCCCACGCCCTATTATTGATAATCGCGCCCATATCCTCCGCATAGAGGGAATCTTCCCTGTAGACCTCCCTCAAAAAAGCCTCCACATCTATAAACAGATACTCCCAGCTGCTCAGAGAAAAATTGTCGCTGGCCGTATTGTGCGGAAAATTTCTCGGAATCACCGTAAACATGTCCGGTTGGTAAGGAATTATCTCCTCGTCCAGCACCATATCGCCGATGCCGTCATAACAATATCCGATTTCCATATAATTATGGAAGTGAAGAGAATCCATGCCGTAAGGGCGTATCCACGCCTCACCGAGAAGTGCCATGCATGGCTCGTTCTGTGGAATCTCATAATAGCGAAATTCAATTTCCTTCTTTTTTGCGGCCATACATCCGCCCTTCCCTGCTCTGCTTTTCTCAGTACCACATCCGGCAAAAAATTGATTTTGCCAATTAAGTATAACAAAAGATAAATTTCATGTAAACCCACAAACAGGACGCCCCCGGCGGTGGAGCGCCGGGGGACATCCTCTCAAAAACAGGTAATGTATAATAAAGGGATATAGATATAAGCTCACTCAATTCAGACTCACAAATCCGCGGGGACAATGCCGTTTTTTAGGCATTCTCCTGTGTGAGAAAAGTCTGCAAAGCAGACTTAGTACTTCTTGGCGAAGCAGCCTTTGCTGCGAGTGATTAGAAGTACTTCTCACACTACTCCACGTCCTGCAGCGCGGCAAAATCTTCCTCGCCGGTGCGGACTTTGACAACCTTATCCACGTTGTAAACAAAAATTTTACCGTCCCCAATGTGCCCGGTAAAGAGCGCCTTCTTGGCCGCCTCCACCACCGTGTCCACGGGAATCTTGCTGACTACCACCTCGACCTTCACCTTCGGCAGCAGAGTTGCATCCATCTCCACTCCGCGATACTTCTCTCCCGCGCCTTTCTGAATACCGCAGCCCATCACCTGTGTCACCGTCATGCCGGTCACGCCCAGATCGTTCATCGCTTTGCGCAGCTTGTCGTATCTCGACAGTTTCGCAATAATGGCCACTTTATACATACCCGTAGCGGAAGCCATGGGCACCTGCGCTACCTTCACCGCCGCATCCTTCTGTACCGCGGAAGCCGCGTCGTAATCTTCCACACCAAGACTGGTATTCTCGTTCACATCCATAACCATAGCGCCCGAAACGTCCATAATACTGAAGCCGGAGTACGCGGAAGCCAGACCGTGCTCTGTCGCGTCCAGACCTATGATCTCTTCCTCCTGGGACGCCCGCAGCCCGATAGTCGCTTTGATCACCAGAAATACAATGGTAATTGTCACAACCGTCCACGCCGCCACCGAGACAAACCCAATCAACTGTAATCCGAGAAGCTTCAGACCACCGCCGTAAAACAGCCCCGTGAGTTCCGTGCCGGAAGCATCCGCAATGGCGTAGCCCGGCGCCGTGTTTGTGGCAAAAAATCCTACCGAAATCGTTCCCCAGATACCGTTCATCATATGTACCGCCACCGCACCCACGGGGTCGTCAATATGCAGCTTGTAATCCAGAAGCCAGACACCGAATACCACCAGCAGCCCGGCCACCGCGCCGATCACGATCGCGCCGAAGGCATCCGTCACATCACAGGGAGCCGTGATCGCCACCAGTCCCGCCAAAGACGCGTTCAGGCACATGGACACATCAGGCTTTCCGTATTTAATCCAGGTAAAGATCAAACATACTACCGTCGCCACCGCAGGCGCAATCGTCGTTGTCACAAAGATGGAACCGAGCTGCTCCACGCTAGTCGCCGCCGCGCCGTTAAAGCCGTACCAGCCGAGCCAGAGGATAAACACACCCAGCGCGCCAAGCGGAATGCTGTGCCCGGGAAAAGCGTTTACTTTTGTGATCTTGCCGTTCTTATCCGTATTGAACTTACCAATACGGGGTCCTAAAATCTTCGCGCCTACCAGAGCGGAAATACCGCCTACCATATGAATCGCGCAGGAACCCGCAAAATCGTGAAAGCCAATCTGTGCAAGCCAGCCGCCGCCCCAGATCCAGTGCGCCTCAATCGGATAAATCAGCGCCGAAATCACACCGGAGTAAATGCAGTAGCTCAAAAACTTTGTCCGCTCCGCCATTGCCCCGGAAACGATCGTCGCCGTGGTCGCGCAGAACACCAGATTAAATACGAAGTTCGACCAGTCAAAACTCTCGTAGGCCGTAAAGATGTCGAACCCGGGCTTGCCGATCAGCCCGACCATGTCCTCACCCAGCAGAAGACCAAAGCCGATCAGGATAAACATCACCGTGCCGATGCAGAAATCCATCAGGTTCTTCATAATGATGTTTCCCGCATTCTTCGCCCTGGTAAATCCTGTCTCGACCATCGCAAATCCGGCCTGCATCCAGAACACCAGCGCAGCGCCGATCAAAAACCAGACGCCGAAAATCTGTCCGTTCATTACCTCCATAATCTCTTCTGTCATTTTTTCATCCTCCTCATTGAAGCATCGTCTGACGTATAAGCAGACTCGGTTTGCGTTGCTCGCCGTAAGGCTTACAAAACAGTCTTTCACGCAAGCATAACGCCTGCTTTTTAAGCCTTCCTTCTCTGCTTATACGCACAAAATAAGGCGCCTCGAGTTTCCTCAAAGCGCCTTTGCTTTACGTCTTGCATTGTAGCACTGTCATTTTACCGTGTCAAGTATTTTTTGTATTTTTGTATAAATGTATTTTTGTATACTATTCTCTGGTTTTAATCCTCCAGACTGCTTTGAAGATTTTCAAGAATCTTATCAAGTTTTTGATCTTTTTTCTCTCCCGCTTCTTCCTTCGCATCCTTTAAAGCATCAATCAGAAATCTGACAAACGCTTTAAATTGGCTATCTGTCATTCCCATAGCTTTTCCTCCATTCCATTTCAATGATGATTTCCATGTGATACAGTTTTATTATAGCGAATAGGGAAAAAAGTGTAAAGCCTGCTTCATTTCTTTATTCATCCTGCCGCTTTCCGAAATGCATCTGCGCAAAAATCACCGCCGCAAACACCAGCACGCACCCCATAATCTCCCGCCCGGTCATGGTCTCGTGCAAAAGCAGCATTCCCGCCAGCACGGAGAAAACCGACTCCAGGCTCATTAAAAGAGACGCGATTGCCGGATTGATCCCGTTCTGCCCCACAATCTGCAGCGTGTAGCCTACACCGCAGGACATCACGCCGGCATACAGAATCGGAATCCACACATCTATGCTGCCAAGCGACTGCAGCCACGCCGCCGAACCCATCTGCCGCATCTCCACAGCGATCATCGGAAACATCCCCCAGGCCCCGCACACAAAAAACTGGATACACGCCATGCGCACCCCGTCCACCAGCGGCGAGAAATGGTCTATCACCATAATATGTACGGAAAAGCAGACCGCGCACAGAAGCACCAGCACATCGCTGAACTGAAAAGAAAACCCGTCGGTCAGGCAGAGAAAATAGAGTCCCACAACTGCCACCAGAATACTAATCCAGACATTCCAGCCGCACTTCTTCCCGAAGAAGATCCCCAGCACCGGCACCAGAAGAATATAACACGCCGTCAGGAATCCCGCCTTACCCGCCGTAGTGCCGTAATACATGCCCATCTGCTGAAACGTACTTGCCACAAACAGCACCAGACCGCAAAGGGCGCCGCCAAGCGACAGCCTCCGTCTGTCCTGCGCCGACTGCGGTTTCCTGCCCGCCGTGTATCTGTCCAGAAATGGAATCACCGGCAGCAGCACCAGCCCGCCCAGAAAAGAGCGGATACAGTTAAAAGTATAGGGGCCCGCCGACGCTCCGCCCTGCCTCTGCGCCACAAAGGCTACGCCCCAGACGAGGGCGGTGAGGAGCAGCAGCATGGAGTTGCGCGCCTTTAAATTTATCGTTGGTTTTTTCATACTGTTTTCACCTCAAATTTCTACGGTTCAGATGCATAAAACTTATCCCATCCATTCTCTACGCATCCCAAACAGTTTACTCCCACTCTTATGGTTTCGTCAATGTTGAAATAAAAGAGCCGCAGCCATATGTCACAGCCCTTTCACAAACACCAGATGCTTTATCCCGTCCAGTTCCGTCTCCCCGCGTCGCACAAACCCCAGCCTTTCACACAGTCTCAACGACCTCCCATTCCCCGGCCGCACAAGCGCCTGCACTTCCTTCATCAAAAGCTCCTCTCTGGCATACCGGAGAATCGCGCCGCACACCTCGAAAGCGTATCCCCGCCCCTGCCAGGGTACGCCGAACACAAAACCAAGCTCCGGCAGGTCATATCCTTCCCGCCATGTAATACCGGCTCTGCCGATCACCACTCCGCTTTCCTTTTCCAGCACCGTCCACATGCCATACCCGTAAAAGGCATATACCTTCTCTATATAATCTCTGGTGTAAGCGATCTCCTCCTCCCTGTCCGCGAAAAGATTTTCCATATATTCGGTGATCGACGGTTCCTTGTAAATCTGATAAAATCTGTCCACATCCTCCACCGTGGTCTCCCGCACGGCACAATGTTCCGTGGTGAGAATCTCCCAGGGCAGTCCGGCAAGCCGGCGGTATGCCAGATCAAAGGATTCCTCGTCCATTTCCTCCAGATTTTCCACCGCGTAAAGCGCGCCGGGAAAGGATTCTCCCCGATTGTTTTCGTGCAGATAGGGCAGCACATAGCATCCTTGCTTTTGCAGCGCAGCAAAAACATGCGCCTGATCCGTGATATACATGACCCCTTCTCTTTCATCCACACCGGCCTCATGCTCTTCCGGCGCGTGCACACCGCTCACTTTTATTCCGTTGGCAGCTAAAACCGTCAGCGGCGTCTCCATTCTTTTCCCCAATGCCTGTATGGTTTTCTCGTATAACCGGAAACAAACTTCCCGCACCATAAGACCTTTTCTCCCTTCCCATTCCAAATTCCCGCTTCCATGGAAAATTTTGACTTGTCCGCATTTCTATGGTATTTTGATATAGTAGAATTTTAGAATACTATGAAATCATCAATCAGAAAAGAGGAAAGGAATTTTTATATGGCACAAAATCCAATCGTAACTTTTACCATGGCAAACGGCGACGTCATCAAAGCGGAATTATATCCCGAGATCGCGCCTGTCTCCGTCAACAACTTTATCAGCCTGATTCAGAAAAATTTCTATGACGGTCTGATTTTCCACCGCGTCATCAAAGGCTTTATGATCCAGGGAGGAGAACCGGAAGGCACCGGCAGGGGCGGTCCCGGCTACTCCAGAAAGGGGGAGTTCAGGCCGACC
>VSNH01000088.1 GCA_009774215.1 Lachnospiraceae bacterium
TGACAATAACTCTGTCAGCATTTTTTCATCATCAACAATGAGTATTTTGTATGCCATAGTAACCTCCTCTCCCAGAGCGTGTTTGAAAATTGCTTTCTGGCAGATGTGCGTCACAATTTGTGGGAGATTTGTGCCAAATGAAGGGCGCATAGCGGGCTATGTAACCTGAATTTGGCGCAAATATCACGCAAAGCGGGGCGTGCAGATGTCAGGAATGAATTTTCAAACACGCTCTAGAATATGATACTGCAAATAAGTCAAAAAGTGGTCAATTTCCTGCTTTTCAGAGCGTTCTCAACCGCTTTTTTATGACAGCGCTTGAATTTGTCGCGCCTGATATTGCGTCTACATCTAGTATAACATGGCAATGTGGAGAGCGTATGAAATTCTATGTTCTTATCTGAAACTCTTGAACGGTTCCACATACAGCATACTTTTCGGCAGCCATTTCCAATAATATGGTTTGCGGCATGGAGCAACTTTATCGGAGGTAACAGGAAGGCTATGTCCTGCGTGTAGTGTCGTTCTTTATGAGAGGGTGGCATTAAACAGGTTGCGGAACGGAGTAAAATCGTTGTCGCCTTTTGTGCTGTCTACTCCGTCATTGATTGCAATATATCTCACGCCACGTTGTTCTAGTGCCTGCTGATAACGGAATAGTCATCTGTATATTCCTCTGTCCGATAATCATTAATGAAAATCTGATATGGCTTGTCTAAAGAAATCCAGATTTCAAAATCTCTGCTTTCAAAGTCGCCGTCGGTAATCAATTGGTCATTAAATGTCCAAAATGTTGCGTTTTCACCAATTACGGATTGAACAGAATAACAGATCCCCTCTACCCCATTTACGGTTTCAATCCCACCGTTATAACTTAATGCGTCCTTGGTTCTGTCCAGTTCTGTAAGATGATTGTAAATTTCATTCTCCAATTCTATCAGTTTTTCGTTGTGGTAATGCTTCCAATTATATACCTCTCGCTGGTCAAAATCCGGACAGGCAAGATACGCTGTTTTACCTTTCATATTGGGAACTGATATGTTAAACTCTTTTTTCTCCGATTGAAAAGGCAATGTTTCGGCTCCATATACAAACACATTTACAGCGTTGCTGTTTTCTTCACTCTGTTTCCAAACCACGCGGCTGACCCGGCAGGAAGCAAAATTCACTGTACCACTTATTTCAAGACAATTTGTTTCTTCATTGTATGAAAGATCATCTACACTCATTGCGTGAGTAGATACAGGGACGCCGATTAGAAAGACTCTTACAAAAACGGATAGTAAAAGAAATACCAGCAACCCTGTAGTGATTCCAACGGCAATTTTCAACTTTCTGGTATGTTGCCGCAATTTTTTAAATCCGTCAAGTGCAATTTGTTCTTTTGTTTCCATTCCAGTATTCAATTCTTCTTTCATTTCCAGATAGCCTCTATTACATTTTTCACATTCTTCTAAATGCCCTTTTACTACATTTTCACTTGCTTCACTTAATACTCCGTCAATATATCCTGGAAGCAGATCCTTGATTATATCGCAGGAATAATTTTTATTCATGTGCCTTCAACTCCTTTTTGATTTTCTGCTTTGCTCGATAAAAAACCGTCCTACTCCAATTTTCACTCTTTCCTAAAATTGCTCCTATTTCACGAAAAGAAAGTTCGCCCGTAATTCGATATAAAATAACTTCCCGTTCCAACTCTGGCAAATGATGGATTGCCTGATAAAGCTCTATTTTATTTTCCTGATTCAGTACGCTGGTCTCTCCGTTCGGTGAAGAATCATCCGGTAAATAATCTGCCAATTCTACCATTTCCGTACGCTTCTTTTTTCGAAGCTCCTGGTATAAAACATGTTTCGCTATCTGGCAAAGCCATACAGATAATTTACAGGAGCCGTTATAACGTGAAATGGAGCCTACCGCCCGTAAAAATGTTTCCTGCATTAGTTCTTGAGACCATTCTACATCCTGCGTATAGGAATATATAAAACGGTAAACTAAGCTCGCATACTCTTGATAAACCGAATCCATGTCTATATTTTCACTAGAATTCTCCACTTTTTCACCTCCTCGTAAGTAAATTTTTAAGTTATACAGGATATTTGCTATAACTTATCTCTTATATCACATAATAACGGTGTTTGTTACAACATAACGCAATTTTTTCAAAATTATTACTATTTTACTAAAGTATACATATTGCCATAAATTTTCTCTGAAATCTACGGAAGCTGCCAGGCCACAAGGGATCACGTGAGGCTCCCACGTTCGCGGGAATGACTGGAAGAGCGCTTTTTAAACCGCGTCACCCACAAAGGGAGGAAGGACTTTTTATCTGCCTCATCCACTATTATCACCTCTCTGCCACAAAGTATTTTCTTATCCCCTATGACATCCAAACTAAATCCCCCAATTCTGACTGATCATCTGCAGTTTTACCATATGAGGATAAATCTTACCTGTGTTCATCAGTTCTCCTGGCGTTCCCTGTTCGACAACCGTACCATCGGAAAGTACCACCACCTTATCCGCACCGCTTACAGTACGCATACGATGAGCGATAACAAGTACAGTCTTATCCTTTATCAGTCTTGATAGCGCAGCCTGCATCAGTGTCTCATTCTCCACATCAAGGCTTGCTGTTGCTTCATCGAGTAAAATGATAGGGGCGTTTTTGAGAAAAGCACGGGCGATTGAAATGCGCTGCCGTTCACCGCCAGATAGTTCACAGCCATTTTCCCCAATCATACTGTGATAACCGTCCGGGAGCTTTGCCGCAAATTCCTCACAATTTGCCAGCCTTGCCGCCGCAATTACTTCTTCATCCGTCGCATCCTTCCTGCCTATCCTGATATTCTCCATGATCGTATTGTTAAACAGCGTCACATCCTGAAACACGATAGAATACAGCGACAATAATGTTTCCGGCTCTATCTTCGATATATCCATGCCGCCGACTGTGATCCTGCCTTTGCTTATATCCCAAAACCGTGCCGCAAGACGTGACACCGTGGTTTTTCCCCCACCAGAGGGGCCGACTAAAGCGGTAACTTCTCCCTGTTTTGCTGTAAAGGATACGTCTTTCAATACAGTTTCTCCGGTATTGTAAGCAAAACCTACATGGTCAAACACAATATCATAACCTTTATTTGTTACCCTGTCCGTTCCTGTCTGGATAGGCTGGTCAAGGATTTCATTCATGCGGTTTATGTTCGTTTTCGTAGAGATTACTGCCGCAAGATTCTGCAATGCTCCTTCAAGCGGTGCATACAGCCTTGAAGCCACAAGTAAAAACATGAAGAACAAAGGAATATCAATCTCCCCACGGATAAGCAGCGCAGAACCTGCAAGCGCAACCGTAGCAATCCCAAACTTTAATATCAGTGTGGAAGAAACAACAAATACAGCTACCCCAAGCTCCGCTATGATATGCCGCTTTTCCACAGCATCAATTTTTTTGCCAAGCTCCTTCAAATAGTTCTCTTCCGCATTATTCGCCTTCAGATCCTGCAAACTTTCGATGCACTCCTGTACGCCTTCTTCAAGCGCAACATCCGCTTTTGTCAGTCTGCTCTGAAAATATTCCTGTATATGAGCTGAAAAGAATGTGATAGCAAATGCAATCGGTAAAACCCAAACCGCTGCAAGAGCCATGCGCCAGTCGTAGGCAAAAAGACAAATTCCAATCAAAGTTGTTGAAATAAGGGAACCTGCCAGACCGGGTACAAAATGGGAAAATGCCGTTTCCAGTGCAGCACAGTCACTCATAATGGAACTTGTCAGATCGGCAAGGTCTTTTTTACCGAAAAAGGATAATGGTATTTTGCGGAGCTGTTCGGCTAAAGATATACGCCTTACCCCGCTTTCCACATAAGTTGCTAAATAAGTAGCATTATACTGAAACCGGGTAGCGATAAATATAAGGCATAAGCATATCAAAGTGCCCACCGCATAAAAAGCAATGCGGTTTCCGTTCACGCCTCCATTCATCATATCAATAACAAAATAATACAATAACCCGACTGGAAGCATAAAGGATATATCCTGTGCCACGCAGGCAAGGCAGCCTTTTATCAGATCGACCGCCCCCTGCCTAGATAATGCGAAACGTCTTTGTAATGTCTTAATCATGCGTTTACCTCCAATCCTTCTTTCTCATTCGAGATTTTTCTGGTGTCTTCCGAAGAAAGACGCCATGCTGCCGCTTCGGAATAATTTTTCCACATACGGGTAAATATGCCATTTTTCTCTATCAGTCCGCTGTGTGTGCCGCTTTCCACAATCTTACCGTCCTGCAATACATAAATGCAGTCTGCTTCTGTGATTGATGACAACCTGTGCGCGATCATAATAACTGTTTTTCTAGGCGAATTTTTATTTGCCTTGGAAATGGCAGATAAAGCCTGCTGCACACGCACCTCATTATCCGGATCGGCAAATGCCGTCGCTTCGTCAAGAATCAGGATCGGCGCATTTTTCAGAATTGCACGGGCAATCGCTATCCTCTGCTGTTCACCGCCGGACAGGTAAACCCCGTTTGTACCGACAACCGTATCTATGCCATCCGGCAGTTTTTCGATTATATCCATGCACTGTGCGGCTTTCAGCGCATCTGTAATTTCTTCCCTTGTTGCGCCAGGCCTTGCCATCCGCACATTTTCCAGTATGGACGTTTTGATAAGGCGGCTGTTCTGGAATACAAAAGACACCTTATCCATCAAGATTTCTTTCGGAATATCACGTATATCAATATCCCCTATCCGTATGCATCCTTTCTGCGGATCAAAATACCTTGTGACAATATTAGCAAGGGTAGTCTTGCCACCTCCGGATGCACCGACCAACGCTACTGTCTGCCCCGGCTCGATTGTAAGCGATACATCCTCAAGTGCATTTTTCTTACTGTCATAACTGTAACTAACGTGTTCTAATACAACCCCATTGTCTTTTGGTATATTGCTTTCCCCACTTTCAGACAATGGCTTTTCGTTCAGCACTTCATCAATCCTGCCTATTGCATCATTTACAATCATTGCGTCCTCACTCATAAACATGATTTTTGTGAGTGTCGTGCCGATCACAGGCGTAATCACAATATAGAAAATGAGATTCAGCAGCAGTTCATTTGTCACGCCGCCCCTTGTAAAGAGAATGCCCCCGGCAATCAAAAAGGCAAATACCCCATTGATCGCTGTTGTATAGCACATCATTGGCAGGCGCAGGGCTTTTGTATATGCGATCACCCATTTTTCATAATTATCAATCGCTGACTTAAAACGCTTGAAAGAAAAGATTGTTTGCCCGAACGTCTTTACGACGGGTACACCCCTCACATACTCAACCGCCTCATTCGACATATCTGAAAGTGCGTTTTGGTATTCTTTCATTTTCTGCTCCATGCCCTTTCCGGTCATTTTCATCATGATCAGGAAACCAAGAACAACGGGAACAAGACTTAAAAGCCCTAACCGCCAGTCAAAGGCAATCAGTAAGAACAGCAAACCTATGGGTGTGGCAATCGCCCCCGCCTTATCCGGCAGCCGGTGTGCAAGATAGGTCTCCGTGGCAGTACTGGAGGTGTTGACAATCCGCCGCAGTTTTCCGCTTCCGTACTTTTCCGTAACCCCAAGCGGCAGGGCTGTAATATGCCGCATAAGCTCCTTGCGGATATTAGCGGCAACCCGGAAAGCGCTCATGTGCGAACACATCAGGGCGGCTATATATACAACAATAGAGATAACCGCAAACAATACGGCAGACCATCCGCAGCGTGTGACATTCTCCGCCCTGGAAAAATCCGGGGACACTTCCAGGATGTCGTGAATGATACGCCATATATACCAAAAAGGCACAAGAGCCAGCAGCGCGCTCATTACGGATAGTACCCAGGAAAGATAGGTCAATATCCTTTTGGATCCGGCATAACCCATCAATCTTGATAGATTAGACTTCTTTTTCTGTGAAAAAGTTTTCATCTGAAAATCCTCCTTGAAGTTTTTATGATATGAGGTACTCATAGCGCCCTCGAATATCCTCGTTTTGGTTAGTTATATTTCTTTTAGTTAGAAATAACTAACCTTCGTGCAAATATAATGGAAAGCGTAAACTTTCCACTATAAATCTGATTCAATTATTGCCCCATGATCTTCATCCACCCTGCGGTGTAAAAAGCCCTCATTTCTTTTAGATAATGCTCCGCCTCTTCCAGCGACATCTCATGTATGATCATTTCAAAAAAAGTGTTAAACATTCCCGTGATTAAGATATGCTCCAACCGCTCATCAATAGGCGGCGCCGGCCTGCCTATTTTTTCAAGCACCGCAAGGTAATCATTCGTTCCCTTTACCTCTATTTCCACCAATTCATCAATCAGCCTTGAAAAGCGTGTTCCCTCGGAACAGCAAAGTATGAGCTTAAACTCATTCAAATGCTCATAGGCGTACAAAAGCATTTCATACATACATTCGCCGGAAGTAGAGGTAAGATTGTCAGGCTGTTCCTCTGGCGATATATCTGCAAATTCTTTCTGCGCCCTGCAAAAGCGTTCTAACAGGAAGTTGTAGTGTTCGCCTACCAGCGCCTCAAATAACGCCTCCTTACTGTCATAATAGCCATAGAACGCACCTGTTGTCACGCCTGCTGTTTTGACAATGTTCCGCAGGGAAGCAGACTTGAAGCCTTTTTCAAGAAATTCCTGCATAGCGGCTGAATGGATTAAATTTAAGGTTGTCTGCTCTATTTCACTCATTTCCCATCCCCCGAATCTTATAACAGCGTTATATAACTCTGTTATATTATGCGTCAGAAAGAATTTTTTGTCAACACTAATTTTGCAAAGTTCTGGTTTGCATGTACAAATAAAAGGATTATCACCTTCTTCCTTTACAACAACATATCATATCCCATACAGGCACCCAATTCTTTATTCAACTCCTGCCCATCCGTCTGATATAACTGCAGATCATGTCTGCTGCAGCCGCCTCGCCCACCGATGCGTCAATGCACAGTTCATAGCCGTGTGGATTGCCCCACTCCTGCCCGGAAATGCTTTTATAATATGCGCTCCTTGCGGCATCCGATCTTGCAATGCTCTTTTTCGCAGCCTCCGGGCTGTCCCCGTACATCTCCATTACCTTTTTCTCCCGGTAACTTTCCGGAGCATAGATAAAGATACGCACCACATTCGGATAATGACGCAGCACATAGTCCGCCGAACGCCCTATGATGACGCAGGAACCGGCGTCCGCAATATGGCGGATGGCCTTTTCCTGCGCCGCGACAGCACGCTTTACCGGGTCGGCTGTGAGGTACAGTTCCCGCATAACGGCATTTTCATCGGAATTGATGCCGGAAATAAATTCCTGCGCCAGACCGCTTTCCTGAGCCGCAACTGCCACCAGCTCTTTATAATAGCAGGGAATATCCAGTTTTTCCGCCACCATCTGTCCAATCCGCTTTCCGGCGGAGCCATGCTCCCTGGCAATCGTGATAACCGTTCCCTGACGGGACGGCCGGATTGCTGCCGCAGCAGGCTCCTGCGTTTTCTTCTCCTGACCTAATTCTTTCCATACCCGTACCATGACTGCTGCCGTAACGAAAATGGCAAGCACATCCGCTGCCGGGGCTGCCCAGAAAATGCCGGTAACGCCCATGAAAACAGGAATCAACAGGGAAAAAACAATCAGCAGCACATCCCGCAGGACGGACAACGGTGCGGCTGCCTTTGCCTTGCCGATGGACTGCAGGAAGATGGCGCAGACCTTCTGTGCACAGGTGACAAGGATAAGGGAAAGATAAATCCGCAGGCAGAGTACCGCAAAATCAAAATAAACGGGGTCATCCGCAGAGCCGAACATCCGGATGAACACACCGGGGACAGCCTCAAACATGACGGTGCAGACCAGTCCCACAATAACCGTCCACTTAACCATCAATTTCAGCAGCTCCCGTACCCGACCATAATTTTTTGCGCCATAATTATACCCCACAATCGGCTGCGCGCCCGCAGCGATACCTATGGCAATATTCAGCACAATCTGAAAGAGCTTCATAATGACCACGAATGCCGCCAGAGGGATATCCGCGCCGTAAGCGGAGCCTGCGCCATACTTTACCAGCAGGATATTGTTGACAACCGTAATGATTACGATGGAAAGCTGCGTCAGGAGACTGGAAGTCCCCAGCGCCATTACCGGCTTTAGGAGCGCCATACTCGGTCTGAAACTGCCGGCGCCCACCCGGAAAGTCTTAGGATGCCTTAGATAAGCCGCGCAGATCAGGAAACTGACAAATTGCCCAAGGATGGTAGCCCATGCCGCACCCTTAATTCCCATATCGAGTGCAAAAATGGCTACGGGATCGCCGATGATATTGATGACTGCGCCGGTAAGCATGGCAATCATGGCGTATTTTGGACTGCCATCCGCCCTGATAATGGAGGCAAGCGTATTCTGCGTCATGGCCAGGGGCATCATGGCAAAGATAATCATGCCATACTCGTGCGCCATCTGTATATTTGCATCCGTTGCGCCAATCATGCGCAGCAGGCCGTCACCCCAAAAATAGGCAATGGCAATCACCACCACTCCGGAGAAAAACGATCCAAGAACCGCACTGCCAACACTCCTGTGAATGTCCTCTGTTTCCCCGCGCCCCAGAGAAACGCTCAGCGCGGCGGCGGCTCCGTCACCAAAGAACAGGCTTAACCCCCCCTACTACCGTGATCGGAAAGATCACGCCGGTAGCGGCATTGCCCAGATAGCCCACGCCGTTGCCCACAAATATCTGGTCTACAATATTGTAGAGGCATGAAATGATAAGGGAACAGATGCAGGGAATTGCAAACTTCTGCAGCAGCTTCCCTACTTTTTCCGTACCAAGATAGTTACTGTTTTCCATAATAGTCCTCCTTTTTTTGCACAAAAAACGACACCTGCAGCACCCGTACCGTAATCAGATTTACGCGCGGTGCGCCACATGTGTCGTTGATTTTGCATGATTTAATTTCCAGATAATATTATACTTTTTTTACCTTTCAAACGCAAAGGACATTTTCCACAAAAAACAGCTGCCCGTTATCTGTCAGAAGTATACAAAGTTTCCACACGGCAGTCCTGTGCTGGCAACCAGTCCCTTATGTCGCAAATCCGGCATACTGGGTCATGTAAAGTTCATAATATCTGCCTTTTTTCGCAAGCAGCTCCTCATGGCTGCCGCTCTCCGCGATCTCGCCGCGCTCCATGACCACAATCAGATCGGAATCCCTTATGGTGGAAAGGCGGTGGGCGATCACGATACTGGTGCGTCCCTGCATAATGCTGTGCATGGCGTCCTGTATGGCCTTCTCCGTGCGGGTATCCACATTGGACGTGGCTTCATCCAGAATCAGGATTTTGGGATCCGCCACAAAAGCGCGGGCGATAGCTAAAAGCTGGCGCTGCCCCTGGCTGATATTCGCGCCGGATCCGGTCAGCACCGTGTCATACTCCTGTGGGAGAAGCCCGATCATATCCCGGCACTGGCTCATCTCCACCGCGGCCGTAAGCTGTTCCTCCGCAGCGCTGTCGTTTCCGTATTTCAGATTATTCCGGACCGTATCGGAAAACAGGACAGTGTCCTGCAGGACAATCGCAATGTTCCGCCGCAGGCTCTCCCTGGACACATCGCGTATGTCCTGTCCGTTTATACGGATTTCCCCGCTTTCTATGTCATAGAACCGCATGAGCAGGTTGACGATGGTAGTCTTTCCGCTTCCGCTAGCGCCCACCAGCGCGACTTTTCTGCCATTCGGGACAGTCAGTGTAAAATTCCGGATCACGGGAGTTTCCGCTTCATAGGAGAAGCATACATTCTGAAAGGTCACAGCAGCTTTTTCGCCCGTTTCCAGCGTCACACCGCTTTTATCCTCTGTTTCCTCATCCAGCACAGCAAAAACCCTCTCCGCGCCGGCAACCGCTGTCTGGAGCTGCCCGTAAATCTGTGCGATCTCATTGATGGGGCGGCTAAACTGCTTCGCGTATACGATAAACGCGGAAATCACGCCCACCGAAATCAGTCCGTTCATCGAAAAATATCCCCCGAAAACGGCAATAATCACAAACCCGATATTCCCGATACAGTTCATCACCGGCCCCATAACGCCGCTGAAAACATCCGTCTTGATCCCCGCTTTTGTGAGGGAATCAGCCGTGGCGCAGAAATCCGCCGCCGTGATATCCTGGTGATTATAAGCCACAACTGTGCGGTACCCGGCAACCATTTCCTCCACGGTCCCGTTCAGCTGTCCCAGAAGCTGCTGGCGTTTCCTGGAAAACCTGCGCACCTTTCCGGAAAGGAATTTGGTCGCAAGAAAGGTCAGCAGTACCGTAACAAAGCTGAGCAGTGCCAGCTGCCAGCAGTACCACAGCATGACCGCCATAGTGCCGATGACCGTAAGCACTCCCGAAAACAGCGACGGCAGGGACTGGGAAACGGTGGTGGATATATTTTCAATGTCGTTGGTCATGCGGCTCATCACATCGCCGTGGGAATGGGTATCCAGATAACGTACCGGCAGTTCCACGATTTTTCCGAACAGCTCCTCCCGCATCTGCCTGACCACATTCTGTCCAAGCCTTGCGCTGCACAATCCCTGAAGCAGCCCGCAGATACTGTAAAGCAGATAGACGGATAGCATCAACGTCAGCGTATGAGAAAGAATGCCCTGTTTTTCCCCCGCGTTGATGTCTACGGCCCCACTCTGCAGACTCGGTGCCAGAATACCGCACAGGGTACCGGATAGCACAACCGCCAGCATTCCGGCAACCAGCTTTTTTTCTTTCACAAAATACACCCCAATCCGCCTGACTGCGGCCCCGATATTGTCGGCGTGTTCCGGCTCCACAAAGCGTTCCCGCCGGTTCATCATTCCCGGAATATTGCGTTCGGCAAGTCTGGAATCCTGTTCCTTGCTCATGCTCCCTTCGCCTCCTCTCCCATCTGGGAATGCCAGATATCCTGATAAACCCGGCAGGTTTCCACCAATTCCTCATGGGTGCCGCAGGCCAGGATACCGCCGTCTTCCAGTACGAGTATCCTGTCTGCCGTACGCACGGAGGCAATCCTCTGGGCTATGATGATTTTGGTGCTGTCAGGGCGGGACTCTTTTAACGCCCGGTATAAATCCGCTTCCGTTTTCAGATCAAGGGCGCTGGTGGAATCGTCAAAAATAAAGATTTCCGCAGGCTTTAAGACTGCCCTGGCAACGGAAATCCGCTGCTTCTGGCCTCCGGACAGGCTCATGCCCCGCTCCGCCACCATTGTATCGTACCCGCTTCCAAGGGAAGAAATAAAACTATCCGCTTGCGCAATGGATGCTGCGGATGCAAGCGACATGCTATCCGCTCCCGGCAGTCCCCATGCAATATTTTCCCCCACCGTCACGCCAAACAGCTCGCTTTTCTGCATGGCTATGGCTATTTTTTCCCGGAGCGCCCGCTGCCGGTATTCCCTGACATCAATTCCGTCCACCAGAACCGCGCCGAAATCCGCATCATAAAACCGCATCATCAGTCCGGCCAGTGTAGTCTTTCCGCATCCGGTAGCCCCGATGACCGCCACGGTTTCTCCCCTGTGTATCTTCAGATTGATATGGGACAGCACGTTTCGGGTGCTTCCCGGATAGGCGAAGGAAACGTCACGGAATTCGATTTCCCCCTGTGTCTGCGCTGCCCCGTCAAAAGAGCCGTCTTTCAGTTCCGGCACGCTTTCCAGCACCTCTTTTACACGTTTCCATGAGGTAAGTCCCCTGGAAATATTCTGAAACAGCATGACCAGCATCAGAATACCGTTCAGAAGCTGTGTGGTATAGGTCAGCGCCGCCATGACATTTCCCGGTGTTGCACTGCCGTCTGCCACTGAAAAGGATCCTGCCAGTAAAACGGCCGTGACAGCCATGTACATAACCGCATTCGTAAGGGGATTCATAAAGGCAAATATCACAAGGGTTTTCAGCTGCGTCCTGACCAGATCATCATTCGCCTTCCCGAAGCGCATTTTTTCATAGGTCTCCCGGACGCAGGCTTTCATAATGCGGATGCCGGACACGTCTTCCTGCATGATTTCATTGATGGCATCCAGATACGCCTGCAGTCTGGAAAACAGTGGATCTGCCCTCCACAGGCAGACCCCGATGATGCCCACCAGAAACGGGAAGGCGCACAGTACAATGAGTCCGAAACGGAAATTCAGCCGGAACATACAATACATACTTCCAAACGTAAGAAGCGTGGTGCGGATCAGCCCCCTGATAAACAGCGAGACAAAATTCTGCACCTGGGTGATATCATTGGTCACCCTTGTTACCAGAGAGCCTGTGCCGAAGCGGTCCATCTGCGGGAAAGAAAAATCCATGATCCTGCGAAAGCAGTCCTTTCGAATCTCATTTCCAATATTCTGGCTGGATATGTGTACGAACACATTGTTGAGGGAGCCGCAAAGCCCTCCCAGCAGAACAAGACCGATCATCTGCAGCCCCAGCATCCATATCAGGTGCAGGTCGGCCCTGCCCCCGCTGTTGACGCCAAGGACACCGTCATCCACAATCCGGCTCATGAATCCCGGCTGCAGCAGATCCATCATCACCTCGCCAATCATGAACAGGCCTGCGATGATGGCAAAGAGCAGATACTTTCTGATATATTTCCACATGGTCAACGTCCTCCATGCCCATTTGAGCCTCCATGGTGTCCGTGACCGTCGTGGTACCCACCGTCATCCCGGTGCCCGTGTCCCTCATGGTGTCCGCCGTCTTCCCGGTGCCTATGTCCTTCATGATGTCCGCTGTCTTCCCGGTGCCTATGTCCTTCATGATGTCCGCTGTCTTCCCGGCATCCATGCCGGTGCCCATATTTGAATGTATTTTCATTTTCCTTGTATCGTTTTTTCCAGTCACAGCGGACTTTATCCAGAAGTGACAGCAGTTCCTGCTTTTCCTCTCCCGAAAGACAGGAAAACATCTCCTCATGCCGTTTCCTGCGCTGCCTTAGCGCTTCTTCCGCAATTTCCCTGCCGCTGTCTGTCAGGGAGATGTCCGTCGTCCTGCGGTCAGATTCATTCTGTGTTCGGACGATCCATCCTGAGCCTTCCAGCTTGGACAGAATCTCACTGGCCGAACCCGGCTGGATTCCCAAACGCTCCGTCAAATCCCTCTGAGTAATGGCTTCCGACTCGTTCAGGATGATCAGGATGCGCTTCTGACTCGCTTTTCCCTCATACAATGAGCGCATGGTATGATGTAGATCCCGCAGACTGATAATCAGCCTGTCATCGATACCTGCTGCTGAATCATTGGCTGTGTGCATTTCCTGATCCCGTTGTTTCCTCTGATGCTCCGGCATTTTCCCGGTACGGCGGTATTCTTCTCCTCTGCCGCAGTGCGGCCTTTCCAGATCGCAATGCCGCCCACAGCCTGGGCAAATGTTATTTTCCTGCATAAATCGCTCCTCCTTTTCTTTAGGTACCTTGATTATATCATCGCAAAAAAAGAAAATTGTCAAGGTACCTAATATTATTTTTATCAGGAAATATCCATTCTCCCGCTCTCCTTGTTTGGGATCAATACCATCTTGTAACGGGCAGCTCATTATTAATCCCCTTTGTCACAAGAATCTGATGTAAATCAATAATTCCATTATGAAACGTTGCTGCACATGCCGCCAAATACAAATCCCACATTCTTACAAACCGTTCATCGAACATTTTCCTTACCGCATCAATATGTTCCCGATAATTTTTCTGCCAGCAAAGGAGCGTCTTATTATAGTGCAGGCGCAGATTTTCCACATCCAGGATATGAAAATTATCCTCCGCCATCGTATACATCATTTCCCGCAGACTTGGAACGACCCCGCCCGGAAAGATGTATTTCTTAATCCACGCATCTCCGGAGTGCTCCTTTAATTCACTGATAAAATGAAGCAAATATACGCCCTCGTCCTTCAGTACCTGATTCACGCAATCGTTAAAGAGCTGATAATTTTTTCTGCCTACATGCTCCACCATTCCTACGCTGACTACCCTGTCAAATTGCCTTCCCAATTGTGGAAGGTCGCGGTAATCCATTAACTCGACTGTCAGATAATCTTCCAATCCCTCCTTCTCGATTCTGCGCTGAAACTCTTCATATTGTTCCCTGCTTAAAGTGATGCCGGTTCCGTGGATCTTATACTTTTTTGCCGCTTCGATCAACAGATATCCCCAGCCACATCCAATATCCAGCAGTTTCATGCCTTCCTTCAAATACAGCTTCTTTAAGATATAATCCACTTTATTCACCTGAGCCTGGTATATGGTATCCTCGGCATTTTTAAAATAACCACAGGAATAACTCATCGTTTCATCCAGCCACAATTTGTAAAAATCATTTCCGATATCATAGTGACTTGAAACTTCTTTTTTCTGATTCTTCTTGGAAACGGAGGTATGGATCAGTTTTTTCAGCGCGGTCTCGTCTGTTGAAAAATTCCCCATCTGCCCAAGGAAATGGTCCAGAGCATTGTACAAATCGCCCTGAATCTCCAGTGTTCCATCCATATACGCCTCACCCAGCGCAATCGACGTACTGGTCGCCAAATCCCTTAAAAATGACACAAATGCCTCTTGCTGTAGCATAACAATTTCCTCCCACATACAGTTCTATAAAATAGTCAGATTTATACACAGTGTTCCACAGATACCGCTGATTTTTCATTTTCAAATATTATTTTATATCCTTATTTTTTTTATTCAACGGACATTTTTCACAATTTTCCCCAGAAACACGCTTGTGCAAATCAGCCTTATACCATGGAAGCATTGCAATTTTTCTATGCTGCATTTCCTCATACTGCGTCATGTACAATTCCTCATTCGCTTTGCGAAACATCCACCCCTATAAATCCTTTGCAAGCCCTACAATCAGGTCTACACACCGCTCCTCGCCCAGTAAGCCGCTGTCCAGCGACACGTGGTAATTCCCTGCCATACCCCATGTCCTGTCTGTATAATACTTATAATTCATCGCTCTTGTTTTATTCTTTTCCTTGAGCCGCTTTTCCGGTGACGCGCCTGTTTCACCGTATAAATTTACGATCCGCTCCTTTTTCTTTTCCATATCCGCGTGGATAAACACATGCAGGCAGTCTGTCCGCTTTCTGAGAATATAATCAGCGCAGCGTCCTACGATTACGCAGTTTCACTTTTACGCAAAATCCTCTATGATATCTCTCTGAACA
>VSNH01000089.1 GCA_009774215.1 Lachnospiraceae bacterium
AAGATATGATTATTATCGACGACATGATTTCTTCCGGCGAAAGCGTGCTGGAAGTGGCTGCCGCGTTAAAAGAACGCAAGGCAGGAAAGATTTTCGTCTTCTCCACCTTTGGTCTTTTTACCGCCGGTCTGGAGCGTTTCGACAAGGCTTACGAGGACGGCACCATCTGCCGCGTCCTGACCACAAACCTGATCTACCAGACGCCGGAACTGCTCAGCAGGGAGTGGTACATCGACTGCGATATGAGCAAGTACATTGCCTATATCATCGACACGCTGAACCACGATGCTTCCATCAGCGACCTGCTGAACCCCGTGGAGCGCATCCAGTCGATTGTGACAAGGTATCACGCAGGGGAACTTGCATAGCCCTCAAATTACTTACTGTCGGCTTGTATTTTGTCAAATAACATGTTATACTGTGAAACGTTGGAACTCCATAAAAGCGGGAGTTCCGGCAAATATACACGGTGAGTTCGAGACCTTCCTCACCTAAAACAAAACTAAAGGAGACAACTGCATATGAAAACACAACACACACAGGCGGTTTCGATGAAAACCGCCCACACTCATGCGCTCTTCATGGCGCAGGCGGCTATGATTGCCGCTCTCTACATCGTATTGACCTTTATCGCAAATGCCTTCGGGCTGGCCAACTACGCTGTTCAGGTACGCTTCTCCGAAGCGCTCACCGTTTTACCCTATTTTACCCCCGCTGCGATTCCGGGACTGTTTATCGGCTGCCTTTTGAGCAATATCCTGACAGGATGCGCCCTGCCCGACATTGTTTTCGGTACTCTGGCGACACTGCTCGGCGCGCTCGGCACTTATGCCCTGCGGAAATGGAAATGGTGTGCACCCGTCTGCCCGATTATCGCGAATACGATTATCGTGCCGCTGATTCTGGTGTACGGCTATGGTCTGCTGATCGAGGGAATGACACTGGTACAGTGCCTTGGTTTTTACTGCCTGACCGTCGGCGCCGGAGAAGTGATTTCCTGCGGGATACTGGGGATGATTTTGTTGACTGCGCTGGAGAAATACGGCCGTCACATCTTTGCAAAATAATCCTTCACCCCAAACAAATCCTCAAACACCGCCACACTTAAACTGCGCATTTCCTCCGTCGCAGGCGTCAGATCCGGCACCATAACGGGGTGCAGACCGGCGCTGTGCGCGGAGCGGATGCCGTTGTAGGAATCTTCGACGGCGTATGTATTTTTAGGCAAAACACCCATGCGTTCACAGGTCATCAGATAAATATCCGGGGCAGGCTTGCTTTTCTTTAACAGATCGCCGCCCACCACCACCTGAAAATAATCATAAAGCCCTGCCGCCTGCAGCTCCTGCGTGACAGTGGCAAGTCTTGTGGAGGAGGCAAGCCCAAGAGGAATCTTATTGCCGAACAGGTATTCCAGCAGTTCCGCCGCGCCCGGCTTCACGGGGATCCCCGCCTTCTCCGTAATTTCATGAAACAATACGGAGCTATCCTCACTGAATTTACCATAAGGAAAATCCCTCCCGTAATGCCCGTAGACGATTTCCTCCGTGCGCACTTTGTTTGTCCCGATGCACCGCATGAACACTTCTCGTATATCCGTAATTCCATGCTTTTCGCCCACACGCTCCCAGCAGTCTAAAACCAGCCTTTCCGTGTCAAAAATCGTACCGTCCATGTCAAAAATAACTGCAATGTCCGATTGCCGCATATACGCCTCCTCTGTCTTTACTCTTTTCTGATGTAGGAAATGAACTGATTGCCATTCTCCGCAAGCCATTCCGTAGAATCGTTCATCCCCCTCTTTTCCAGCGTCCCGGCCACCGGATCCATCACCACAATATTCAGCTCGTTAAAGCCTGTGATCAGTACCGCATTGCCGTCCTCCAGCATAGCCAGCACGGGAACGTCTTTATTTACATAATATAATACCGCATCCAGACTGCATCCCGAGAGATCCAGTATCGTATGGTTCTGCAAATCACTTTCCAGAATGTCCATCACCGTGTCCCCCTGATTCAGACGCCGCTGTGTGTTTCTGGAAATCCCCTCGTATTTTAAGATTGTGTCAAGACAAACTGCCACAGAACTTCGGGATTCCGTCGCCTCGTCCTCCGTGATCGCCATAATCTGATTGCGCGTGCTTCTGGTTTCCCTGCGCCATACATAATCCCCGTCGTCGTCCACCACTACGCCGGCCACACGGTACGCCAGCTCTACCGCCCTGCCGGGATTGACATAGAGATTTTCAATGCCGTTTTTACCATATACATAAAAATAATCTTCCGTCGGGCCGTCCCCCAGCTCTCCCACGGAACGGCTGCCTTCAAACAGGATCTCTTTCGGCGTCAGAAGCTTTAGCCCCTTGGCATCTATCTCGTCCTTCACCGTGATTTGACAGATGGTTTCATAGTTTTCGGTGACTACAAAACTCAGCACATTACTTCCGCTTCTGATCTCCTCCGTGTTCATAATCTGGTCATCCTGTGTAGGCACATAGCTTTCACTCTCCTCATCATATATAACCCTGGAAAGCGTAAGCTGGTTGTCCGCAATCTCGCTTTCCACCACATAAACCCCGTTCTTCTGATAGGTCTTTAAAATGCTGCCGTCGTCGCTCTGAATTTTCAGACAGTACATAGGAAAGGTCGTAATGCCCGTACTGTTTTCCCTGATGTCCCGCTCTCTGGCAAGACCGTAGATCAGATCCTCCCCCATAAATCCCACTACCGAAATATACTCGCCGGCGCCTGCCCTGATTTTTGTCTGCATCTGCGTATTCAGATTCATCAGAATAAGATCAGTGGCCGCGTAAAGATCGCTACCCTCCTGCCAGACAAGCATCTTATCGGACTCTGACACATGATAGCCCCCCTCCTTTAAGCCTGTCACCACCGTCTGAATGGAGAGTGTTCGCACGTCCACCGCATACACGCTGCCATCCAGCATAAAATAATAAATGCCGGTTCTGCTCAGATAGGAAAGCTCCTCAATATCTGTCTTTAAAAGCTCGTAAGACTTATCGTAGGGGACGTATGCCATCTCCTCCACGGTATTCGTCATGCTGTTATAGGCATAAAGCACAACACCTACACAACCCTCATGCCTCCCCCTGTTCATATAACCGTAGACCAAAAACAGGATATTCCCCGTCTCGTCCACCGTCAACACCCGGATGTCGTGTCTGTCGTATGCGCTTCTTGTGTCCCGCAATTCTTCCGTATTGCCGTAAAAGCTGAAAAGTCTTGCCAGCTTGTTGTCCGTCACATTATAGCTGTAAAGTTT
Organism: Lachnospiraceae bacterium; assembly: GCA_009774215.1. Taxonomy (GTDB): domain Bacteria; phylum Bacillota; class Clostridia; order Lachnospirales; family Lachnospiraceae; genus UBA3282. Next base: position 3,283 of record VSNH01000089.1, read on the forward strand.
ATCCGCCACCGTGAAGGCAAACACGTTGCCGCCGTCGCTCTCCTTGATCTCCACCTCGTCCCCGGTAATCCCCAGCACAATTTTGTCATTGATATAGACGTCGGACTCCTCGTCAAAAACCTGCTCCATCGTTCTCTCAAAATCAAGCAGATACATGCGATCGGGCGTATAGCGGATTCTGTAATATTCGTTTACACGATAGTACTCTGTCTTTTTCCCGTTCTTTATGCCAACCAGATATTCCAGATTAAAGGAGCCTGTCTGCTCCGTAAGCTCCCTGATCATAATGCACGGCTCTGTCACCCGTCTTACTGGCAGTTCTCCCCACGTTACCTGATTGAAACTGGAATGAATCGTTACCTTATGGAAGGTAGTATTATCCCCCTCCGCATTGGATTCCAGATACTTTGTCAACTCCGCCGCCGCTTCCCTGTCAAATGTGCGCTCATGGAAATCCGTGATATAATCAAGCTTTTCTCGGATATGAAGCGATTCGCTTAAAATAATTCGGGAATAATATCTGATCGGCGCGCTGTTTTGCGGTGTGACAAGGAAAACCAGCATATACTCGGTATCACTCTCAATCAAGTCTTTTAATGTGATGGAAAAGGAAATATCATCCTCATTTACCTGATAGTCCTCCACAGGTGTACTCTCTACCAACCGCTCTCCGTCAAGGCTCCTCACCTCGAAGGCAATGGTATCGATTCCCCGTCCGTAAGTATCCATCCTTACATCTATCCTTCTGTCCTCACCGATGGGCTGCAGGTTGTCCCGCAGATAGGCACACTCCATGGTCTGGGCATAGCCATGCAGACTCCCCACCCTGTACGCATCCACATACATGGACAGCACAGGGTAAGTCGCCTCACCCATCTCGGTCGTCATATCCGTATTTCCCTGATTCATTACCCTGCTCAAAATCATCAGCGCAAGCGCAAATATACATCCGAGCAAAACACCCTTTATGATCGCTCTCTTCATGTATTAATCATTCCTCTAGCAAAACCGTAACAGTTCAGCCCTCGGCAAACTGTTCCTTAAAATTTCAAAACCCCGTTTTGATTCATATGGCGCTTTTTATAAATCTCACAGCACAAAAGCACCTGGACAAATTCCGTGATCCTTTCCAAGTCCTGCTCTGTCTGCCCCACATCCCCGGACTGTTTTAATTTATCCACAACGACCTTTGTCAGACGGTAAATCTGCCACTTGTCGGGATATTCGTCATAAATCATACTGCCTTCATAGTCTAACCGATCCAGAATCCCTGCAATCACCTTCTGGTACTTCTTTGCCTCCGCCGGGTACATCTCCTGCAGATATTCCAGATCCCGCGTCACCGTATCCTGCTCCTGATAAAAAAGCGGCATCGGATACGCCATATAAAACGGTAAAATTCTCGATTGTCTCATACACTCACCATGATAATCAGTCATTTTATTTTATCATATGGCAAGGCCGCCGGAACGTGAAAATTTTATAACCGCCGCATCACGATGCCGCAAAATTCCTATTTCTTTGAAATTCTGAAATTACCTACAAGCTGTTGAAGCAACGCTGCCTGACCGGATAGTTCCTGACTGGTAGCCGCGCTTTCCTCCGCGGTCGCAGAATTATTCTGTACCACGCCGGATATCTGCTCGATGCCTGCGGCAATCTGTCCGATTGCATCCGTCTGATCCTCCACGGCCTTCGACACCTGCTCCATCTGTTCTACCGCCTCGCCCGCCATCTTTGCCGCGGCAGTCACCGAGTCGGTCACCTTCTCCACAACAAGGCTGCCGCTTTCAACTGAGTTGACGGATCGCTCTATCAGCTCCTTGGTCGCTTTCGCTGCCTGATCCGACTTAATCGCCAGATTTCTCACTTCTTCCGCCACCACGGCAAAGCCCTTTCCGCTCGTCCCGGCACGTGCCGCTTCCACCGCCGCGTTAAGCGCCAGAATATTTGTCTGGAAAGCAATATTTTCAATGGTATCTATAATACGGCTGATTTCGCCGGACGACTGCGTAATCTGTCCCATCGCATGATTCAGACTGTCAATGTACCCGCCGCTCTCCTGAAGCTTTTCTCCCGCCTCTTCCACGACATCTTTGGCCTGTTCCGTCCGCTGCGCAATTCCCTTTGCCTCCGTGCTCATGTCTGAAATGGTTCCGGAAAGTTCTGTCACTGCGCTTGTCTGCTCCACTGCGCCCTGAGACAAGGCCGCTGCGGTGGACGCCACCTGATCCGATCCCGTCGAAACCTGACCGGATGCAGAGACAATACCTGCCATGGTAACATTCAGCTTTTCACTGATAACCCGCAGAGATTCCCACAAAGCGGCAAAATCACCGGGATAGGACTGCCCTGAAACTTCCCGGGTCAGATCTCCATCCGCTATCGCGCCGAGAATATCCTGCATTTCATGTACAATTTCGCCAAATTCTTTGACAAGCTGTGCCGTTGAATCCGCCAGTATCCGCGTCTCATCCTTACTCTTTATCTGCGGAACCGGACTTCCCAGATCACCCTGTGCAAGCGCCTGAAGCCGCTTCGCACACCTGACAACGGGCGTGACGATGGAATGACTGACTTTCATGGAAATAATAATAATCACAATACATGCCGCGGCACAGATCACGATCTGTATAAAATTTCCGTACTCTGCCGGACGCATGAACTCATCCTCATCTAACGTCACCGCAATGGACCATCCGTCCGTCCCCGCAATGGGCGCATAGCTCTGAATATTGTTGGACTGATCCTCCGCGTAATAGAACCGCTCCACACCAACTTCACCGAGCGTCATTTTCTTTTCAATCGCCGCTACCGTCTGCAGACCTTCATCTTCGGGAGCCGCCGCCGCTTCCCGCATGATATTTTCCCGGTTCAGCACCGACTCCTGATCCACATAGGCAATTGTGGTACCCTCTTTGTCCAGAATGTATGCCTCGCCTTCCTCCCCGATCTGCAGCCCTTCAATGATAGACTGTAAAATATAGGTATCGCACTGAAAATAGAGCACGCCTTTCACTGCCTCACCCTCCCGGATCGGAGCTGCGACCATAATATACATATCGCTTCCGTCTATATAGGGGGTAGACATATAGCTGTTCCCCTGTACAGCCGCCTGAAAAAAGGGTTCTCCGGAAATATCCACATCATGAACCGCATCATGACCGTCTATATCAGCCATTCCGCCAAAACGCATATAATAGGCATCTACCCGTTCCTGAATAAACGCCTGCTTTTCCTCCGGTGAAACAGCTTCATCCACAAGAATCGGATTCGATGCCATTTCCGCTATTGTCAGCGTATAGGTAGAGATCATATTTTCCGCCGCCAGAGCGGCAAGCTCTGCCGTTTCCAGAATATTTTTCTCAAGCGCTGACCCAGTAGAATACCGGGTTACTACTGTACTCACAATCCCCGCAACCACTGAAACACACACTGTCGCCAATACCACTATAGCAATAATTTTTGTCTGAATTTTCCGCATTTCTTCCGTCTCCGGGCGCTTCAAACTGCCAAGCCCTTTCTCCCTTCCCGTTCGTTTATGTATCATCGAGCAGGGAATATTTTCTCCCTACTCGCCACGCGACCCGCACGCTGTGAAGCGTCAGACTTTCCAATGCGGGTCTGTGTATAAACAGGGGAACGGATCAATCCGTTCCCCCACAAAGCTTTGTCATTTGTGTACTGTCTCTATCCTCGCCACCGCTCTCTTCAAGGACATCTCCGCCCTTCGCATGTCCGTTCCCGGCGCATGTTCCCTGATCCGCTCCTCGGCGCGGGCCTTGGATTCCTCCGCACGCTCCAGATCAATCTCCCCTGGCCATTCAATGATCTCGGCAAGCACCGTGACCTGATCCGGCAGCACCTCGGCAAACCCCGCATGGAGCGCTGCCTCGGACACTTCCTGATCCTTCGTGATCGTGAGGATTCCGGGCGCGACAATCATCGTCATCGGGATATGCTCCCTGTATATGCCGACCTCGCCCTCGACCGTATTAAACTCCACCATGGACACCTCGTCCTCAAAAAAGACTCTGTCCGGTGTGATGATCTTTAATGTAAAGTTTCTGCTGTCCTCAGCCATATGTTACCTCCTGCGGCTATTCGGTATCTTCATCATGCCTTGTTCTGGGCACGCGCAACTACATCGTCGATGCTTCCAGCATTCAGGAAATAACTCTCCGGAATGTCGTCGTGTTTGCCTTCCAGAATCTCCTTAAAGCCGCGGATTGTCTCGGAAATCGGCACATACTTTCCGCTCATTCCGGTAAACTGCTCCGCCACATGGAAAGGCTGTGAGAGATATCTCTGTATTCTTCTCGCACGGGCAACCACCAGCTTATCCTCCTCGGAAAGCTCATCCATACCGAGGATCGCGATGATATCCTGCAGCTCCTTATACTTCTGCAGAATCTCCTGCACGCCTCTGGCTACCTGATAGTGCTCCTCCCCGACAATTCTGGGATCCAGAATTCTGGAGGAGGACTCAAGCGGATCAACCGCCGGATAAATACCCAACTCCACAATAGAGCGGGAAAGCGTTGTGGTCGCGTCCAGATGCGCAAATGTCGTTGCCGGTGCCGGGTCAGTCAGGTCATCCGCAGGCACGTAAACCGCCTGAACGGAAGTGATGGAACCGCTCTTTGTGGAAGTGATACGCTCCTGCAGCGCGCCCATCTCTGTCTGCAGCGTAGGCTGATAACCCACGGCCGAAGGCATACGTCCAAGCAGCGCGGACACCTCGGAACCCGCCTGTGTAAAACGGAAGATATTGTCGATGAAAAGCAGCACGTCCTTACCGCCCTTGTCACGAAAATACTCCGCCATCGTAAGTCCCGTCAGACCCACTCTCATTCTTGCCCCCGGGGGCTCGTTCATCTGTCCGAACACCATCGTCGTCTTGTCGATAACGCCCGATTCCTCCATCTCGTGATAGAGGTCGTTACCTTCTCTGGTGCGCTCGCCCACGCCGGTAAATACGGAATAGCCGCTGTGTTCTGTCGCAATATTGCGGATCAACTCCTGAATCAGCACGGTTTTACCTACGCCGGCGCCTCCAAAGAGGCCGATCTTACCGCCCTTCTGATAAGGACAGAGCAGATCAACGACCTTGATACCCGTCTCCAGAAGCTCAGTCGCCGTGGACTGCTCCTCGAACGCCGGAGCCTGTCTGTGGATCGGCTCATGACCCACATCCGTGGGCGCGGGTTTATTGTCAATCGGTTCTCCCAGAACGTTAAAGATACGTCCCAGCGTATTTTCTCCGACAGGAACCGTGATGGGAGCGCCTGTTGCAACCGCATCCATACCTCTCACCAATCCGTCTGTGGGACCCATGGAGATACATCTGACGGTATCGTCACCCAGATGCTGCGCTACTTCCACAGTCAGCTCGCCGCCCGTCTTGAGCGGAATCCTGATTGCGTCGTTAATCTCCGGCAGATTTCCCGTCGAAAATTTAATGTCCAGTACGGCGCCGATGATCTGAGTGATCTTTCCAAGATTTTCACTTGTCTTTACTTCTGCCATCTCTTTTTTCCTTTCGCAAATTTTCTTTTTGTAACAGTTTGGCACACGCCCATTCGCTTTGGCCAAACTGTATTATGAGATCGCATTTGCACCTGCGATAATTTCTGTTAATTCCTGCGTAATAGACCCCTGACGCGCTCTGTTATACATCAGCGATAAGTGATCTATCATTTCCTCAGCATTGCTCGTTGCGGAATCCATGGCCTGCATTCTCGCACCGTTTTCGCTCGCAACCGCTTCCACCAGACCACCGTAGATCAGGCTGGTTACATATTTCGGTATAATCATATCCAGCGCCTCGTCATCGTCCGGCTCAAAGTTCATAAGCGCCTTACTTCCTGTGCCCTGTGTCTCCTCCGGGGCACTCTGCACGGGCTCAACGGGAAGAAGCTTAAGAAGCGTCGGCACATGAACCACCGTATTCTTAAATCCCGTGTAGGCGAGATAAATCTCTCCGATCTCCCCCGCCGCAAAGGAGGCAAGCAGCCTCTTGCACAGCGCCATCGCATCCACATAGGACGGCTCCTCGATAATGTCGGAATCCTCCTCCACAATCTCATAGCCATTACGGTTCAGGGCATCTCTGCCCTTCTTGCCGATTGCGTAGATCCGCAGATCTTCCTTCTTAAAATCGCCTTTTGTGATCAGCTTCACAACATTGGAATTGTAGCCCCCCGCAAGACCTCTGTTGGAGGTAATCACGATCACAGCCTTCTTCTGCGATTCGCCCGCCGTCAGATAGGGGTGATTTAAGCCGCCGGTTTTAGCCAGCATGGAAGTCACCGTCTCATACATGCAGTTAAAATATGCCTTTGACTGTTCCGCGCGCTGTTTCGCCCTCTGCAGTTTAACGGTAGAAACGAGTTTCATAGCCTTGGTAATCTGCTGTGTACTCTGAATACTGCCTTTACGCCTTTTAATGTCTCTCATTGAGGCCATAGCGTTACCCTCCTAACTGCTTCGCTGTTACTGTGCAAAATTCATTTGAGTTTTTCTTCGACAATGGAATTTTGCACCCTTGTATCATAATTCTTACGGTCTCAGCAGTAAGCGCTTCGACCTGCACTTCGCTTACTTGAACTGCGCCTTGAATTCTTCAATGGCTTTCTTAAGCTTCGCATCCGTCTCGTCGTTAATTTCCTTATTCTTCGCGATCGCACTCGGCACCTCGGGATATTTCGTGTCAAGGAACTCGAAGAACTCCGTCTCGAATCTGGTGATATCCTCAACCGCAACATCGAGCAGGTACTTGTTCGTCACCACATAGATGATGATAACCTGATACTGTACCGGCATCGGCTTATACTGCGGCTGTTTCAAAACTTCCTTGATTCTTTCGCCCTGCGCCAGCTTCTCCTTGGTATCGGCGTCAAGCTCGGAACCGAACTGGGAGAATGCCGCAAGCTCTCTGTACTGCGCAAGCTCTGTACGGATAGGAGCCGCAATCTTCTTCATCGCCTTGATCTGTGCCGCACCACCTACACGCGACACGGAAAGACCTGCATTTACCGCCGGGCGGAAACCGGAGTTGAACATCTCCGTCTCCAGATAAATCTGTCCGTCCGTGATAGAGATTACGTTCGTCGGAATGTACGCGGAAACATCGCCCGCCTGCGTCTCAATGATGGGAAGCGCCGTCAGCGAACCGCCGCCGTACTCCTCGCTCATTCTCGCCGCACGCTCTAACAGTCTGGAGTGCAGATAGAATACGTCACCGGGATACGCCTCACGCCCCGGCGGTCTCTTTAAGAGCAGAGAGAGGGTACGGTATGCAGCGGCCTGTTTGCTCAGGTCGTCGTAAACCACCAGCACATCCTCGCCGTTCTCCATCCACTCCTCGCCGATCGCGCAGCCGGAATACGGTGCAATATACTGCAGGGGCGCCGTCTCACTTGCCGTAGCGGCAACCACGGTTGTGTACGCCATTGCGCCGTACTCTGTCAAGGTTTTCACAATAGAAGCGACCGTGGACGCCTTCTGACCGATAGCGACGTAGATACATTTCACGCCCTGTCCCTTCTGGTTGATGATCGTGTCAATGGCAATTGCCGTCTTACCGGTCTGCCTGTCGCCGATAATCAACTCACGCTGTCCTCTTCCGATGGGCACCATGGAGTCGATCGCCTTGATACCTGTCTGTAACGGTGTATCAACGGATTTTCTCGTGATAACACCGGATGCAACTCTCTCAATCTTACGATATTTGTCAGTCTGGATCGGACCCTTGCCGTCAATAGGCTGGCCCAGAGCATTTACGACACGTCCGAGCATGCAGTCGCCCGCAGGCACCTCTACCACGCGCCCTGTGGTCTTCACGGTATCGCCCTCGTTGATGTTGTGCTGGTTACCGAACAAAACCGCACCTACATTGTCTTCCTCGAGGTTTAAGATCATACCGTAAACTTCGCCGGGGAACTCCAGAAGCTCACCCTGCATCGCATTCTCAAGTCCGTGCACACGAGCGATACCGTCCGCCACCTGGATAACCGTACCCACCTCGGATACTTCCAGCTCGGAGGCATATCTCTTAATCTGATCCTTAATGACTGAACTGATCTCTTCTGGTCTTAAATTCATGGATCATACGCACCTTTCTTAAAATTTTAGGATTTTTCCTTATATCTGTACTTTTAACAGATCCTTCTGCAGCTCATTCAATTTTGTTTTGATGCTGCTGTCTACAACTCTGTCGCCGATTCGGATCACCATGCCCCCGATCAGGGAGGCATCCACGCCGTAACTGATCTCCATGGACTTATACTGCGTGGTGTCGAGCAGCTTCTGCTCAACCTCCCGGCGCTGACCGTCTTTAAGCGGAACGGCCGTTGTCACCGTAGCGATACCTATTCCCTTGTGCTCCTTAACCGTAGCGACAAAATACTTCAGGATCTCGTTGATCTCCCTGTAACGGTCTTTCGAGATAATGATAGTGAGAAACCCGAACAGCTCCTCCGATACCCTTCCCTCAAACACACTTTTGGCAACCTCAATCTTCTCTTCCTTAATAATCTTCGGATGATTCATCAGTCTGCCAAAATCCTCGTTCTCCGCAAGGATTTTCTGAAGCTGTTCCACTTCTTCCAACAGGACGTCTATCTTACCTTCTTCCACCGCAAGCTCGAACAACGCGTCACCGTATGTCTTTGAAATCAGCTTAGCCATGTGCTCTCACCTATTTCCTTAAGCGTCTCTTCCACCAGACTGTCCTGCACAGTGGTGTCTATCGCCGCGTTCACGACCTTGGCGGCCATCATGGATGCAAGCACAACCATCTCGCGCTTCACCTCGTCAACGGCCTTCCTCTTCTCAAGCTCAGCTTCCACACCGGCTCTCTCAAGAATCCTTGCCGCCTCCTCCTTCGCGTCCGCCACGATCTTGTTTTCATTCGCCAAAGCCTTCTTGCGCGCCTCCGCGAGAATCTCTTCGGCTTCTTTATCTACTTCTTTCAGCTTCGCCTCATACTCTTCCTTAAGCGCCTTGGCGTTTTCCATGTCGGATGCCGCCGTATCAAGTTCGCTTTTAATGCGCTCCTGCCGCTTTTCCATCATTTCCCGCACGGGATTAAACAGAAAATGGGAAGCGATCAGAAAGAGTGAGAATACAGCTATAACCGTCAGCACGGAATCCGCGATGAGCTGAAAATCGAGGTCAAACAACCTCGGCGCCATCTCTGCGGACGCCAGCGCCAAACTCGCAACTGTCGTACTCAAGCGTCCCTCCTCCTTTCATTCCTCCTCACAGGTCTGCACACTTGCTGCGCCGACCGTAAGAACTCTTATATTGTGCCTGCCATAACAAAGTTAAGGCAGAAGAGGTTTCACGAAGAGCAGCAGCATCGCGATCAACAGACCGTACAGACCTGTGGTCTCGGCAACGGCCTGCCCGAGCAGCATCGTAGAGGTAACGTCAGACTTCGCGCCCGGGTTTCTGCCTACCGCAGCAGCCGCATGGCCCGCAGCAATACCCTGACCGACACCGGGGCCGATACCTGCGATAACCGCAAGGCCCGCGCCGATTGCTGAACATCCCAAGATAAAATTGTTGTTAAATTCTCCCATTTTTAATTTCCTCCTTTTGTCATATATTCCTCAATAAAAAATGGTGTCTGGATTAAAAATTATTCAGTTGTGCAGGCGTCCGTGATGTACGTCATAGTCAACATACAGAACACATACGTCTGGATCGCTCCCGAGAACAGGTCGAAATACACGTGGAGCGCCGCCGGCCAGATGATTGCAATCTTTGAAAGAAGCGCATACACCAGAGCCATCATAACCGTGCCCGACAGAACGTTTGCAAACAGACGCAGCGACAAAGAGATCGGCACCGCCACATCACCGATCACGTTGATCGGCGCCCAGATCGGCCATGGATCGCACAATCCCGCAATCACACCCTTCACTTTTTGATACCTGAACTTGTTGAAGTGGATCAGTACGAACGTCATAACGCCCATCGGGAACGTCACGCCATAGTCCGCCGTCGGCGGCCTGAGTCCGAACAGTCCCGAAATATTGCTCAGCAGAATAAAAATGAATATCGTGCTGATGTAGTTGCGGAATTGCGGACTGAATTTGCCCATAACGCCGCCAACCATCTTATCAAGCATCTCCACCACCAGCTCGACAATGTTCTGGAATGTCCCCGGCACATCCGAGGCGTGCTTAATAACACGGTTTGCCGCGATGCAGAACCCTATGATTACCAGCATGACAATCAGCAGGCATACATGGGTGGTGGTAATCCACACAGTCTGCCCGAAAATCTCATAGGAAAAAACGCCGTGAATCATAAAGTCAATATCCGCACCGCCTGACAACATAATTCCCTGTCCCATCTTCTCACCTCCTTCTACACATGATAAATATGTGAAACATGTAACAGCGGCCTGCACCGTTACAATGCAGTACCATCCGATATTTCCCGCTCTTCCTTCCCCGCGCGGAGCCTGTGAATCAGCGGATTCAGATAAGCGGACACTTTCATGCCCATATAGCCGCAAAATGTAAAAATCGGATTCGCGAAATCCACAAACATCAGCGCGCCCATCACAACCACCAAAACCGCGTAGCGTATGATATTCTGCGCGCCCATGCTCTTCACGGCTTCCTTCTCCGGCAGGTCAAGCCCCCGATCCAAAGCCCACCACATATGAAACGCGCCCGCCAGGGCCAGAAACACACCGATCCAGAGTCCAATACTGTATGCCGGATTCCGTGAAAAAAACAAAAGCACTATCTCAAAAATGACGCCGTATGCCAGAATGCCCAGCCAAAGCTCCAAAAGCGTCGGATCAATCTTTCTTTTCATTCTCTTTCATCTCTTCTTTTATCTGCGTGCTGCGCCTGCGCGTCCTCGCCGGCGTCTCGTAAATCTTTCTCGCAAACCGAAACACATTCGTAAATCCCGCCAGCGCGCCCACGAAAAAAAGCGCCACCATCCAGACATTGGTCCCAAGCTTTCTGTCAAGAAACATCCCCACAAAGGAACAGAGAAAGATGGGAACAAGCATGTTGACGCCAAACTGTGTGATCATCGTTAACGCCTGATAAACAGTTTTATGATACTTCAAAGTACCGCCTTCCCAATCCGCAGAATTTCCCCTAAAGTCTAACAAGAAAATTATACTCATTTTTGGTACTTTTGTCCAGCCCAACTTCTGCGGTGGGCAAAATTCTTGTGGAAACATTGACATTTATCCCGCCGCGGTGTACCTTTAAATAACAAAGCAAGGGGGACAAAATATGGCAGATCCAATTCTTTACCGCAAGAGACTGATTCCTGAGGAATGTGTCCTGTTGAAAGACGACAGGCTTCTTTACCGCGACGGGGAGATTATTGTGACTGCCTGGAACACGCTGAAGCCCCGCAAGGACCTGCAGCACGGCCGTTCCTGCTACTACCTGCGGGAAGGCATAAAAGTGAGCCGTTTCTATGATGAAAACGGCTCTCTTCTGTACTGGTACTGCGATATCGTAGATTATGATTACGATGCCAAAACCGATACATATATCATCACCGATCTTCTGGCGGACGTCATCATCTACCCCGACGGATTTGTAAAGGTCGTGGATATTGACGAACTGGCCACCGCCAAGGAAGCGGGATTGTTGACAGACGCCATGCTGAAAAAGGCGCTCCTGACCCTCAATCATCTGCTGCAGGTGATTTACGACGGCGGATTTGAGAAACTGCAGGAGCCGCTGGAAAAATATTTTTGATAAAAAATTGTAATCACCATAAATTTACTATCAAAAATGGCAATATTTTTTATGAAAAGTTCACACATACAACC
>VSNH01000009.1:0-29990 GCA_009774215.1 Lachnospiraceae bacterium
TCCGGTATGCTGTACGCTCTTTTTGGCAGCGCCGTTTTTTCCCTGCCATATAATGCAAACCTGCTGCTGTATGTCTTCTGCTTTGTGGGGACATACGGCTTCTCGTTTGTTCTGGGGCTGTTTGGGCGGCGCGGGAGAACCGGCGGGGCGGTTGGCGGACGGAGGATTCTGCTTGCTTTTACTGGTCTGTGGGCGGTTCTGCTCGCAGGAATCGCCTACGACGATTACGCGGGACGCCATATCGTGATTAACGAGGTCTGCGCGCATAATCTGAGCCTTGCGCTGGACGACAGGGGAAAAAGCAGCGACTATATCGAATTATATAATCCGTCCTTTACAGCGGTATCGCTGGACGGATGGTATCTGACGGAGGAAGAGGCGCTTTCGGAAAGTGCCCGTCTGGAACAGGTGGAGATCGGGCCGCGCTCGTATCTTATGCTCTTTGCGGATGGCAACGCGGGACGGACTGTGGATGAGGAGAGCGGGGAAAGCAATTATCATCTGGGATTCCGCCTGAATGAAGCGGGTGAGACGCTGACACTCGCGGACGACAGTGGGAATACGGTGGACAGGGTGGAGGTGCCGCGCCTGACGACGGATGTCTCCTATGCCAGACAGAAGGACGGACGGGACACATGGCGCGTCGTCAAAAACGGCAGTCCCGGGGAGAGCAATGAGAAGCTGGCGGCCTATGTGATTCCCACCTTGAAGGCGCCGGCTTTTTCTGCAGAGAGCGGTTTTTACGCAGATTCCTTTGCGCTCTCTCTGTCGGCGGAGGAGGGACAGCGCATTTACTATACCACGGACGGAAGTGAACCGACGGCGGAATCGACGCTTTACGAGGAGCCGTTTCTCATAGAGGACGGCAGCGGCAGGGAGAACTGTTATGCCGACATCGAAGGCATTTCGCGGGACGGAGATTATCGGCCAAAGAACCGCATTGACAAGGGCACGGTGGTGAAGGCGGCTGCGGTCAATGAGGCGGGAGAGGTCAGCGAAACCGCGTCGGCGGTATATTTTGTGGGATTTGAAGGGAAAGCGGGATATCAGGATATCATGACGCTGTCTTTGACTGTGGCGCCGGAGGATTTTTTCTCCGAGAACCGCGGCATTTATGTGCTGGGAAATGACTATCGGGAATGGCTGGTGAATTACAGGAATTATCGGAAGCAGGAGGAATACCGGGAGCAGGGGCGTTCATGGGATTACGGGAGCGTGGCCTGGCGTTCCTTTATGGCAAACTATACACATGCCGACAAGACAAAGGAAAGACCGGTTACGGTGTCTCTGTTTGATGAGGAAAAGAAGCTGCTCGGAGAGGAGCGGATCGGCGTCAGAGTACGCGGCGGATCGTCCAGAAATCTGCGCCAGAAGGGATTTAATTTTTACGTCAGGGAGGAGTACGGGAAGGATACGCTGGGGCTGCGGTCAAAGATGCTGCGGACTTCGGGTTCCATAGATACCAATGTGACCATGCTGCGGGATGTGTTCAACCAGTCGCTTGTGGCGGATCGGGACATAGCAACCCAGCCGGGAGAGCCCTGCGCCGTGTTTTTAAACGGGGAATACTGGGGACTCTATAATCTGCAGGCGCGCTTTGGCGCGGGATACTTTGAAGAAAGATACGGGCTTTCCGAGGACGAGGTTATTGTGGTGAAGCAGGATAACCGCATATCGGTAGGGCGGGATGAGGATCTGGCGCTTTATGAGGAGCTTGTGTCCTATGCACAGCGGGAGGATTTATCCGGGGCGGAAGCCTATGAAGAGATCGGCGGGATGATGGATATCCAGAGCTTTATCGACCACTACTGCTTTGAAATCTATATTGCCAATACGGACTGGCCGCTGAACAATCTGTGCTGTTGGCGGAGCAGGGAGAAGGCCGGGGTGGAGGAGAATGCCGGACAAGCACATAAAGATGTGGCTAAAACGGCAGGAACCAAAGAGGAAAAGGCCGAAACGGAGGCATACCGGGACGGCAGATGGCGCTGGGGTGTGTATGATACCGACGAGTCCACGGGCATTTACGAGGATGGTATGGGTACCTGTGCATCCAATCCTTTTTCCGAGGAATCACACTGGTTCGGCACCCCGCTGACGACGCCGTTAATGTCCAATCTGATCGAAAATACGTCGTTCCGGCGGCAGTTTGGCCTGACTTTCATGGATATGGTAAATAAAAACTTTGCGTATCAGGATGTTCATGATAAACTATATGAGATGGCTGCCCGCTACGCGTCGCCTATGGAGAAGAGCTATCACCGATTTAATGAGGGCGTATACACTTCGGACACATTCTGGAACAATATCGGGGTGATAGACGAGTTTTACGAGAAGCGGGCGGATTATGCGGTGCCGTATTTTGCGGAGGCTTTGGGACTTTCCGGGGAGACCGGGGAAGTTACGCTGCAGACGGCCTGTGTGACAGATGTGTCAGAAACGACAGATATGTCAGAAAATGGAGCCGGTTCTTTCAAGGAAACGTCGGATGAACAGATGCAGGCAGGCACAGATGTGCAGTGCGGCACGATTGTGTTGAATACCATCAGCCCCGATTTGAAGGACGGGGAGTGGCGGGGGACTTATTTCACCGACTATCCCGTGACGGCAACGGCTGTTCCGGCTAAAGACTGGCGTTTTGTGGAGTGGCAGGGGACTTACAAGTCCGACGAGGAGACGATAGAGGCTGCCGTAACGCGAGACGGGATCTGCCTGCGCGCGGTATTTGCACCGGAGAAGGTGCAGTAAACGGCCGGAGTGCAAAAGGCGGAAACCGAAGTGAGACACGTCGGGGGAATGCTCTGACAGGAGGTATCTATGGTTTGTATCACGATTTTACTACTGCTTGTACCGGGAATGGTTACATGGAAGCTTGCGGGAGAGAAAGAGCTTGCGGACTGGAAGGACGTCTGCAGGGCGGCCGTGTACTGGCTGGTGCATGATCTCGTCATCGCCTGTCTGGTGTACGCGGCGTTTTATGTGATGAAGGGAGCAGTCAGCATCAGTTTTTCCGCGGACTATCCGAACGAGGAGATTTATTATTCCGTTTATGATATCGGTTTTGTGTTCCGTTATGCCGCGCTGGCGCTTTTGGCGGCGGCAGGTTTGGGCATTTTCGAGCGGGTCTTGGGGAAGCTGTTTGGCGGAAAAGGAAAAACGGGATGAGGAGGCTGTCGGTGTATTGTGGAAGAATAGAGGCGTGAGGAAAAAAGATAAGGCGGAAAGGCATAGGGGCAGGGCGGCCTGTGCGGCTTCGGTTCTGTTTGCGGCCATGCTTCTTACGGCCTGCGCCGGGCAAAACGCGGCTGCGGGGCAGGACACTTCAAACGGACGGCAGGCTTCGCCGGGCCAGGACGGCGGGACGGCTCTGAAGGGGCCCGATGCCGTGACAGGGCAGCAGGATGCGGATTGGCTGGCGGTGCGGATGAAACAGGACCGCAGAACGAAGCACGACCTGCGGACGGAGCCGGAGGATATGGAAAAGGCGGAGCAGATTGACCTGAACGCTTTTGAAAACGGGCGGGTGATCCTTGCAGAAGGCGGCGATATCCGGCTTTCCGGCAGCCTGGAGGGACAGGTCATAGTCGATGCGGAGGAAGATGAGCTTGTGCACCTGTATCTGGAGGGGGTGGAGATTACTTCGCCAAACGGCCCGGCGATTCATATACGGGAGGCGGCCAAGACGATTGTGACACTTGTGTCAGATACAGAGAATGTGCTTTCGGATTCCCCGGATTACACGGGATATGAGGAGATGCCGGCCTGCTTTTACAGTGTCTGTGACCTCACCATCAACGGGGACGGCGCGCTTCGGGTGTTTGGCTATCACGAGGACGGCATCCGCGGCAAAGACAGGATCAAAGTGCTGGACGGTGCGCTTTCGGTGCAGGCCAAGGGCGACGGCATCCGGGGTAACGACGGCATTTACATGCAGAACGCCTCCGTGGATATCGAGAGTGAGAAAAACGGACTGCGCACGGCAAATCAGGGCGCTGATGACAGGGGTGTCATAGAGATAAACGGCGGCGCGATATCGGTGATAGCGGGGCAAAACGGTGTCAGCGCGGCTTCCGACCTGTATCTGTATGGCGGCCGGTGCAGCGTCAATGCGGTGGAGGAAAAGCTGCGGGCGGAAGGCGATGCCTATATTGCGGACGGGGTGCAGGGACTGTGACAGAGTACAGACATGAGTATAAATATATGATAGATGCCGGGCAGAAGGCGGTGCTGAAGCTTCGGGCGCAGGGCGTTTTGGAGCGGGACGCCCATGCGGGGGCGGACGGGGCGTATCTGATCCGCAGTCTCTATTTTGACAGCCCGGACGACGCTTGCTTTTATGAAAATGAGAACGGGGACGATCCGCGGGAAAAGTACCGCATCCGCTTTTACAACTGTGATGCATCCCGAATCAGTCTGGAATGTAAGGCGAAGCGGCGGGGTATGACGCGAAAGACTGCCTGCCCGATCACGCGCGGCCAGTGTGAACGGTTTATGGCGGGTGAGATTCCGGAGCCTGACGGGGAGGTATCGCCAAGACAGCCGGCCATGTTCGCGCAGATGCGGTTAAAAAGTCTGCGCCCGGTGGTGATCGTGCAGTATGTCCGTATGCCCTTTGTGTGCGATGCGGGCAATGTGCGGGTGACTTTTGACGACAGTATCGCTTCCGCCAATGATATCGCGGGATTTCTGCAGCCGGAGATTCCCCTTCGGAGCGTGCTTGGTACGGGGGAGAGCATTCTGGAGGTAAAGTGGGACGAGCTTCTGCCCTCCTACGTCAAAGAACAGATGGCGCTCGATTCCCTGCAGTGGACGAGCTTTTCCAAATATTATCTGTGTCGAAAATATAATTGCTGCGGAGGAGTGAGGGTATGAATTTTATAGATATTTTTAAAAAATCATTTTTGGAGGGTTATGCATCCGTCCGGATTGATGTGGCGCAGATTGTGATATGTATGCTGATTACGGTGCTGATTGCGGGTTATATTTTCCTGATTTACCGCACAGTAAACAAAAACGCCTTCTATAACCGCAATTTCAACCTTTCTCTGATTGCGCTTTCCGTGATTACGGCGGCGGTGATCCTGACGATTCAGTCAAACATCGTGATTTCTCTTGGCATGGTGGGCGCGCTGTCGATTGTGCGGTTTCGCACCGCGATCAAAGACCCTATGGATCTGGTGTTTCTGTTCTGGTCGATCAGCGTCGGCATCATATGCGGCGCAGGCTTCGCTGTGGTGGCGGTAGTTGCATCAATTGTCATAACTGTGATAATATTATTATTTGACAGGGTGCCGTCCGGCGCGCCGGCGGTGATCCTTCTCGTGAATGCCTCCGATTATAAGACGGAAGGGCGCATTATGGAGATTGTGGAAAAGCATTGCGGCATGTCCAAGGTGAAGGCGCGCAATCTGACGAAAGATAAGCTGAGTATGGCGGTCGAGGTCAAAACAGGAGAGGGCGGCAGTCTGGTGGAAGAGTTGATGGATTTGGAGAGCGTTACCTTGGCGTCTCTGGTGGATCACGACGGGGAAGTGACATTCTAAACGATCATACAGCCGTATTTGTGCATTTTTGATAGAAATGCAGCGATAACGAAAAAATTTCAGGAACAGGAGAAAGCGATGAAAGGAATTATTTTAGCGGGCGGTTCGGGTACAAGACTCTATCCCTTGACAAAGGCGGTTTCCAAGCAGATCATGCCGGTATATGACAAACCGATGATTTATTATCCACTGTCCATTTTGATGCTGGCGGGTATCAGGGAGATTCTGATTATTTCCACCCCGAGGGATCTTCCGGTATTTGAGGAGCTTTTCGGTACGGGAGAGCAGCTCGGACTCCGTATGGAGTATGCGGTGCAGGAACAGCCGAGAGGACTTGCCGACGCTTTTATTATCGGTGCGGATTTTATCGGGACGGACAGAGTGGCTTTGATTCTGGGCGACAATATTTTCTACGGGCAGAGCTTTTCCAAGGTGCTTAAGGAAGTGGCGGCCAGAGAGAGCGGTGCGACTATCTTCGGTTATTACGTGAGGGATCCGAGAGAGTACGGCGTGGTGGAGTTTGACGAGAATGGTATGGCTCTGTCCATCGAGGAGAAGCCGGAGCATCCGAAGAGCAATTATGCGGTGCCGGGACTGTATTTTTATGACAACGACGTGGTGGAGATTGCAAGGAATGTAAAACCCTCCGCCAGAGGTGAGATTGAGATTACAAGCATTAACAATGCATACCTGCAGAGAGGAGCCCTGCGGGTGGAAACGCTCGGACGCGGTTTCGCCTGGCTGGATACGGGCAGCCATGACATGCTGCTTGACGCCGCGGATTTCGTGGCGGCGTTTCAGAAGAGGCAGGGGCTTTATATTTCCTGCATTGAGGAGATTGCGTTCAGGAGAGGTTTTATCGCGAAGGAGCAGCTGCTCAAGCTGGCGGAGCCGCTTATGAAGACTGCTTACGGACAGTATATAGTAGAGGTTGCAAATGGACTCTAAGCGGATGAGACGGGCGATGGCCTGCATGATCGTCGTATTTGTGGCGGTTTTTGCGGTGATTGCCATTGTGAATTTAGATATGGTGAAGCGCAAGCTGGGATTTGCGGAAGAGGAGCCGGTACAGGAGGAGACATCGACGCCGGAGGAAGAGGCGGAGACGGAAAACGGGCAGATAGGAGGCGATTTGTCTGCTTTTCTGAGCGATGAAACCTTCTTTGACCCGGAAGTGAAGTTCAAGAGCATCGAATCCTATTCCGGCAGAAATGTGTCTCTGATCATGAGTTCTGTGTCCAAAGATCTGCGTATCATGGTGGTGGACAGTGTGGGCCGTCTGGTGACGGGAGCGGACTTCACCGTCACGATTCAGGGTGTGGGCGAGTACACCGATACCGACGAGGACGGCGTGATCTACGTGGACGGCCTGCGCTCCGGGGAGTACAGCGTGTCCCTCAATGAGAAGGACGGCTTTCGCGTGCCAAATACCATCACAACGATACAGGTGCGGCAGGATATCGAGTATCGGGTGCTCGACAATATTGAGTATCTGATGCTGACTGAGGACGATATTGATCCCGAGAAGGAGGATAAAGCGGTCAATGGCGCTGCGGAGGATGCGGACGGCACGGAGAATACGGCGCTTCAGTTTGATAACGGCAGCGCCAGGCTGGGTATCGACGTGTCCAAGTGGAATCAGGAGATTGACTGGGAAGCGGTGAAGGACGCGGGCGTGGAGTTCGCCATCATCCGCTGCGGATACCGTGGCGCGTCCACGGGTGCGCTGGTCATTGATCCCAGATATAAGGAGAACATAGAGGGCGCCATCTCGGCGGGTATTCCTGTGGGTGTTTATTTCTTTACGCAGGCGTTGGACGAGATTGAAGCGGTGGAGGAAGCGTCCATGGTGATCCGTCTGATCGAGGATTATGATGTGGATTATCCGGTATTCCTCGACAGCGAGAGCGCAGGAGGCAGAGGTCGCGCCGACGGACTGGACAGCGACGAGCGTACCAGAGCGCACAGGGCGTTCCTGCAGACGATAGAGGCGGCGGGTTATGAGACGGGCGTATATGCTTCCCGCAACTGGCTGAATGACAGGATAGATATGACACAACTGTCAGATTATAGAATCTGGCTTGCGGAGTACGCGGATGCGCCTACATACGACGAACACTACTATCATATGTGGCAGTATACCTCGAAAGGAACGGTGGACGGCATTTCCACGAATGTAGATTTGAATCTGTGTTATATGAACATAGACACCTCGATCAACCACGCAAAAGGAGCGGCGGGATATTCCGGGGTGGTGAACGGGGATACCGGAAACGTACCGGTCGCAGAGTGAAAAGAACTTCGCCAAAAGGCGGCATTCTCCGTATTGGACGGAATGATAAGTAAGGAGGAGATTACGATGGGAAAAATATCGGTGGAGACTTGTGAAATCGAGGGCTTGAAGGTGATCACCCCCGCAGTCTTTGGGGATAACAGAGGCTATTTCATGGAGACCTACCACTACGAGGATTACAAGGCGGCGGGAATCGATCAGGTTTTCGTGCAGGACAACCAGTCCTCGTCCGTGAAGGGCGTGCTGCGCGGGCTGCATTTTCAGATCAATTATCCGCAGGACAAGCTGGTGCGGGTGATTGCGGGTGAGGTCTTTGATGTGGCGGTGGATCTGCGGCCGGGTTCCGCAACCTACGGCAAGTGGCACGGCGTAACGCTCTCGGCGGAAAACAAGAAGCAGTTTTTTATTCCGAAGAATTTTGCCCACGGTTTTCTCGTGCTGTCGGACTATGCGGAATTTGCCTACAAGTGCACAGACTTTTACCATCCGAACGATGAGGGCGGCATCCTCTGGAGCGACCCTGAGATCGGGGTCAAATGGCCCATCCCTGAGGGGATGGAGCCTGTGATGTCCGACAAGGACAAAAAGTGGGAGGGGATTTCCGCGATTTCCATAAAATAAAGAAGGCGATAACATGAGAGAAAAGAAGCAGACAGAGAAAAATTTCACAAAGAAGAAAGTGTTTCCGAAGTCCGCGGCGATAACAATATTCTGGGGGCTGGGTCTGCTTTTGGCTTCCGTGCTTATTACGCACCACAATCCGCTGGCCGATCAGGTGACGGAGCAGATGAAAAAGGTCAGCGGCTGTGTGCTGATCGCCTTTACATGCACGATATTTACGATTTACTATGACAGAATCGTGACGATTCCCGTGGAGCTTTTCCAGAGCAGGGGACTGATCTGGAAGCTGGCGAGAAACGACTTTAAGAAGCGGTATGCGGGCTCTTATCTGGGGATTGTGTGGGCGCTGGCTCAGCCTGTGGTGACGGTGTTGATGTACTGGATTGTATTTGACAAGGTATTTCAGGCGAGGGTGGAGTTTGTGGCGGCGGACGGGGAAGCGCCGCCCTATGTGCTCTACCTGATGGCGGGGCTGGTGCCCTGGTTCTATTTTTCCGAGGCGATCTCTCAGGGGACAATGGCGCTCGTGGAATATACCTATCTGGTAAAAAAGGTGGTGTTTAACATTAGTATTCTGCCCATCATTAAGGTGATTGCGGCCACCTTCATTCATGTATTTTTTGTGGGAATCCTGCTGGTGGTGGCTGTATGTTACGGCTATACGCCCACCATCTACACCATACAGCTTCTTTACTACAGCCTTTGTCTGGTTTTCTTTGTGCTGGCGCTGAGTTATCTGACAAGCGCGCTGGTGGTCTTTATCAGGGACTTGCAGCAGGTGATCAGCATTGCGCTCCAGATCGGCATGTGGGCGACGCCTATCATGTGGAATATTAAGATGCTGCCGAGCGATAACATGAAGACGCTCTTCAAACTGAATCCTCTCGTATACATTGTAAATGGTTATCGGAGCGCGATTTTTGAGGAGGAATGGTTCTGGGAGCACTTTTACTCCTCCACCTATTTCTGGATATTTACGATCAGTATGTTCTGTATCGGGACGCTGGTGTTCAGAAGGCTGCGCAGCCATTTCGCGGATGTGCTGTAAGCGCTGCCGGAATATGTGCAGATAAGAGCGAAGCGGATTCGAACTGCAGCAATGCTCATAAATAATATGAGGAAAAGAGTCATGGAAAATGATATCGCCATAAAGGTCACGGACCTGGAAAAAGTGTATAAGCTTTATGACAAGCCTTCGGACAGGCTTAAGGAAGCGCTGCATATCGGCCGGGGAAAGCACCATACGGAGCATCGGGCCTTAAAAGGGGTCAATATGACCATAAGGCAGGGGGAGTGCGTGGGGATTATCGGCACCAACGGTTCCGGGAAATCCACGATTTTGAAAATAATTACGGGCGTTCTTTCTCCGACAGCGGGAGAGGTGGAGGTCAACGGGCGCATCTCTGCCCTGCTGGAATTGGGCGCCGGATTCAATATGGAATACAACGGCATTGAAAATATCTATCTGAACGGTACGATGATCGGCTTTTCCAAGAAAGAGATCGATCAAAAGCTGGATGAAATTCTGGCATTTGCGGATATTGGGGACTATGTTTACCAGCCGGCCAAAACGTATTCCAGCGGCATGTTTGTGCGGCTGGCCTTTGCGGTTGCTATCAACATTGACCCGGAGATTTTGATTGTTGACGAGGCGCTTTCGGTGGGCGACGTCTTTTTTCAGGCCAAATGCTATCACAAGTTTGAAGAGTTTAAGGAGATGGGCAAGACCATCGTTTTCGTCAGCCATGACCTGAGCAGCATCAGCAAATACTGTGACCGGGTGGTGCTCTTAAATCAGGGAGTCAAGCTGGGGGAGGGCGCTCCCAAGCAGATGATAGACACTTACAAGCAGGTGCTTGTGGGGCAGTACACGCCGACGGAATCAGAGGGCGAGCGTCTGCTGGACGATGAACAGCTTCGGGCCATGGCGGCGAAGGGCGTGGACGGCAGCAAGCTGGACGGCCGGCAGCAGGACGGAACAGCCGAAAACCGGATTACCGGCCTCACCGAAAATCCTGACCTTCTGGAGTATGGTTCTAAAAAGGCGCAGATTACGGAATACTATATTACGGACGAAAAGGGGACGAGAACCGCTGCCATTTTAAAGGGAAGCATCTTCAGCATTCACATGCGCGTGGAGATGACCGAGCGGATTGCCGCGCCTATTTTCGCGTTTACCATCAAAAATGTGCGGGGCACGGAGATCACGGGCACCAACACCATGTTTGAAAAGGCGTTTCTGGATTCCGTGGAGGCGGGGGACACGAAGGAGATCACCTTTACCCAGGAGATGAACCTGCAGGGCGGGGACTATCTGCTCTCGCTGGGGGTGACCGGGTATGAGGAGGACGATTTCACGGTGTACCACAGGCTGTATGATGTGCTGAGCGTGACGGTGGTCTCGGATAAGGATACGGTTGGGTTTTACGATATGAACTCGACGGTTTTGGTTAAATAACAATGAGATGGCTGTACGTCGAAATAGTATAAGTTATTGCAAGACGAATTATGAGCGTTATTTTATAGAAAAAATAGAATATCATATGGTATAAATATAGAAAATAAGCCGATTTTGGAAATAAGGGGTGAATTGTAGAAAAAGAGATTCCGTGGCGTCGGATGGAAAGGAACAGGGTATGGCGGAAGATAAAATAGAATGGATCGGAAAAATTAAACTGGATTTAACAAAATATCCTGGGGAAGATCTGTACTGCGACGGGGAGATTGAGGACGAGCTTCTTGCGATTGCGAGAGACTGCGCGGAGGTGGAGTACCGGAAGATTATTGAGGAGCGGAGGAGCTGGGAGATTCTGTACCACCTTTCGCCGCTGCGGGAGAATATCGTGGAATGGCTGCCGATTAACCGCGCTATGAAGGTGCTGGAGGTGGGCTCGGGATGCGGCGCGATCACGGGGGCGCTGTCGAGGCGGGCAGGGGAAGTGACCTGCGTGGAGTTGTCCAAAAAGCGGAGCATGATAAACGCTTACCGCCATATGGAGGCGGACAATGTGACGATCCATGTGGGAAATTTTCAGGATGTGGAGCCGGAGCTGCCGAAGGATTACGATTATATCTGCCTGATCGGTGTCTTTGAGTATGCGCAGGCGTATATCGGTTCCGAGACGCCCTATGATGATTTCCTGCGGATTATCAAAAAGCATTTGAAGCCCGGAGGACATATCGCGATCGCCATAGAGAACAAATTTGGATTAAAGTATTGGGCGGGCTGCCGTGAAGATCATCTGGGCACATATTTTGGCGGGATAGAGGACTATCCGGAGGGCGGCGTGGTGCGCACCTTCACGAAGGACGGTCTGGTGGCAATCGCAAAGCGCTGCGGCTTTTCTGAGACGCAGATGTATTATCCCTATCCGGACTATAAGTTTATGACCACCCTCTATTCCGACAGGAGACTGCCGAAGCGTGGAGAACTATCAAATAACATGCGTAATTTTGACCGTGACAGGATGCAGCTCTTTGACGAAAAGCGGGTTTTTGACACAATACTGAAGGAGGGGCAGTTCCCTCTCTTTTCCAATTCCTATATGCTGCTGCTGGGGCCGGCGCTGTCGGAAGAATATGTGAAGTATTCCAACGACAGAAGGGAAGAGTTTCAGATCAAAACGCTGCAGAGGGGGACGGGATTCGGCAAAATAATAGAGAAACACCCGTTATCAAAAGCGGCGTGGACGCATATCGAAACCACGGTTTCGGCTTGTGAGAAACTGGCCGAACGGTATGAGGGCAGTCTCCTGACTGTCAATGAATGTAAGCTGGAAAGATCGGCGGACGACACACCTTATATCACGATTAAATTTTTAGAAGGCAGGACGCTGGAAGAAATTCTGGATGAGCGGCTGGAGAAAAATGATCTGGAAGGGTTTCACAGTCTCTTCGATGAGTACCTGAAACGGATATCGTGGGGTGAGGAGAAGGAGATCGCGGATTACGACATGATTTTTGCAAATCTGTTGATTCCACAGGGAAGTAACGGGTGTGATGAAAAGGATGCCCGAAATCAGAAAAATGAAATCACTCGTTATTTAAACGAGGAAAAGTGGGGGCTGATCGATTGCGAATGGACCTTTGACAAGACCATTGAGACGAGAGAAATTGCCTTCCGTGCGCTCTACTGTTATTTGTTGGAGGATGAAAAAAGGAATGGATTAAATCCTGATTTGATAATGGAAAAGCTAAAAATCGATCCGACCGAAGCGGAACAGTACCGCAGACAGGAGATGAAGTTTCAGAAATATGTGACAGGGAAACGCCTTTCCATGGCAGAGATTCGGGAGGCCATCGGACAACCCGTTTACAGACTGGCGGATTTCTGCGAGGGGTTAGGAAATAAACCTGCAGACAGCCGCATACAGGTCTATGAGGATACCGGGAAAGGATTTCTGGAGGAGCAGTCTTTTTTCCCTGATGAGGACGGAGAACAGATTCTGCGCACAGGGGAGGGAACGGTGGAGGTTTCCGTGCGCATCGCAAGGGGAAGAAGTGCGGTGCGGATTGATCCCGGCAGCCGTGCCTGTGTGATTTATATAAAGAAAATCAGATGGAACGGCGCGGAGATTCCCCTGAAAGGGAAGCAGCTTCAGATGAACGGATTTAAGATCGGGGAAGACACCTATGCTTTTCCCACGGAGGATCCGAATATCACACTCTCGCTCTGGGGTCTGTCTTCGGAGGAAGAAAATCATCTGGAGGCGGTTATGGAGATAACCCCTATGCCGACGGAAACCATGAAACATTTGCAGAAAAGGGGATTGTTTAACTGATGAGCATTCAGAAAAACAACTGCGACTGGGTGGCCTACTATAAGGCGGCCTATGAGGAGGAACAAAAAAAGAATACCCAGATGGCCGGACACATTGCGGATGCGGAGAGACGGCAGGCGGATCTGCAGGACAATCTGAATCGTATCTGTTCCAATCCGTTATACAGGATGGCGGTGAAAGCGGCGGCTCCTCTGCGGCGCGCTGCAGGCCGGATGAGAGGAATGCCGGTTTCGGAAGAGATGCTGTCAAGGATTCAGGCTTCGCAGGAGAGAAGGCTTTCGTATGAGGAGACTCTTCGGCGGCAGTCGAATCCCTATCTGCAATGGATTGCGGATTGTGAAGATAAAGGAACGGGCGTTACGGAACTTCCCGAGCCGATTGCGGTACAGGGATTTCGGGAAATTGCCGTGCCGGAGACGGACGTCCGTATTCTGACCTATGGCGACGGTTTGCTTGCACCTTATGTATTTTCCGAGGTGCGGGCTTATTTTAAGAAAAATGAGAATTGTCTTCTCGCTTACGCGGATGAAGATTTTTATTGGGAGGATTTGACGAAACGGATGGAGCCGTGGCTGAAACCGGCTTATTCCCCGGATACGCTTCTCGCTTTCCAATACTGGGGGCATTTTGTGGCAGTCCGGGTCGGCGTGCTTGACAGCATGAGTTATCGGATGGTGAGCATGAAAGATCCGGATCTTGGGTTTTATGAGCTCTGTCTGCGTCTGGAGGAGAAAATCGAGGAGCTTTCGCAGGGACGCTTTGGAAGAAGACGGGCGATGATCGGCCATCTGGATTCCATCCTTTATCATAGGAGGTATTGTCTGCCAAAGGAGGAGTCTGACCCGGCAGGAAAGAACAGATCGGAGGAGGAGCAGTTTGCCCGGGCACAGGCGTGTCTGAAAAAGGAACTTGCCGAGGGGCGTTTCCTGACGGGGGCGTCCGCCAAATATGTGACGCTCAAGGAGGATATGCTGTTACGCAGAGGCGGCCGCGGTGTGCTGCGGCAGGGGGCAGACCCGGATATTTACCATCTGCTCTACGACACGTCCGTTTCCGGCACGGAGCGGTGCACCCGGTCGGGGAGTGAAAATATGGCGATTGCGCCGCACCGTGTGGTGTCTGTGATTATTCCATCCAAAGATCATCCCGAGGTGCTGGAGAAATGTCTGCGTTCCTTCAAGAGAAAGACGCAGTACCGTTTTTATGAGTGGATTGTGGTGGATAACGGCAGCAGTGAGGAAAACCGGGAGAAGATGGAGGCGCTGCAGAAAATTTACGGCTTTACCTATATTTATGAGCCGATGCCCTTCAATTTTTCAAAAATGTGTAATCTGGGTGAGAAGAAGGCGAAGGGAGACCTGATCCTCCTGATGAACGACGACATGGAAATCATCGAGGGGAGCTGGCTGGAGCGTATGGCGGGACAGGCTCTGCTGCCCCATGTGGGGGCCGTCGGGGCGAAGCTGTGGTATGCGGGTACGGAAAATATTCAGCACGCGGGCGTTACCAACCTGAAAATCGGCCCATCCCATAAGCTGATTACCTTCCCGGACGAGGAGGATTATTATTTCGGGAGAAACCGGGTTACCTACAATGTGGCGGCGGTGACGGCGGCCTGTCTGATGGTGTCGCGGAAAAAATATGAGAAGGTGGGCGGTCTGGATGAGAGCCTGCCGGTGGCCTATAATGACGTGGATTTTTGCTTTAAGCTGCTGGAGGCGGGCTATGTCAACGTGCAGAGAAACGACGCGATTCTCTGGCATCATGAGTCCTTAAGCCGCGGTCTGGACGAGCAGAACGAGGGGAAGTGGGAAAGGCTGCTTGCGGAGAAGGAAGCGCTTTATGAGAAACATTCGCAGCTTCGTGGGAAAGACCCCTTTTATCACAAAGATTTGATCGACAACGCGTCAAATTATATGTGTAATTATAAGTTTCCCCACGAGGATCACCTCTGCACACAGGAGGCGTCCTTCCTGTCAAGGCCTGCCCTGCGCAAGCTGTTGAAAAAGGCGGGGAGAGGCGTATTAAAACTGACGGTGGATCTGGCCGAACCCCAGCACAAGATACTGGCTGACGAGCCGGATATCGTGTGGGTGATGGGATGGAGCTATATTCCCGGCGCCGACAACGCGGCCTTCGGACGCAGGGTGATTTTGCAGAGAGCGGACGGGGCAGGCTATCTGGCGGTTCCGGCGGACTGGCACAGGGCGGATGTGGAGGCGATCCTGCCGCATGAAAACAGTGTCGGGCTTGCGGGATTTGTTCTGCGTCTGCGGCGGGAAGAACTGGCGCAGGGAGAGTATCGGGTCGGTATGCTGGCGGAGACGGAAGCGGCGAGTGAGACGGAGCCGGGAATGTGTTTCGCGGCATGGTCCGAACACACGCTGACGGTATAAAAAAGCGGGCATTCTCTGTAGGGATTTTAGAAAGGAACGATATGGACAGAAAAGGGATGACGGAGACGGAGGCGCTCCGCTTTTATAAGGAGGCTTACGGGCGGGAAAAGCGCCGGGGCCGCGCGCTTACGGAAAAGCTGTCGGAGGCGGAGATCAACAGGGCGCAGACGGAAGGCAGGCTGGCCAGAATTAAGGGGAGCTTTCTGTGGCGGGCGTCTAAGCCGCTTCGTATGCTTTTTCACAAGCTTGCCAGGGTGAAGGAACGGCTCGGTTATTATGGGAGCCTCAAGGGGATTGCCCGCAAGCTGAACGCTAAAATGATCGAGCGGCAGGCAAGGGCACAGCACGGGACGGCCGGCTTCCCGGAGATTGAGGAGGCTGCGAGACAGCGCCTTCACAAGTTTGACAGAGAGGTCAAATTCAGCATTCTTATGCCGCTTTACAACACGCCGGAGAAGTTTCTGCGTCAGGCCATCGAGTCCGTCATGGATCAGACTTACGAGGGCTGGGAACTGTGTCTGGCGGACGGGTCGGACGAGGAACACGCCTATGTAGAGCAGATCTGCCGGGAATATATGGAGAGGGATAAACAATATCTGCGTCCCAGCAGCAGCCTCTACTGCCGGATTCTCTATAAGAAGCTGCCGAAAAATGAGGGTATTTCCGGCAATACCAACGCCTGTCTGGCCATGTCCTCGGGAAATTATATCGCGCTCTTCGACCACGATGACGTGCTGCATCCGTGTGTGCTCTACGAGTACATGAAGATGATCTGCGAGAAGGGGGCGGACTATATTTACTGCGACGAGGCCACCTTCAAGGGCAGCGGCACCATAGACGATATGATTACGCTGCATTTCAAGCCGGATTACGCGCCGGACAATCTGCTGGCAAACAATTATATCTGTCATTTCAGCGCCTTTGCCAGAAGACTTTTGGACGGCACGGAGCTGTTCCGCTCCGAGTTTGACGGCAGTCAGGATCACGACATGATCCTGCGGCTCACTTCCCGCGCAAAGTGTGTGGTGCATGTGCCGAAGCTGCTGTATTACTGGCGTTCCCACGCGGGCAGCGTGGCTTCCGATATCAACGCGAAGAGTTACGCCATTGAGGCGGCGAAAGGGGCGGTGGCGGCCCACCTGACGGCGCAGGGCTTTAAAAACTTTGAGATCACTTCCACCAAGGCTTTTGAGACAATTTTTCAGATCAAATATGAGATTCTGGGCAATCCGAAGGTTTCCGTTGTGATTGCGAACAAAGACCACATCGAGGATTTGACGCGCTGTATCTCTTCTATATTAGAGCGCAGCACTTATGACAATTATGAGATCGTTGTGGTGGAAAATAACAGCGTTTCGGAAGAAATTTTTGCATTTTATAAGAAAATACAGGAGAATCCTGCTGTCAGGGTGATCACCTATGAAGGAGAATTTAACTATTCCAAGATCAACAATCTGGGCGTTTCCGAGGCGGCGGGTGAATACGTGCTTCTCCTGAATAACGACACAAGTGTCATAACACCTGACTGGATTGAGGAGCTATTGATGTATGCCCAGCGGAAGGATGTGGGCGCAGTGGGCGCGAAGCTCTATTATGAGGACAGAACGATCCAACATGCGGGCGTGGTTCTGGGGCTCGGCGCGCATCGGACGGCGGGGCACAGCCATTACCGCGTGGATCATCGGAACCTCGGCTACATGGGGCGGCTCTGCTATGCGCAGAACGTGATGGCGGTGACGGGCGCCTGCCTGATGATGCGAAAGTCGCTGTACGAAGAGCTGGGGGGGCTGGATGAGAAATTCGCCGTGGCGCTGAATGACGTGGATCTTTGCATCCGCGCCTGGAAGGCCGGGCGGGTGAACGTCTTTACGCCGTTTGCGGAGCTTTACCACTATGAGTCGGCCTCCCGGGGAACGGATCTTTCGGGCGCGAATGCCGAGCGGTATGAGAAGGAGTCGGCGCTGTTCCGTGAGCGGTGGAAGGAGCTGCTGGCGCAGGGCGATCCCTATTACAATCCGAATTTCTCGCTGGACCGCAGCGATTTTGCACTGAAGATTTCTGAAAATAAGACAGATAAAACGGAAATGTGAAATACCTTGACCGAATCATCCGCTTTTACTATAATCTTTGTAAGGGCGGCTAATCCGAAAGGGGGTAATAAATATGGAGGATACTGATATGACTGAAAAAGAGATGCAGAGCGTAAAAATGTCTACGCTTTATGAGTTGAGACTGCTGTTTACGCAGGGGGATAAAAAAGAGTATACAACAGATGAGATTGTGGAACTTTTGGATAAGATTGCGGTGGCTAAAGACCAGAAGTAAGCGGGATTTGCCGTGTAAATAGCACTTGTTATAATATCATATTATATTTTAAGGAGGGTTTCAAAATGGGCTACAAAGAGCAGTTTCAGTTTTGGCTGGAGGATTCTTACTTTGACGAGGCGACCAAGCAGGAGCTTCTGGCGATCAGGAATGACGAGAAGGAGATCGAGGATCGCTTTTACAAGGAGCTGGCATTCGGTACAGGCGGGCTTCGCGGGGTGATCGGCGCGGGCACGAACCGTATGAACATCTACACGGTGCGCAAAGCGACGCAGGGTCTGGCAAACTACATAAAGAAACAGGGCGGCGAGGAGAAGGGCGTGGCGATTGCCTACGATTCCAGAAGAATGTCTCCCGAGTTTGCGGATGAGGCGGCGCTCTGCCTTGCGGCGAACGGCATCAAGGCGTATGTGTTTGACGCGCTTCGCCCTACGCCCGAGTTATCCTTCGCGCTCAGAGAGCTTGGCTGTATCTCGGGTATCGTGATCACGGCGAGCCACAATCCGCCGGAGTATAACGGTTACAAGTGCTATTGGGAGGACGGCGCGCAGGTGACGGCGCCCAAGGATAAGGAGATTATCACTGAGGTTAACAATGTGACCGATTATCATACCGTGAAGACCATGGACAAGGAGGAGGCGAAGAAGGCCGGACTCTATGTAGTCATCGGCAAAGAGATTGACGACAAGTACATGGCGGAGCTGAAAAAGCAGATCATCCATCCTGAAGTGATCGCGGAGATGGCGGAGGACATGAAGATTGTGTATTCGCCCTTCAACGGTACGGGAAATGTGCCTGTGAGACGGATTCTCTCCGAGCTTGGCTTCAAGAACGTGTATGTGGTGCCCGAGCAGGAAATGCCCGATCCCGATTTCACCACGCTGGAGTACCCCAATCCGGAAGACCCCAAGGCATTTACCCTTGCGCTGAAGCTGGCGAAGGAGAAAAACGCCGATATCGTGCTGGCGACAGATCCTGATGCTGACAGACTCGGCATTTATGCACTGGACACCAAGTCCGGCGAATATGTGCCTTTCACGGGCAACATGTCCGGCATGCTCGTTGCGGAATACATCCTGCGTGAGCGGACGGCGACAGGAAAAATGCCCGAGAATCCCGCTCTGGTGACCACGATTGTGACCACCAATATGGCGCGCGCGATCTCGGAGGACTACAAGGTACGGTTTATCGAAGTGCTGACCGGCTTTAAGTTTATCGGTGAGCAGATCAAGCTCTTTGAGCAGAGCGGTTCCAACAACTACGTGTTCGGTCTGGAAGAGAGCTACGGCTGTCTGGCGGGAACACACGCGAGGGATAAGGACGCCATCGTGGCGGTGATGTGCCTGTGCGAGATGGCGGCATGGTGCAAGAAGAACGGCAGAACCGTCTGGGATCAGATGATCAACCTCTATGAGAAGTACGGTTACTACAAAGAGAGCCAGTATTCCATCACCAAGAAGGGCATTGAGGGCGCAAAGGAGATCGAGGAGCTGATGAACAAGCTGCGCCGGAATCCGCCTAAGAGCTTCGGCGAGCTTACGGTGAAGGAGTTCAGGGATTACGATACAGGAAAGACACTGAATCTGGAGACAGGCGAGACGGGCGAGACCGGGTTGCCCAAGTCAAATGTTCTGTACTTTGACCTGACCAACGATTCCTGGTGCTGTGCAAGACCTTCCGGTACGGAGCCGAAGATCAAGTTCTACATGGGCGTGAAGGGAACGAGCCTGGAGGATGCGCAGGAGAAGCTGGATCGGCTGACAGAAGAGGTTAAGAAGAATATTTAAAAGAAAAAGAGCCGCCCCGGCATATAAGTGCGGGGCGGCTTACCTTATATGCACACGCGCGCATAAGGGATATTGCCGCTTACA
This sequence comes from Lachnospiraceae bacterium, assembly GCA_009774215.1. Classification (GTDB taxonomy): domain Bacteria; phylum Bacillota; class Clostridia; order Lachnospirales; family Lachnospiraceae; genus UBA3282. Next base: position 19,831 of record VSNH01000009.1, read on the forward strand.
GCGACATGCGGGCGGCGCAGCGGGCAGGGAAAAGCTTCCCCGCCCGATTGAAAAACAGGGAGAACCATAATGGGAAACCGGATACTGAGAATCGACAATGTGAGAAAAACCGTAAATTATCTGAAAAAGAACGGGCTGGCTGGCACCTTCTATGCGGCGGCGGAGCGTGTGCAGGAGGAAAGAAAGGCGGATTACCGCTACACTGCCCCCGATGCGGAGACGCTTGCAAAGCAGAGGGAGGAGACGGCAGACTATCCGTATCTGTTCAGTATCGTCGTGCCTGCCTACGAGACGAAGGAGACCTATCTGCGGGAAATGATTGCTTCCGTGCAGTCACAGAGCTATGTGCGCTGGGAGCTGCTTATCATGGATGCGAGCATGGGCAGCGATGTGGAGCGCACGGTGCGGCAGATCATTCACGACACGGACGACATGCGGATTCGTTACAGCCGTCTTTCGGAGAACCGGGGAATTGCGGAAAATACCAATGCCGGAATTGCGGCGGCGGCGGGAGAGTACATTGCGCTTCTCGATCATGATGATTTCATAACACCTGATGCGTTATATAATATGGCGGTCTGTGTACATCAAAGCAGGCGGGCCGGGGTCTCTCCGATACTTTTGTATTCTGACGAGGACAAGTTCGACGAGGGGGCGCAAACCTATGTGTTTCCTAATAAAAAGAGAGAATTTAATTTGGATTTAATTTTGTCGAACAACTATATCTGCCACTTTATGGCGGTGGAAACGGGGCTGATGAAGCGGCTGAGGCTGCGGGCGGACTACGACGGCGCGCAGGATTATGATTTGGTGCTGCGGGTGGTGGACAGCCTTTGGCCGGACAGCGCTCTTGTCCCGGAAACGGCGCGCATCTGCCATATTCCGAAAGTGCTCTACCACTGGCGCTCCCACAGGGATTCCACGGCGCTGAATACGGGGAGCAAGACTTACGCCTACGAGGCGGGACGACGTGCGCTTGCGGACTTCTGCGCGAAGAGAGGCTTTCAGGCGGAAGTGGGGCACAGTCTGCATCTGGGGTTTTACCGAATTGCCTATGAGCCTGACCTGCTGGGCGTCAGGCGGGATGTGGGCATGGTGGGCGGACGCATTCTAAACAGAAAGGGATGTCTTCTTGCGGGCGGCTACGACGAGGCGGGGCGCTGTCTGTATGAGGGACTGCCGGCGCGGTTTACAGGGGGAAGTACGCATCTTGCTGCATTGCGGCAGGACTGCGCCGCAGCGGATATCCGCTGTATGAGGCTGAGAGAGGAATTACAACCGTTATTTTCCGAGATTACCGGGCTGCCGTATCGGGAGAAAAGCCTTACGGTGAGAGAAGGTAGGGAAAAACGGGAAATCCGCACTGCGGATGTGTCGGGGCTTACCTGCGACGAGGCGGGATATCGGAAACTGAGCGTGGCGCTCGGGGAGGCGGTGCGCAGGGAAGGGTATCTGGTTGTCTGGGATCCGGGCATTACAATCCGATTATAGGGGGGTATGTGCAGGTAATTGCGAAACTCCGTTATATTTGCCGAGGCCGCGCAAATCACATAATCAACACAGACGCGCTGGCGCTCCGTTCCGGGCGCAGCGGTACTAAGCGCGAAAGAACCTCGCTAAATACCGGCGGTTTTAATCCGAAGGATTTAAACGGCTTCCAAGGGTCTGCTTATGATTATGTGATTCGCACGACCAATATAGGATTACGAGGAGTTGCACAATTACCTGAAGCGAACGTATAGAAATTGAGGAAGAAAAGAATGCCACAAGAAACAAAGAAGGATGGAATCCGCTCGACGATTGTTATTCCGAATTATAATGGTATCAAGTATATAGAGAACTGCCTTGCCTCGCTGGCGGATGAGCCTGCCCGTGTGATTGTGGTGGATAACGGGTCTGCGGACGGGAGCAGGGAGCTTGTGCGGGAAAAATTTCCGCATGTGCAGGTGATTTCTCTGAACAAGAACTACGGTTTCTGCGGGGCGGTGAACCGGGGGATTGCGGAGAGCGGCAGAGATAAATCGCCATATGTTATTTTATTGAACAACGACACGGTTGTGGAATCCGGCTTTGTCTGCGCGCTGGAAAAAGCGCTTGACGAGGATAAAAAAGCCTTTTCCGGGGCGGCGCGGATGGTGAATATGTACCGCCCGGAGCTGATCGACGATGCGGGGGACTATTACTGTGCGCTGGGCTGGGCTTTTGCCGCGGGAAAGGACAAGCCGGCGGCGGACTATGGGCGGTCACGGGAAGTTTTCAGCGCCTGCGGGGGCGCCTGCATATACCGCAGGAGCATTCTTGAGAAGATCGGGCTGCTGGATGAGAACCACTTCGCCTATCTGGAGGATGTGGATATCGGATACCGCGCCAGGATTCACGGCTATCGCAACCTCTATGTGCCGGAGGCGGTGGTGCGCCATGCGGGAAGCGGCGTTTCGGGCTCCCGTCACAACGATTTTAAGGTGAAGTTGTCCGCAAAAAACAGTGTTTATCTCGTTTATAAGAATATGGCGCCTGTGCAGATTCTTTTGAATTTGCCGTTTCTGCTTGCGGGCTTTCTGGTCAAGACGCTCTTCTTTCTGAAAAAAGGACTGGCAAAAAGCTGGCTGCAGGGAACGGCGGAGGGGCTGTGCCTCGCCTGTTCGGAGAAAGGCAGGGCAAAGCGGGTGCGCTTTGTGCGGTCGCGCTTTCCGGCTTACGTGAGGATCCAGTGGGAACTGTGGCGGAACATGTGGTACCGCATCCGTCTGTAGGCTGTCTGGGAACTTTATATTCAAAAATATGTTGTTTGCAATTACTTTATCGAAAGGAATTATAAACGTGCATCAGGAACTGGAACAGATTGTCGTCGAAGTAAATAAAGTCGTGAAGGGCAAGGACGGGGTGATCCGCAAGGCGCTTGCCGCGATCCTTGCGGGCGGGCATGTGCTGCTCGAGGATATACCGGGCGTGGGCAAGACAACCCTTGCAATGGTGCTGGGGAAGGCAATGGAGCTTTCCTGTAAGAGAATGCAGTTTACGCCGGATGTGCTGCCGAGCGATATCGTCGGATTTACCATGTACAACAGCGCGACGGGGGAGTTTGCGTATAAAAAGGGAGCGGTATTCTGCAATCTTTTTCTCGCGGACGAACTGAACCGCACTTCTTCCAAAACGCAGGCCGCGCTGCTGGAGGTGATGGAGGAGGCAAAAGTCACTGTGGACGGCGTGTCCTATCCGCTGTCTCCCCCGTTTACGGTCATAGCGACGGAGAACCCTTTCGGCTCATCGGGTACGCAGCTTTTGCCGGAATCCCAGCTTGACCGTTTTTTGATATGTTTAAGTATGGGGTATCCCTCCCACGACGCCGCCCTTGCTATCCTGAAAGGCAGTGTGGGGCAGGGGTTGGACCGGGTAGAGAGTGTGATTACGGTAAATCGTCTGATGGAGCTGCGCGCGCAGACGGAAAATCTGTATACGGACGACAGAATCCACGAGTATATTGTCAATCTGGCGGAGGAGACGAGAAAGGAGCCGCGTATTGCGCTCGGGGTAAGCCCGCGCGGCAGTATTGCGCTTCTTAAGATGGCAAGGGCGATGGCTATGATGCGGGGCGGCGACTATGTTGTCCCGGAGGATGTTCTCAGTGTGATAGATGATGTGTGGAAGCACCGTATCCTGCTGAATGCCCACGCGCGTGCCGAGGGTCTGGATGTGTCGGATATGATTATGCGGATCACGGAAAGGATACATGCAGTTTGATGGATAAGGGGCTGCGGCTGAATATAAAAGGAATAATCGGATTTCTCACGGTAGCTGCTATTTTGCTTTGGTTGTGGAGCTTTTTCAGAAGCTATCTTCTCTTTGCGGCGATCCTCTTAATGATAGCAGGTGTTATGCTTTCCGCGGTCGGTTTATGGCGTGTCCGCGGCGGAATGCGGGCGGAGATTGGGGCGCCTCGTCACCGCGTCGGAAAAAACACGGAGTTTCCGGTCGGTATCTGTTTTGCGAATCCGCTGCGGTTTGCGGGGGTGGCGATTGACGTCACGTACCGCTGTGAAAATATTTTTACGGGGAGCATAGAGGAGAAAAGGGAAAAGATGTGGGCGGCTCCCCGAAAAGGCGGAAAATGCCGGTGCCTGTTAAACAGCAATTATGCGGGACGGGTGAGGATTCGTGTGGAAGAATGCAGGGTATATGATTTCCTGCATTTGTTTTATCTGACATACCGGGCGGCGGAAGATGGGGAAGTGATGGTATGGACAGCGTTTGCGGACGGGGAAGAGACGGAAGAACGCTATTCGAGCATAGAAGGGTTCCCCGGGGAGAGTGAGAGCAGAAGGCGGGGCGTGGAGTACAATCCCGACTATGAAATCAGAGAGTATGCGGCAGGCGACGAGCTAAAAAATATTCATTGGAAATTATCGGCAAAACAGGACAAGCTGATGGTGCGGGAGCGTCTGGCGGCCGGGAGGGAGAAGGTCAGCGTGCTGCTGCCGCTGGGGGACAATCCTGATGAAAACGACGTGCTGATGGAGTCTTTGTATGGTATGTGCAGACTTCTGCTCGCTAAGGAATATCCGGTTCAACTGTTCTGGCAGGGCGGCAGGCAGCAGCTCTGCAGCAGGTATATCGTGGAACCGGGCGAGCTTGAGAATGCAATGGAGGAGATTCTTAGTACATACGGCATCCATGCTCCCGGTTCCGCAGAGGCGCAGATGTCCATGGAGCATCCTGTCGAACCGTATCTGTTATGTCAACCGGTGAACGGGAGCGGGCGAGGTGAGCGTATGCGCCCGTCAGACACGGTGGCGAAAAAGTCATTGCGTTGTGAAAAGGTACAGGAAAGCGATCGGTATGATCTTTTCGCGGCGGTTACAAGGGCGCTTCTTTTGTTCCTGCTTGTCTATGGTGCGGTTGGCGGGTTTCTCGCCGCCTTCGGGATCGAGTTTCATTCGGGTTTATGTATGCTTGTGTTTTTCGCGCTTTCCTTCGCGCTGAGCGCGATTGATGAGACGGGGAAAAAATGGCTTGTCAACCTTACGACGCTGCTCGTATTTCTGCTCTTTTTATATATGGCGGTCACGGAATACTGGGTAATAAATAACGGCTATTATTATATGCTCAATCACATATTTGAGGTGGCGAGAGACTATTTTGACCTGTCCGCCGGTATGGAATATACCTTGATCGTTGAGGACGGGTACAGGGCGGTGACGACTTTCGCCGTCTTTCTCGGCATGGTAGGGATCATTCTGCTGAATATACAGATGCATAACCGATGTACGCTTCTCAAAGTTATGCTGCTGACATTGCCGCCGTATGTCCTGCCGATGTACTTTGCGTGTTCACCGCCATTATTGTATATGATTTTTCTGCTGACCGGGTATGCGGCGGTAATGATGCTGTCTTACGGCAGGGGACGTGTCTCAAAGCAGACGAGATATATTCTGCCTGCAGCGGCAGCGGCGGTCGTACTGTTTGTGAGGGCTTTGGCGTTTCTCATACCCGAGCAGAACTATGCCCGCATGGTACCGCAAAGCGAGGCAAAGGAAGCATCCGCAAGGGGGATGGAGAACTTTGCCCAGTATGGTATGCGTGCCCTGTTTCCGCAGAATACCGCGGGTTCGGGGGTCAGCGGGGGGAAGCTGAGCAAAGGTTCCGCCATCATGCCGAACTATGAGACGGCGCTGATCGTCCGGTATACGCCTTACAGCTTTACCCCCGTATATCTGAAAGCATTTACGGGACTGGATTACATCGGGACTTCGTGGACGGAAGCGGCGATGGAGCCGCCGGAAGACGGCAACATGGAGATGTCCCTGTACAGCAGACAGCGCCAGTTTGAGGAGAGCGGCACAGCGGGGCAGGGCATGGGGATCATGGAGGTGGAGAAGACCGGGGCGGAGGATACGTTTGAGTACAGGCCGTATTATACGGATTATTGCAATATAGAAGAGGAGGGCGGCACGTACACTTATCGCTATTATCCCGACAATGGGAAGACTGCGATACCGTCTGGGGAAGAGCCGTACATGAGGTATCTGAATGTGCCGGCAAGCTGCGAAACGGCGGTGCGCCGGATATGTGAGGAAGCCGGTTTTTCGGGAACGGAGGAGGAGATTGCGCGGCAGATTGTAACGTATTTTGACGAGAACTACAATTATACGTTGAGACCGGGGTTTTATTACGGAAATCCCGATTATATTTCGCATTTTCTGCTGGAGAGCCGAAAGGGGTACTGTGCGCATTTTGCGTCGGCGGCGACCATGCTTTTCAGGCAGATGGGCATTCCCGCCCGCTATGTGGAAGGGTACGCTTTTTCGTATGCAAATGTGGTCGAAAACGGCGAGCTGGTGCCGGGGGCCGATTATAACGATTATTATAGCGGCTTTTCGGAGATCGGGGCGACTGCTCTTGTTCAGATAGAGATTCCGGAAGCAAGCGCCCACGCATGGGTAGAAATATTTGACAGTGAGAGGGGATGGATTGTCGTGGATCCCACGCCGTCCTCCGCCGAGGAGGAAAGGACTTCCTTCTGGGATGTATTTATGCGAAGTGAAGGCGGAGGAACAGAGCTTGCGCTGGGGGAAGATATTCTCGGCGGATATATTGAGAATGCGTTGGGAGTCATGGGTTACGTGCTTTTTGCCGTTTTCCTGATCGCCGTCATACTGCTTATGACAATCAGAACGATCAGAAGAGAGAAAGAGAGACGGCTGCCGGACAGGGAGCGTGTGAAGCTGGCGTATGGGAGGCTGCAGAAAGCGGCGGCAAAGAAAGACAGGGATTTTGGGATGCAGCGTACTTTGAAGGAGCAGCTTGCGTGGATCAGAGAAAATTGCCATGTGGAGATCAGCGACGAACAGGAGGAGGCGCTCTATCAGGTGTTTTTTGCGGAAAATATCGACTATGACTGTGAGAAGCTCTGCAGGGAGCTGAATAGCCGCCTGCGGATGCGGGATTCCGACAGTTGTATTTTTGAGCGGTTTATTGTAAAATAGTAATAATTATGGCATGAACAGAGTATGGTAAGTGTGATGCGGCATATGGATAAAACGTAGTAAAAAAGCGTAGAGCAAAGACCGATTATGATAAAAGATAACCAGAAATATTTCAACAGACTGCATGTTGTGCTGGATGCCGTGATTATCGCTGCGTCCTATACGCTGGCTTGGTATCTGAAGTTTGCCAGCCCGTTTGTGAACGCCGACCCCAATGTCGGTGCTCTTGACATACCCACTTATTTTGGGATGCTTTACTTTATCGTGCCGGGCTATCTCATTTTGTATTACGCCTTCAATCTCTACACACCCAAGCGGGCAACCGTTCACCGCTACGAGATTTTGAATATCTTTCAGGCAAACACCGTGGGCATGGTAGTGTTGATGGCGGGCTGGTACATGGTTGCGCAGATCCATTTCTCACGTACCATGATGGCGATGTTTTACGGAATCAATATTATTCTGACCACACTGGGGCGTTCGCTTATCCGCATTCTTCTGCAGTATTTTCGCGAAAAGGGCTATAATTTGAAATACATTCTGCTGGTTGGGTATTCCCGCGCCACGGAGGAGTATATAAAGCGCATTAACGCCAATCCTCAGTGGGGTTATGTGGTGCGCGGCATTCTGGACGATCATGTGCCGGCAGGTACGCTTTACAAGGGTGTCAAGGTGGTGGGCACCATTGAAAATCTTCTCTACATTCTCCCGGAGAACAAGCTGGATGAGATAGCGATCACGCTGTCTTTGAAGGATTACGATAATCTGGAGCATATCGTGGATCTGTGCGAAAAATCCGGCGTGCACACCAAGTTTATCCCGGATTACAACAGTCTGTTCCCGAGCCGTCCCTACACGGAGGATTTGATGGGGCTGCCGGTCATCAATATCCGCTATGTGCCGTTAACCAACACGCTGAACTGGTGGATGAAGCGGATCGTGGATATTCTCGTGTCGCTGGTGGGCCTGGTGGTGGCGTCGCCGGTGATGCTTGTTGCCGCCATTGCCGTTGGCTGTACTTCCAGAGGACCGGTCATCTTTAAGCAGGAACGGATCGGCCTGCACAATAAACCTTTCCGCATGTTCAAGTTCCGCACCATGGAGGTGCAGAAGCCGTCCGCGGAGAAAAAGGGCTGGACTACGAAGGATGATCCGCGCGTCACGAAGGTTGGAAAATTTTTGCGGAGGACAAGCATAGACGAGTTGCCCCAGCTTTTTAATATTTTGAAAGGGGATATGAGCGTGGTGGGGCCGAGGCCCGAAAGACCGCAGTTTGTGGAGCAGTTTAAGGAGGAGATTCCCCGTTACATGGTCAAGCATCAGGTGCGGCCGGGGCTTACGGGCTGGGCGCAGATCAACGGCTACCGCGGCGATACTTCCATAAAAAGAAGGATTGAGTTCGATATTTTTTATATCGAGAACTGGACGATGTCTTTTGACATCAAGATTATGTTTCTCACGATTTTCAGAGGATTTATCAATAAAAATGCCTATTAGAAGAGATACTAAAATCTTAAGAATTGTGAAAGACTTTCGGAAGAAAGCGGGAACCATATTGCAATTATATCAAGATGTAGTATAATTGTAACAGTCAGGCTCAATACTTTGCACTTGCTGCAAAGTCTTGAGAGCATGTAAAGGTGGAGAAGAATGTCCACTAAAACTTGCTTTTTCGGACAATATGTGACAAAATGAAAAAACGGACTTTTAGAAATCAGATCAGAGACTGAGGGAGTACAAGATATGGCTAAGAGATATGACGACGACTACGATGACGAGGTAAGGCCCAGAAAGAAATCCTCCGGGAAGAGCAGTTCTTCCGGCAGGAAAGGCTCCGGGAAAAAGAAATCGGGAAAGAAGGCGCAGGCGAAGAAGCAGCGCAGGCGCATAATTCTCTTTATTGTAGAGATTATAATTCTGATTATTGCGGTGATGGTGCTCTATATGGTTCTCGCCGGAACGGGAAGCGGCAAAGTGGAATTGAAGGAGAAGGATATCATCATCAACGAGACCGTGCAGGAGGCGGAGGAGACGACGATGAAGGGGTATCGAAACATCGCCCTCTTCGGTGTGGACTCCACCACGGGCGCGCTGACGAAGAATACCCGAAGCGACACGATCATGATCGCGTCCATCAATCAGGATACGGGAGAGTGTAAGCTGGTTTCCGTCTATCGTGACACATACCTGAACCTGAGCAACGACTCGTACAATAAATGTAACGCGGCTTACGCAAAGGGCGGCCCCGAGCAGGCCATCAATATGTTAAACATGAATCTGGACATGAATATCACAGATTTCGTGACGGTCGGCTTTGCCGGACTGACAGATGCCATCGACGCGCTGGGCGGCGTGGATATTGAAGTGGATGAATCGGAGATCAGCCATCTGAATAACTATCAGCTCTGTATCGCGGAGGATTTGAAGAGAGAGTACACGCCGGTGACGCAGACAGGCTATCAGCGTCTGGACGGCTTGCAGGCGACGGGTTACTGCAGAATCCGTTACACGGCGGGAGACGACTTCAAGCGTGCCGAGAGACAGCGGGAAGTACTCACCGCGGTGGCCGATCAGGCGAAGAAAGCATCGCTGCCGAAGCTGACAGAGACGGCCAACTCCGTATTTGAGGAGGTATACACCTCGCTGGATCTGTCTGAGATTGTCGATATGCTTGGGGATGTGGGAGCATACCAGATTACAGAGACCGACGGGTTCCCGCAGGAGGATATGCGGCAGACGGGCACCATCGGATCAAAGGGATCCTGCGTCATTCCGACCAGTCTGGAGGATAATGTCAAGTGGCTGCATAAGTTCCTGTTTGACGCGGACAACTATGAGCCGTCCGAGACAGTGAAAAAGTGCAGTGAGAAGATTTATGAGGAAACAAACGGATATCTGAAATAAAAGCAGAGGGGCTTGCTTTGCAGGCCCCTCTTTGCGCGAATAAGCAGAGTCAGAAAGTGACAGGGACAGGACGCGTGCTTGCACGCAGGACGGTCAATGGCACTTTATGACGAGCAACGCGAACGAGAAATGCCAAGCATTTCGAGTCTGCTTATTTGCGCGAATAAGCAGAGTCAGAAAGTGACAGGGACAGGATGCGTGCTTGCACGCAGGACGGTCAATGGCACTTTATGACGAGCAACGCGAACGAGAAATGCCAAGCATTTCGAGTCT
>VSNH01000009.1:30090-49890 GCA_009774215.1 Lachnospiraceae bacterium
GCTTATTCGCTGTACAGAGTCAGAAAGTGACAGATGGAGGATAAATGTGTGGAGAAAGTGGACGTGATTATTCCCGTCTACAAGCCTGATCGCGGGTTTTTGACGATGGTGGAGAAGCTGCAGGCGCAGACAGTGCCTGTGAACCGGATTATTCTTATAAATACGGAGCAGAAATATCTGGACAGGCTTTTTTACGGTACTACGCTGGAAAGGGAACATCATAATATAACAGTGAAGCATTTGTCAAAGAGGGAGTTTGACCACGGACGGACGAGAAATCAGGGGGTGAAGCTTTCGGATGCCGAGGTGTTTGTGATGATGACACAGGACGCCATTCCTGCGGATGAATTTTTGGTGGAGCGGCTTCTGGAGGGGCTGCGCGGGGAAAAGGCGGCAGTCGCTTATGCCAGACAGCTTCCGGGAAAGGACAGCAGCGAGGCCGAGCGGTATACGAGACAGTTTAATTATCCGGAAGAGTCCCGCCTTAAGACAAAGGCCGATCTTTCGGAGCTTGGCATCAAAACTTTTTTTTGTTCCAATGTGTGTGCGGCATACAAAAGAGATATTTTTGATGAACTTGGTGGCTTTGTGAACAGGGCGATTTTTAACGAGGATATGCTCTACGCTGCCAAAGCGGTGGAGGCGGGTTTCGGGATCGCTTACGCGGCGCAGGCGAAAGTATATCATTCCCATAATTACACATACAGGCAGCAGTTTAGGCGGAATTTTGATCTGGGGGTCTCCCAGGCGGATCACCCGGAAGTGTTCGCAGCCTACCCTTCGGAGTCGGAGGGAATACGACTGGTGAAGAGTACGACGGCACATCTGAGAGAGAAGGGAATGTACAGTAAAATACCGAGTGTTATTATACAGAGCGGATTTAAGTACATGGGATATTTGATGGGAAAACGTTATCGGCGGCTGCCGCGGCGGCTGGTGTCGGCATGTTCTTCTAACAAAGAGTATTGGCAAATGTGAGAAGTACTTCTCGACTTGCGAAGAAAGTCAGGCTCACAGCATGGGCTGTATCGCCAAGTCAGCATAGCTGACTTGGAAGGAGGAAGTCTCACATAGGAGAATGCCAAAAGAAGCATTTTCCGCATAAAGAATAAGGAGGTATATGGTGAGATGTGTGGAATCGTAGGTTATATCGGGACGAAGCAGGCGGCGCCCATCATTCTGGACGGCCTGTCTAAATTGGAATACCGCGGATATGACTCGGCGGGGATGGCGGTTTATGACGGCGAGGGAAAAATCAATATCACAAAGTCGGTGGGAAGGCTTAAGATTTTAGAGAATATAACACGCGGCGGAGAGACCATGCCGGGGCTTTGCGGCATCGGGCATACCCGTTGGGCGACCCATGGTGTGCCGAGTGACATAAATGCGCACCCGCATTTCAATGAGGCGGAGACGATTACCGTGGTACATAACGGCATCATCGAAAATTATTTGTCGCTTCGCAAAATGCTGACTGAGCGCGGCTATCATTTTGTGTCGGAGACGGACACGGAGGTTTTGGCGCATCTGCTGGACTACTATTATAAAGGCAATCCCCTTGAGGCGGTTACAAAGGTGCTTCACCGTGTGGAGGGTTCCTATGCGCTCGGCATTCTCTTTGCGGATTGTCCCGACCAGATTTTTGCGGCAAGAAAGGATTCGCCCCTGATCGTGGGGCAGAGTGAGGACGGCTGTTTTATCGCTTCGGATGTGCCGGCGATTTTGAAATATACCCGCAAGGTGTATTATGTGGATAATCAGGAGGTCGTGCGTCTGCGGGCGGATCATATGCATTTTTATTCTGTGGACGAGGAGGAGACGACGAAGGAGCCTGTTTTCATTGAGTGGGATACCAACGCGGCTGAAAAGGCGGGTTATGAGCATTTCATGTTGAAGGAGATGTACGAACAGCCAAAAACCGTGACGGATACGCTTCTGCCCCGCATCAAGGATAACGATATCGTCATCGAGGAGCTTAACATGAGCGACGAGGATATCAGGGCGCTGCGAAAGATTCATATTGTGGCATGCGGCTCCGCATATCACGCGGGCGTTACGGGGAAATATGTGATCGAGGGACTGGCGCGCATTCCGGTGGAGGTGGATCTGGCCTCTGAGTTTCGTTACCGCGACCCGATTCTGGAGGAAGGCGGCATGGTGGTGGTGATCAGCCAGTCCGGCGAGACGGCGGATACGCTGGCGGCGCTTCGCGAGTCCAAGAAAAGAGGATTTCAGGTGCTTGGCATCGTCAATGTGGTGGGAAGTTCCATCGCCAGAGAGTCTGACAATGTGATGTACACCTGGGCGGGACCGGAGATTGCGGTGGCAACCACGAAGGCTTACAGCGCCCAGTTGGTTGCGCTCTATCTGCTTGCTATGAAGTTTGGCAGAGCACGGGGAAAAATCGATGATATGACATTTGCGTCACTTTTGGGCGATCTGCGCTGTCTGCCGGATCAGATTGAGCTTCTTCTGAACAATAAAAATAAGATACAGCGGTTTGCGAACCGTTACATCGGCGCGAAGGATGTGTTCTTTATCGGCAGGGGGATCGACTATGCGATTTCGCTGGAAGGTTCTTTGAAATTGAAGGAAATTTCTTATATTCATTCCGAGGCATACGCGGCGGGCGAGCTGAAACACGGCACCATTTCCCTGATTGAAGAGGGAACGCTTGTGGCGGCGGTGTCCACCCAGCCTGCGCTCTACGCAAAGACTATCAGCAATATGGTGGAGGTGAAGGCGAGAGGCGCTTTTGTGCTGGCTGTGACCTGTGAGGAGAATAAGGAGATTGAGAAAGCGGCGGACTATGTGATTTATATTCCGGAGACAAATCCATATTTTGCCAATTCGCTGGCGATTATACCATTGCAGCTTTTTGGGTATTATGTAGCTGTGGGCAAGGGATGCGACGTGGATAAGCCGAGGAATCTGGCGAAATCGGTGACCGTAGAGTAACGCGAAAAGTACTTCCAAAGACGTCCCGCCATAGGACGGAGACGCAAAGTCAGCAAGCTGACTTGGGAAGTACTATATTTCGCGTAGGAGAATGCCGGAAAACGGCATTCTCCGCAAAATCACATTTTCTTCTTGAATTAAACACAATTTAAACACAAATGACAGATATACTAGGGACATAATCAGCGAGGGGAAACAGACGGCGGGCGTGAGTCCGTAACTTATGGAAAGGAAGCGGGATTATGTACGACAACAACAATTATCCAAACGACTATTCTAATCATACGGGTTCGGAGCAGACCGGACTGCAGACAGGGAATGAGACGGAACAGAGGGGAATCGGTTACCGCTCTTACCAGAATGCGGGAAGCCAGACGGGCGGCGTATACGGGGCAGGTACCGGGCAAAGCGCATACGGTGCGAATGCCGGACAGAGCGCTTATGGAAACAGCGGCGCTTATCAGGGAAACGCGGGGAGCTATCACTACGGCAGCACATATCCGAACGGCTATGCGCAGATGGAACAGAAGAAGGAAAAGAAACACCGGGAGAAAAAACAGGGCAGCGGTTATTTAAAGAAAGCCCTTGTGGCGGTGTCACTGGGGTTGTTTTTCGGGCTTTTCGCGGGAATCGGGCTGTATGCCGTGGATGCTGTTACGGGTATGACAGGAAAAGACAGTGCGGCGCTCACGGAGACGGAAAGCGCTCCCATGGAGGAGGCGGAAGTCGATACAGAGATTCAGGCGCCGACGGATGTGCCGACAATCAAGCAGTCAGACTCAGCAACGATGGTGGTTACGGATGTAACCGAAGTGGTAAAAAATGTGATGCCCTCTATCGTGGCGGTGAATAACCACTATACGGAGACCATGTCATGGTTCGGACAGTCCATGGACAGCGAGGCGGACGCCAGCGGCTCCGGGATTATCGTGGGATTGAACGATTCAGAGCTTTTGATTGTGACGAACCATCATGTGGTGGCGGATACCGATAAGCTGACGGTGCAGTTTAACGAGGGCAGCGAGGCGGAAGCCTTTATTAAGGGGCAGGATTCCAAGATGGATCTGGCGGTCATTGCGGTACCGGTGACAGAACTGTCAGATTCTGTGCTTGAGGCGATAGAGGTGGCTACGCTGGGCGATTCTGACGCGCTGGAGGTGGGAGAACCTGCCATTGCGATCGGCAATTCTTTAGGATACGGACAGTCTGTTACGACGGGCGTGATCAGCGCGCTTGACAGAAGCATCAGCCTTTCCGCAAATAACGGTTACGGCGGAGACAGCGTGGAGGGTACTTTTATCCAGACCGATGCAGCGATTAACCCCGGCAACTCCGGCGGAGCGCTCCTGAATATCAAGGGCGAGGTAATCGGCATCAATTCCAATAAGATTGGCGGCAGCGCCGTGGAAGGTATGGGCTATGCGATCCCGATTTCCTCGGCAAGCCCCATCATCGCGGAGCTGATGCTTAAGGAGACCAAGAGCAAGGTGGCTGAGGAGGAGAGAGGATATCTCGGCATTTCCGGTATCAGCGTCACCCAGGAGGTTTCACAGGCTTACGGTATGCCGGAGGGCGTGTATATCGCCCAGGTTTATCCTGACACGGCGGCGGAGGCAGCAGGACTTAGGCAGGGCGATATCATCACTAAGTTTGGCGGCAATACGATCAGAACCATGGATGAACTGCAGAAGGAACTGGAGTTTTATGCCAAGGGAGATCAGGTCGAGGTCAAGGTGATGACCATGACCGTGGCCGGATACGAGGAAGTGACGAAGACGCTTACGCTGGGGAATAAGGTGAGCGAATAGGTAAAAGTAAAAGGAATGTAAAGATATAGCGAAGAAGAATATCCCCGGCAGGACGGTATCGTAAGGATACAGACTGTCGGGGATGTTGATTTTGGAAAATTCATTTTCTACAGGTATTTGTAATTTACCGGCCTTTACAGTATAATAAAACAGAAAATGGGCTGCCGATAACTAAGTATTCTGCATATAAAACAGTAATGCGGGAAGTAAGGTGGATATGACCAGATCATATGAAAAGGATATTGGGCAGACCAATGCCCGTGGGCGGGATGGAGGAGAGTATGGACGAGCACAAGGACGATAAACACGAAGAGACGGAGTTGGAGAAGAAGGACTCCGGCACAGAAGAGAAAAAAAGCGACGATTCCGGCAGCGATTACGAGGACGTCTGTTTTATCTGCCGCAGACCGGAGAGCAAAGCGGGAAAGATGTTTAAACTCCCCAACAATATCTGCGTCTGCGACGACTGTATGCACAAGACCATGGATACGGTCAGCCAGTTTGACTATCAGGGGCTTTTGAACAACCCCAATATGGGTAACGGGCAGGGCTTTCCGAATATCAGCTTTGTAAATCTGGCGGATCTGCAGGGAGACGGCGGCATTCCAAACAAGCAGAAGCCGAAGAAAAAAAGGAAGAAGGAAGCGGCGGAGATTGATATCAGGGATATTCTGCCGCCTCACAAGATCAAGCAGAAGCTGGACGAGTATGTGGTGGGGCAGGAGCACGCCAAGAAAGTCATGTCCGTTGCGGTTTATAACCATTATAAGCGCGTGGCGACCGGCACCATGGACGAAATTGAGATCGAGAAGTCCAATATGTTGATGATCGGTCCCACAGGCTGCGGCAAGACCTATCTGGTGAAGACGCTGGCGAAGCTCCTGGACGTGCCGCTGGCCATTGCGGATGCCACATCCTTGACGGAGGCGGGCTATATCGGTGACGATATCGAGAGCGTGGTGTCGAAGCTCCTCGCGGCGGCGGACAATGACGTGGAGCGGGCGGAGCGCGGCATTATCTTTATCGACGAGATTGATAAGATTGCCAAGAAAAAGAATACCAACTCCCGGGATGTGAGCGGGGAATCCGTACAGCAGGGAATGCTGAAGCTTTTGGAGGGTGCGGAGGTGGAGGTGCCTGTTGGCGCTAATTCCAAAAACGCCATGGTGCCCCTCGCCACGGTGAATACGAGAAATATCCTTTTCATCTGCGGCGGCGCGTTTCCCGATCTGGATGAGATTATTAAGCAGAGACTGAACAAAAAGACTTCCATCGGTTACAGCGCGGAGCTTAAGGATAAGTATGACAAAGAGAAGAATATTTTAGGCAGGGTCACAGTGGAGGATATCAGGAAATTCGGCATGATTCCGGAGTTTATCGGCCGGCTGCCGGTGATCTTTACGCTGGAGGGCTTAAGCCGCGACATGATGGTGCAGATTTTGAAAGAGCCGAGAAACGCAATTTTGAAACAGTACCAGAAGCTTCTCGAGCTGGACGAGGTGGAGCTGATCTTCGACGAAGGCGCGCTGGAGGCCATTGCGGATAAGGCTATGGAAAAGGAGACCGGCGCAAGGGCGCTTCGGGCTATTATCGAGGAATTTATGCTGGATATTATGTACGAGGTGCCGAAGGACGATAACATAGGACGAGTGACCATCACCAGAGAATATATTGAGGGAAACGGCGGGCCGATCATTGACATCCGCAGCAGGAGCGCGGAGCACCCGGATCGTCTCAAGGTGATACAACAGCCCGTGAACGGGTCGTAGGTTTGTTGTCGGGGCGCTTCGGTTGGCACGCGCGCTGCGTGAAGCTTCGCAAAGCGCTCCGCATCGGTTTCTGTTCGGTATCAGGACATGTTGCTTCCGCATAGGATAACGTAAGGAGCGGTGGGTGGAAAGGGCATGTAAACAGCCCGTCCTGTTTATGTGTGCGGAAAATCTTGACCTGTCAGGAAATGATTTTATCGGACGATTTTTTGGATATTATTGTAGATTATGACGTAATAGTGGAGATCCTGGAGGGCGCGGATGTAGAATTTTGCTACCGGGAAATTGATGCCGGATTCGGTGTGGCGCATGTGCGGCGCAGCCAGGTGCAGCCGCTTTCCATAGGCTATTACGGTTATTCGACGATTCCTAAGCTGTATGGACTGATGCAGGCGGAGGGGAGAACCTTCGACGCTTCCCCGTTAGCCGCAATGGGCAATATCAAAATACAAAATCCGCCGCTCGCCTTGCAGGGGAGCGGCGTTATTATGGGATTTATTGATACAGGAATCAATTACCGGGAGGATGTATTCCGGAGAGAGGACGGGAGCACCCGCATTCTTTCCATCTGGGATCAGACCATACAGGCCGGGGAGCCGCCGACGGGTTTTGCGTACGGCACGGAATACCGCCGGGCGGACATTGACAGGGCGCTTGCCTCGGCGGAGCCGGAGACGGTAGTCCCCAGCGTCGATACCAACGGACACGGCACGAAAATGGCCTCCGCCGCAGCGGGGAGCCTTCTGAATCAGGGGCTGACATTTCGGGGAGCGGCGCCTCTTTCGGATATTGCGGTGGTGAAGCTAAAAGGAGCAAAGCCTTATCTGCGGGATTATTATCTCATAGACGATCAGGCGGAAGCGTTCGAGGAAAACGATATCATGGAGGCCGTGAAGTATCTGCAGCAGATGGCGGTGGCATTCAGCAGGCCCGTGGTGATTGTAATCGGCCTTGGAACGAATATGGGCAGCCACGACGGCACTTCCGCGCTGGATTCCTATTTAAATATCGTGGCGGGCAGGAGAAGCCTGGCCGTGGTAGTCGGCTGCGGCAATGAAGGGGATAAGGAACACCACTACGAAAATTTCATGCCAAGCAATGTGGAGATCCGTGTCGCGGGACCCATGAAGGGATTTTGTGCGGAAATCTGGGGAAGTATCCCGGATGTCTATGCGGTCTCGATTCGTTCGCCCGGCGGGGAAGTGTCGCCGGTGATTGATTTTCGGAATGGAACAGACAGGAGAATCTCCTTTATTTTTGAGAGAACCCGCATACAGGTGGGGGTAGTTCTGGTGGATAAAGATGTCGGCGACCCGCTTATTTTCCTGCGCTTTCAGGATCCGACGCCCGGCATTTGGACAGTGACGCTGACGGCTTCCGTGCGGAAACCGAGCGGTGACGGGCAGTATCATATGTGGCTGCCGATCGAAGCATTTCTGGAAGACAGCGTTACGTTTCTGCAGCCGAGTCCCGACGTGACGTTGACGGAGCCGGCAAACGCCTCACAGGTAATCAGCATTTCCACCTACGACAGCTACACAGACAGTTGGTATGCGCCCTCGGGCAGAGGGTTTACCAGAAACGGCAGCATCAAGCCGGATCTCGCGGCTCCGGGCGTGGGGGTACATACCGTGCTGGGGGTGGCTGACGGCTCCTGTATGGCGGCGGCGCTGGCTTCCGGCTGTGTGGCACAGTTTTTGGAGTGGGCGGTGGTGGACGGAAACGCTTACGCCGTGGACAGCCGGGGGACGAAGAGTTTTCTGATTCAAGGGGCGGAGAGGCCGGGAGATATCAGCTATCCCGACAGGCGCTGGGGTTATGGACGGATCAATATTAACGGGACGTTCGAGACGCTGGCGAGGCTGTGAGGGGGATCAATAGCAGCGATCCTCTTTTTGAAGGTACACAGGCTGACAGGAAAATATTTCATCTTTACACGCGAACGTATGTTTGATAACATAGTAGTATGTTCATCAGCAGGGAGGAGGTGAAAGGAATGGAAGAGATGCTCTGCAAGGGAATACTGGCGGACGGGCAGGCAAATATTCCGATCCAGATGATGTCGTTGACCGACTGCGACGGGAGAATGACGCCGCTTTGGTTCCGGCTGGAGACGGAGGAACATGAGGTCAGGCTGTGCCGGATTGAGGAGGTAGTATCCCGGGATGAAAAGAAGTATGTGGGCGTGAGGGAGAAACAGTTTGTCTGTAAGATCAGGCTGGGAAACGTCAGTAAAACTCTCGAGATGCGTTACAGCGTGGAGACACAGAAATGGCGGATCTTCCAATTCCTGTAGCGGTGGGGAAATATGTGTTCCATATAGACGTCAACAGCGCTTTTCTCGCCTGGACCGCGGCATACCGGGTGAATGTGCTGGGCGAAAAAGAGGATATCAGGCTGATCCCCAGCATTGTGGGCGGAGATCAGGAAAAACGGCATGGGATTGTTCTTGCCAAGAGCAGTCCTGCGAAAAAATATGGCATACAGACAGGGGAACCCATTGTGGCGGCGCAGAGGAAATGTCCGGGACTGGTGATCGTACCGCCGGATTATGGCCTGTATGTCAAGTCCTCCCGTGCCTTTATGAAACTATTGCAGGAGTACAGCGACAAAGTGATCCAGTACAGCATAGACGAGGCGTGGGTGGTGTTCGAGGGCTTTGAAAAGCTGTACGGCCGTGATCAGATGGTAAAGCTGGCCTATGAATTGAAGGACAGGATCAGGGAGGAATTGGGCTTTACTGTAAATGTGGGCGTTTCCGAAAATTTTCTTTTGTCTAAAATGGCGGGTGATTTCTCAAAGCCCGACAAGGTGCATACTCTTTTTCGGGAGGAAATCAGGCAGAAGATGTGGCCGCTCCCCGTCTCCGATCTGTTTCTTGCGGGACGGGCTACGGTGGAGAAACTGCACGGCGTAGGCATACGGACAATCGGAGAACTGGCGCAGGCGGACGAGGGGATGATACGCTCCCTGTTAAAAAAGCACGGACAGACGATACAGGGCTTTGCCCAGGGCGCAGACCTTGATTCTTCCATGATTTCCCATGAGGCAAACAAGGGTTACGGCAACAGTATGACCGCGCCGGTGGATATCGTGACGGAGGAGTATGCGAGACATCTGCTGCTCTCCTTAAGCGAGACGGTGGGGACAAGGCTCAGGGCTGACGGAGTGATGATTGGCGTGGTCAGCGTACATCTGACAACTTGTGAGTTTAAGCGGATGAATAAACAGATGCAGCTGGATTCACCCACAAATATCACGGAGGAAATATTTGGGGCGGCCTGTCAGCTTTTCAGTAAGCTGTGGGACAGAAAGACACCCCTCAGACAGATGGGAGTCCACACTTCGAAGGTGCAGGAGGAAGCGGCCCGCCAGTACAGTATTTTTGATTTGGGAAAAAGCGACAGGCTGGAAAAGCTGGA
This sequence comes from Lachnospiraceae bacterium, assembly GCA_009774215.1. Taxonomy (GTDB): domain Bacteria; phylum Bacillota; class Clostridia; order Lachnospirales; family Lachnospiraceae; genus UBA3282. Next base: position 40,048 of record VSNH01000009.1, read on the forward strand.
CAAGGCGGTGGATCAGATTCGCGGGAAATACGGCGAGGATGCGATTTTCCGCGCCAGTTTCCTGAATGGAAATGTATCCCATATGAGCGGCGGACTGAATAAAGAGAGGCGCAGCGGGGTTACATTAGGAATAGATGTGGAGGGCGAAAAGGTCCGGGAGCTTTGAAGGCTCGGGGCAGGGATCGCTGAAATGGCAGGGAGGAATCCGGAAAAGAAGATGTGCGGAAGATTTTATATAGATGACGAGACGGCACGGGAGATTGAGAAGATCGCCCGAAGGATTGACCGTAAGATGGCGAAAACAGGAGATGTACATCCCTCGGAGCCTGCGCTCATCCTGCGGGCGGATCAGGACAGCGCAGTGGCTGAGGTACTCAGGTGGGGCTATGAGTCGGCGAGAAAAAACACTTTGATTTTTAATGCCAGAACGGAAACGGTGAGGGAGCGGCCCATGTTCCGCCATGACTATGAAACGCGCCGCTGCCTGATTCCGGCATGTAAGTTTTATGAGTGGAAAGATACCGGTGCAAAGAAAAAGGAGAAGTATGAGTTTTTTGCGCCGGGAGAGGTTTTGTATCTGGCAGGAATCTATCACAAAGACCCGGCGGGCGACCGCTTTGCCATCCTCACCCGCGGGGCGGAGGGGTGTATGACGGAGATACACAGCCGGATGCCGCTAATCCTTCGGCGGGAAGACATGGAGGCGTGGCTGTTTTCAGGGAGAGAAGCCGAAAAAATGCTGGACATGCATTTCGCGGACTTGCGGAGGAAAAGGAGCGGGGAGGAATACCGGCAGATGAGTTTGTTTTGATTTTAGAGGGGATTAGGAGGGGAATCAGCTCTGATCTAAACTTGCTGATTCCCCCCACTTGTGGTAAGGTGTTATATGTGAGTGTTACATTTGGAGCACTATGCTCACGCGGCGGTTTTGAATGTTTACGGAAGGCGGATACAGTGGAATGTGGAAAGGTAAGCTTGGATTAGCCGGGCTGATTTTAATATTGTTCTTGACGGGCTGCGGGAACTCCGCGCAGGAGACGGCATCGCCCGCGGAGAACGAAACATCGGAGGAGACCGGGCAGGGAACCGAAGAGGATACGGAGAGCGGATCGGGTGTGGAGATGAGCTCCTGGCGGGAATCGGTGCAGAAAATGTTTGAAGACCCATACGGGGATTATGTCGAAACGGGCGGGGAGATCGCCTTTCTGACAGACGGCTCCGTGGAGGATGGCGGTTACAATGAGGCCATTTTTAACGGCGTGCGGATGTACGCTTTGGGGGCGGGAACTTCCTTTTCCTGCTATCATGCTGATCCCAACGCGCCGGAGAGCTATCAGGAGATCATACACCGGGCCGTGGAGGACAAGGCAGGCTTGATTGTCTGCGCAGGAGATGTTTTTGGCAAGGCCGTGGGCGCCTTGCAGGGAATGTATTCGCAGACTTCCTTCTTGCTGGTGGATGCCGTGCCATACGACGGGGAAGGGGAGGAACTTCCCATTGCGGAGAATGTGCACTGTATCCTTTTCCATGAGGAACAGGCCGGGTACCTGGCGGGCTATATGGCAGTCTGGGAGGGATATCGGAATCTGGGCTTCATAGGCGGCAGAGAGGAGCCTGCCGTGCTGCGTTACGGTTACGGTTATCTGCAGGGAATCAATGCGGCGGCCAAGGATTTATCGCTGGATGACGTGGCGGTCAACTATTGGTATGCGGATACTTACGCAGCGGATATCGCGGTGAGGGAGAAGGCCGACGGCTGGTATGAGAGCGGTACGCAGATTATATTTGCCTGCGGCGGCGGCCTGTATGAGTCCGTGCTGGAGGCGGCGGAAAATCAGGACGGCCTGATGATCGGGGTGGATGTAGACCAGTGCAGGATTTCAGACCGGGTTTTGACAAGCGCGGTTAAAAATATTGGTGCGGCTGTGACGGATGCGCTCGATGAATACTATGCGGACGGCGGCTGGTCGGAGGCGGATGCCGGACAGGTGAAACGTTACGGTGTGGAGGAAGGCTGCGCGGCAATTCCGGTGGTAGATTCGGAGTGGCGGTTTAAGGAAATTCCGACGACCCACTTTTTTGAAATTTATAAGCAGATGAAAAGAGGAGACAGGACGGTGTCGGATGCAATCGACGCGCCGCCCGAGATCGCTGTTGCAGTCAATTTTGAATGAGCACGGGAGGTTTGGAAGTGTATAAGGAGAAGAAAAGTAAAATCCGTTCCGGATGTCCCCTGCTCATAGGCATTTGTCTGGCGATTGCGCTGCTTGGCGGCTGCGGAGGGGAGACGGCGCCGACAAGCGCGCCGGCCGTACTGGAGGAGACGACAGCGGACAGCGAAGCCGGACAGCGGGAAAAGGAATTGTCGGAACTGACGGCGGGGGAGACGAGACTGTCGTCGGACGAGCTTTCGGATTATGCGATGGATGTGGCTTTCGTTTATGATACGGAGCTGAAAAAGGTAAGGTATTCTCTTACCATGCCGCTGGTTCCGGCCAGTGACGACGCGTATCTGTATCTATTTCGGGCGGACGCCTGGGAGGAGGACGCGGATGCGCTGGCGAAGGAACCCGTCACAAGGGGCCGCAAAGACAGGGAGTGGGAGGCAGTTTTTCCTTACCGGGACGTCTATCTGTATGAACGGTTTATTCCGGCGGTCAAGATGGAAGGCAACTATGTGCAGGCGGGCAGGAGCGTATATTTATCGAATCCGGAAGCGCTTGCGGGAAATCAGGAGCCTTACCCGGAGACAGGCTCCAAGAAGGGGATTCTGTTAGATCCCACGATGCTGGGGACGCCGGAGCTGACGGATCTTGGCATCAAACACGCAATCTATAATATTCCCCTTTCTCATATTATGGGGGAGACGACGGATCAGACTTTCCCCACGATCACCTATACATATAAGGGAAGAAATTATGCATTTAACGGGGCAGCGATCAACGGTTACGACGGGTTGTTTACCTACCTGTCCGACATGGGGATGACGGCCACGGCGGTGGTGCTGAACGATTGGAATGAGGCTTTCCCGGAGCTGATTCATCCGGACGCGCGTGAGCCGGAAAGCGGCGCGTACTATTATATGTTTAATGCATCCGAGGAGGAGGGCGCAAGGACGCTGGAGGCAGTGGCCGGATTTTTGGCGGAGCGCTATTCGAGCGGTGAGCATGGTATGATACACAGCTGGGTGATCGCCAACGAGATCAACCAGAACCGTGTCTGGAATTTCATGAATACCCGGGATGTGATTTACTATACAAAGGAATTTGAAAAATCCTTCCGCATTTTTTATCAGGCGGTAAAAAGCCATTATGCGCAGGGACGTGTATATTTCAGCATTGACCATGCATGGAACAGCAATGACGGCGACAATTCCGGCTTTTTTAACGGCAGGGATATTCTGGAAAGCTTTAATGGGGCGGCGCTCGCGCATGGAAATTATGACTGGGGCATTGCGATCCATCCGTATCCGGAACCACTTACCCGTGTGAATTACTGGTCGCAGGAGTATGATAAGACAAGGAATGCGCCTCATCTGTCCATTATGAATCTGAATGTGCTGACGGATATGCTGTCCGAGGAAGCGTATCTGGACAGGGCGGGCGAGGTGCGCAGCGTCACGATCACGGAACTTGGGTTTTCTTCGGGCTCCGGGGAACGGCTGCAGGCGGCGGCTTTTGCGTACTGCTATTATATTGTGGAGAATAATCCTTACGTGGACGCTTTTCTGATGAACCGGCAGACGGACGCGCCGGAGGAAGTGATGGCGGGGCTGGCTTTCGGTGTGTATGAGTATGACCATTCGGGGAAATATATAAAAGATGTTTTCTGCTATATTGACACGGACAGGGCTGGAGAGTACATGGATTTTATGCTCAATATTCTCGGCGCGGACAGTCTGGAGGAGGCGCTTTCCTGGGCGCAGGCGGATGGAAATGCCCAATCGGGACAGTCCTGAAAGCCAGATAAGATTGGGAAAGGGCAGAACTCTGAGATAGATGGAATTTCAAATATAAAAGGAATGTAAAATAGAAATGAAGGTTTCCTTACTGGTGACGGTTTACAATGCAAAACAAACGCTCTCCCTCACGCTGAGGAGTATTGAAGAGCAGGACTATCCGGATATAGAGATTGTGATGGTGGACGGCGGCTCTGCGGATGGCACGGTGGAGCTGATAAGGGCGTTTGCCGCGCGGATGGAAGAGCGGCAGGGCTATTCGGTGCGCTGGGTCTCGGAGCCGGACAACGGGCTCTATGATGCGATGAACAAAGCGTTTCGCATGAGTACGGGAGAAGTGGTCGCCGTATGCAATGATAAATTATGTAAGCCGAACGCCATCAGCAAAATGATGGACGCGCTGCGGCAGGGCGGCTCCGCGTGTGTAGGCGTCCATGCAGACTTGGTTTATGTGGAAGGTGAGCGAATTGTAAGAGAGTGGCGCATGGGGCAGGGAAGGATCACGCAGGGATGGATGCCCGGTCACCCGACCCTCTTTCTGCGGCGGGCGGTGTATGAGAAATACGGACTCTATGATACCTCCTACCGCTGTGCGGCGGACTATGAGTTTATGGTGCGTTTTTTAAAAGAACCACAAAATAAGCTGGCCTATGTGCCGGAGATTTTGGTGGCCATGTTCTACGGCGGTACAAGCAACGCAGGACTTGAGAATTATCTGGTATCCTTCAAGGAAGGGTATCAGGCGCTTAGGAAAAACGAGGTACCCCATCCGCTTTGGATTACGTTGAGAAGGACGCTGCGGGTGCTCTCGCAGTTTGGGAGCCGCCGCTGATGCCGGCGGAAAAATAGCAGGAGGCGTGGTATGGCAGCGATCGGCTTTGCGGCTCTGGCATTCGGAATTTTCGTGCTGGATCTGCTTATGAAAAATTATATTGAAAAGAGTCTGAAGGAGGGGGAAGAGAAACCCTTCTGCAAGGGAAGACTTTTAATCAGAAAATATCACAACAGAGGCGCCTTTCTGGATGTGGGGGAAAAGAGGCAGGGGCTTGTGACCATGCTTTCCCTCGGATTAACCTTGTTTATGACGGTGGTTTTTCTCGCAACATTCAGTATTCGCGGGAACTCTACCCTTAAGGCAGGGTTGGCTCTTTTGCTGGGCGGCGCCTACAGCAATACCTACGACCGCCTGACGAGGAAATACGTGGTGGATTACGTCAGCTTTCCCGTGAAAAGCAAGCGGTTTCGTAGGATTGTGTTCAATGTATCTGACTTCTGCATCATGATCGGGGCGCTGCTTCTGGCGCTGGGGGAAGCAAGACGGAAGTGAGGAGGCGCAGGGCGCATATTGTGCCAACTGTGGAGCTTCCTATGCGGGTCTGCGCAATCGAGTAGGGAAGATTTTTCTTCCCCTACTCGCGCGCCGGGCACCCGTCAGCGTATGCTGACAATCTTCCTCTGGGTGCCCGAGTGCAAAAAAAAAGCCGGGAAGATGAATTTCCGGCTTTTTTTATGGTACTGCTTTGTTCAGGCGGTGATGACCGTGCCGCTCTTGTCTTTCAGGGCATCCTTTACATTCTTGAGGGAGGTGATTAACACTTTTCCGCGCGGATTTTCTTCCAGATAAGCGATGGCGGCCTCGATTTTTGGCAGCATGGTTCCCTCCTCAAACTGGCCTTCTTCGCACAGCGCCTTCGCCTGCGCGGCGGTGAGGGAGGAGATGGCCTGTTGATCCGGCTGCCCGAAATTGCGGTACACGCAGGGCACGCCCGTCAGGATAATCAGTTCGTCAACCAGAAGGCTCTCTGCCAGCCTTCCGGCCACGGCATCCTTTTCAATCACGGCAGATGCGCCTTTCAGGACATGGTTCTGTTCAATCACGGGTATCCCGCCGCCGCCGCAGGCGATTACGACCTGGTCAGCATCAGCCAGCGTGCGGATGGCATCGATTTCCACGATATCTATGGGACGGGGAGCCGCAACCACACGGCGGAAGCCCTTGCCCGGCTCCTCTTTCACATAATTTCCTTTTTTGATTTCCGTTTCCGCGTCCTCCGCGGACATATAGCGGCCGATCACCTTGGTGGGGGCGTAGAAAGCTTCGTCGTAAGGGTCTACGGTCACCTGGGTCAGAACGGTGCTGACGGTCTTCACGATGCCGCGCCCCAGAAGCTCAGCGCGGAGCGCGTTCTGTATGTCGTATCCCACATAGCCTTGGCTCATGGCGGAGCACACGCACATGGGAGCGGGGGTGTAGTCGATGTAAACCCGCCGCAGCTCTGTCATGGCCTTGTGGATCATGCTGACCTGAGGGCCGTTTGAGTGAGTGATGGTGAGCTGATAATCGGCCTCCACCAGATCCGCAAGAGCTTTGGCGGTCATCTTAACCGCGTCCCACTGTTCTAACGTTGTATAGCCGAGCGCCTCATGGCCGAGAGAGACGACCGCCTTCTTTTTGCTCATATGATTTCACACTGATCCTTTCAAACGTATATTTTTGTAACAGTTCAGCCTTATGCTATTCCGCGAGTGAAATCGCTCTCTATGCGATTTTGCGAGTTGTGCAAGCGCCAAAATGCGACTTTGGAGCATTTTGTGTGCATCAAACGTGACAGTGAAGCCGAAGGCTGAACTGTTACATATTTTCGGGTATGATTTGGCCCGTACACTGCAAGTATATCAAAATGGCGTGTCTTTGTATACAATGGTTTTGCGAAAAAGCTTATGTAAACTTATCTGAACAGTGAAGGGAGTATGTCTGAATCTTGCAAGTTGTCTGATTTTATAATAAAATCCGGTGACATTAGTCAAAAAATGTTGTCAATATTATGTAAATCAAATATGCATATTAGACAAATGTATAGGTAGAATTTTGTATACATTTATGCAACATACACAAGAAATGGTTTGACATTATATAGGGCGGGCAGTATAATGAAAGAATAAAAATGTAAATAAGCGGGGAAGGAGGTGAAACCGGCGTCACGTTTGGTTTTGGATTGCGCCGGTACGAAGATGAAATATCTGAGTGCATTGCAGGGGATGACGTTGGAACAGATTCGGTCTGTCATTGAAATTATGCAGCAATCTTCTGATGCCTATCTGTTTATTTTGGATTTGACTGCGGATACATATATGCTGTCGGAGAAGGCGACGAAGCGGTTTCCCTTCCACTCGATCGTGATTGAAAACTGTACGGAGACGCTGAAAAGCGTAGTATATACTTCCGATTATGAGATGGTAGCTGCGGATCTGGAGAAGTGCCGCTCGGGGGAGAAGGACAGCCACGAGCTGGAATACCGCTGGCTGGATCGCATGAACCGGGTGGTTTGGATCAGCTGCAAGGGTACGGTAGTGTCGGGCGCAGAGGGGCACAGGCTCCTGATCGGCGCTGTCAGCGAGCTGGGGACGAAGGCGAAGGCCGACAATATTACGGGACTTCGCAGGGAGGCGAGATTCCGGCTGAATATGGAATCCACGCTTCGGGATCACCCGGAATCTGTCCGTTATCTGATGCGTATCGGCATTGACAATTTTAAGGAGATCAATGAAAAAGAGGGCGTGGAAGCAGGCGACGAAGTATTGCGCGAACTGGCGGACTGCATGATAAAGACAGTGGATGAGAGCGTGGATATTTATCGTCTGGTGGCCGATGAATTTATGATCGTGGACACGGGAAAGGGCAGAAAGAGGGAGCCGCGCGCCGTCTACAGACAGATTCAGGAGACCATAGCCGCTATGGCCAGAAATAAGGAATACAGTCGATTTTATACCGTGTCTGCGGGCGTGCTGGAGGAGGATTTCGCTGGCAGAACCGTAGAGGAGCTTATGCGATTTACGGAGTTTGCTTTAAATGAGGCGAAACGCAACGGTAGAAACCAGATGATCATGTTTGACAGGGCGGCCTATGAGGTTTATCTGGAACGGCTTGATATCCGCAAGTCTTTGCGACAGGATGTCAGCCATGATTTCCGTGGATTTGAGGTGTATTACCAGCCGATTGTCTCGGCTGAGGATTACAGGCTGATCGGCGCGGAGGCGCTGCTGCGCTGGAAAAACGAGAAATTCGGCAGTGTGTCGCCTGCGCTCTTTATCCCGATTTTGGAGGAGAGTGGTCTGATTATCCCGGTAGGGCAGTATGTTCTCTGGGAGGCTGCGAAAATCTGCAAGAAATGGAAGCAGTATATACCGGAGTTTCATGTCAACGTGAATTTATCTTATGTGCAGCTCTATAAGAGCGATATGATGCGGGATGTGGAGCGCTGCATTCAGGAAGTGGGAATCGATCCGGAAAGTTTGGTTCTGGAGCTGACGGAGAGCGGCTATATCGAGACGAATGACAGGATCAAGGAACTGTTTAAGGATCTGAAATCGAGAAATATTGATCTGGCGCTGGATGATTTCGGCACAGGCTATTCGAATATGCGATATTTGAAGGAGATTGACGCCAAGACCGTGAAGATAGACAGAACTTTTGTGGTACAGGCGCTCAGAAATGAATATGATTTTAATATCATCAGTCACATCATAGATATGGTGCATAGTCTGGGATCAGCGGTTTGCATGGAGGGCATAGAGGAGAAAGAAGAGCTTTCTAAAATGATGGCTACTAAGCCGGATATGATACAGGGCTATTATTTCGGAAAACCCACTCCGGCAGGGCAGTTTGAGAAGGATTATTTGCAGGCTACAGGTTCTCTCTGATCCGTATGTCCACGTCCACATAATTGTTTTTTGAGACGGGCATTTCTCCTGCTGCCAGATAGGCGAACAGGATGGCGAGGGAAAGGGATCCCTGTTGAAAGGGCTGTTGGCAGATGGTGGCTGCGATCAGTCCTTTTTCCATATATGCCCGGGTAGTGGGAACCAGATCGTTGGTTATGACAGTTGTGTCGTTTGCCCGTGCAGCGGCCTCAATGGCACGACAGCCGCCGTTTACACCGCCTGCGGTAAAATAAAAAGCGTTGATTTCGGGGTGGGTCGAAAGAAGCTTTTTTGTCAGTTCGAAGCTCATCCGGTCGTCGTCGTTATTATTGACGGTGTCCACGATGCGGATATTCGGGTGTGGCGCAATGATATGCGCGAATCCGGCAATGCGTTCGGTATGGCATAGGATATCCCGCGAGCCGGAGACGATGCCGACGCGCACTTCTCCCTTTGTCATCAGGCGCATCAGGCCCCCGGCGGCCTCCCCGGAACGGTAGAAGTTACTGCCGACGTAGGCCAGGCGGCCGGCGTTTTCGATATCGGTATTTAAGGTCACCACGGGAATCCCCTGTCTGTTTAGAACGTCGATTTTTTCGCGCACGGCGCTGTCGTTGTAGGGGGAGATGGCAAGGCCGTTTATGCCTTCTGAGAGCAGCCCGTCTATGGCGTCGAGCTGCTGCTGTAAGCTGTACTCCGTCTGCCTGATGAGAACGCTGCAGTTGTAACCGGCAAGCTCCTGCGCCTTTTCGTTCACGCCGGCAAGCACGTCGTCAAAGAAGGGGTTGCCCACGCCCAGCAGTATAACGCCCAGCTTCAGATTCTTTTTCTGGGCGGCGAGAACGATACCCGCCTTGTTCGGCTTGTAGTCGAGGGCGCGGACGATCTTCATGATTTTTTCTTCTGTCTGGGGATTGACGTCGCCGCGGTGGTTCAAAACGCGGTCTACCGTCCCCCGGGATACGCCGGCGAGAGCGGCGATTTCCTTAATCGTTGCCATGGCGGGATTCCTTTTTGGGTTCATGCTAACAGTGCGGAGAATACCGTATTTCAGGCATCTCTTGCGCGAGACTTAGTGCTTCCAAGTCAGCTTTGCTGACTTGGCGATGCAGCCTTTGCTGCTGAGCTTTAGAAGTACTTCTCGCGTTTTTCACTTTAGCATATCAAGTGGAAATAGACAATGC
>VSNH01000090.1 GCA_009774215.1 Lachnospiraceae bacterium
TTTGATTTTTTAAATTTTAATTCAATACCGCCCGGCACCCAGTTATCATAATGTCTGCCCTTGGAATTATCCTGCGTGGACAAAAATGACATCGCCTGAATCGTAACCGTATAAGTATGGTCCGGGTTGTTGGGGTCAGAAATCGGCGCGTCATCTTTCAAACGAAAGGTCGCGTGGTCGGGCTTGCTTTCAATAATCTCAACATACTTCTGCGGGTTCCAGCTTGTTGTCGCACCCGGCATGGAACTCGGGTCGTGTATGAGCCATACATACGGATTCCCAAGCGGATTCCCCTCATACACAACCTGTTTGTCTATCGTGGTGTCGTCGCCGCATCCGCTGCATGTTTCACCCAGCCTTGTGCCTGCCACATTCGCGGAAATGGTAAATGTGCAGCCCGGCGATATTTCATCATCCGCATTGTCCGGATCGGAATCCGCCGTTTTTGACAGACTTACCGATGTGACGCGCTTTATGTAAACCTCAAACGAGCAGGACGCATGGTTTCCGTCCGAATCCACCGCATTGGTCGTGATCACCACATCGAGCGTCCCTGCCGGTTCATCTGTCGCAATCTGAAGAATACCGTTCGTCGTATCCGTAAACTTTGTGCCGCCCGAAGGACTGCCCCACGATGCCAACGACCACGTCACGCTCCTGTCCGCCACGTTTTCACCCGTCACCTTGGGGGTGGAAAAATGATAACTCTCGCCGGGTTCCAAAATCACACCCTTGTCCCTTGCCATGATAGAAAGTGTCTTTTTCTTATTTAATGGTTCAAGCTCGGCGTCGTTAACCCCCACCTTATTGCGGATGGTCACGTTATTCGACGTCACATACTCTTTTCTTCCGTCCAAGAAGGTCAGGGCAAGCTGCACCACGCGCTTCTCTTCCACCTGACTTAAATCCACCGAGAAATCCGTCACATGCTTCGCCAGCACGACCCAGCCTGCTCCGGCAGGGTCTGCGGGGTCAAAGGTCGGGAAGTGAATAGCCGTCGTATCCACGTCCGTGGACTGCACGTCCAGCTCGGCATAATAAAGTGTTTCCGCATTTTTGTTCCAGTAAAAATGGTAATGCTTGTTCCCGTTTCCCGCATCCACCGTCTTAGTCGGCGTACCGCCGGGTATAGCAGCGGGTGTCTCCTCCACCACGCCGTTGTACATCACCAGACTCTTGTCCTCCGGTGTAAAGGTGAACTCCGCGTCCTTCAATGCCTTCTCGATGTTTCCGCTCCCATCATACCCCACATAATTGACGCTCCGTGTGGTATCAATCAGCACATCCGACATCTGATTCAGGGAAAGCTGCGCTTCCTGCTGCACGTTGATATCGCTGTTTGCCGTCGCGTAGCTTCTGGAGCCGACCACAATAAACGCGCACACCGTCAATACGACAATGGACAAGATTGCCGCCGCAATCAGCACCTCCACAAAAGTAAAGCCCTTCTGATCCTCTCTCAAACGCATTTTTATCACCCCGCTGCTATTTCCCATAACCTTCTCTGACACGTCCGGCTTTCCGTTTCCACCCCGCCACACATTTCGCTTTCCCGTCCCCACAATGCCACAGACATCCCTGCGAACCCTGCGCTTCCGCCGCTCGCATGTCCTGCCGCACACGAACTTTCCGTTTCATCACGGTGTCATTTTCAGCGTCACTTCCGACTTGCCGGTAAGCTCCGTCAATGTGATCTCATAATTCTTACTGCCCGCCTGCACACGAAGCAGCTCATAAATATTACCGCTCCCATCCTTCGCAAAGCCGCCGCTGGCGCGGTCGAACCTGATTTCTATCTTCGCTCCCGCCAGAAGCTCCGTCTCTATGCCGCCCTTTGGCTTATATGCCACATACACCCTGTTCGAGCCTACCTTCTGCGGCTCCGCAGGCACATACGCACCGCCGCTGTTATCCCAGACATACATTTTTGTATACACATTCTGATCCGTATCCCGGTAAAGCTCCATGTAAGCCGAAGCCTTCCCCATCGTCGTCACCTTACAGTCCGCGATGGCGCGCTGGATATTGTTGGCACAGCTCTTCGCGTTGGCGCTAAACACCATCATGACGGAATAGAACACCGTACTGATAATAAGCGCAATGATAGCGATTACAATGATAAGCTCAACCAAGGAATAACCCTCGTTATTTTCGTACAAATAACAACTGCTATTGCAGTATTTGTCGTTTCCCTGCCGACCGTCTGTGCGCCGCGCACCGTCTCTATGAAGTTTGCCGTTTTCCTGTCTTCCTGCGTTCAAACTCCCGCTTCCTTCCCGCTTCTCTTTCCTGTCTCCTGCACGCTGCTTCCTCACTGTCCCCAAAGCCGCTTTTCCCGCACGGATCCCTTACTTCTTAATCCAGTTCATGTAACGTACAAGCTCACTGTAATCCAGCACCAGATTGCCCGCGTCATCCACGCCCGGAGCCTGCGCCCCGTTCAACATACTGCCGCCGCCGTTTACGAACATATCAATCGGCGTTCTCGTGTCACCGCTAATCTCACTCTCAGCTTCCAGCACATTGGCAAGATCCGTCGCGGCAAGCTTAATATTGCTCGCCCCGGTCACGGTAATCTTTCCCTTCGCGACAATCAGACCGGAAAAATCCTTATCCACCGTCACGTCTCCGAAACAGACGAGCAGCCGCAGCTTGGTCCAGTCAACACCTGTAATCCCCGACAGACTCACATCACCCTTTGCAAGATGCGCCTGCAGACCGGAAGTCGTTGTATAAGTCACTTCACCCACATGGTTGTCCGTCAGATACTGCTCTACCTCCGCCTCCTTGATAACGCTGTTGAACACATAGTGCTTCGCCGCTTCCACCGGGTCGATATCCGGGTCGGCAAGCGCCGGGGGCGCTTCCTCCTTCAGATTATAGTTTAAGCCCTTGTACTCTTTCTCTATCTGCTTGGCATACACACGCGCATCCGCACTATTCCTGTCATTCACCACTTCCTCCGCGTTGATGCCGGTCTCCGTGTAAGCGTCCGGATCAACAACCGGGGGATTTGCCGGGTCGCCGCCCGGATCCGGAGTCCCGTCCCCTCCTGCTCCGTCCGCCGGCGGATTCAAGGTCGTCTGGTCAACGCCCGTAAGCAGCGTCACTCCGCTCGTCGTAAGCGCGCTGCTCACCAGACTGTTGCCGAGAATCGTATACTGGTTCTTCGGATCCGCAAAATCGCCAAGCTGAAACCCGCCCGAAAGATATCTTTTGAAATAGGTGTCTATCTCTTCCCTGTTGGCATGGAAATCATAGTACTGCACGAAATAACGCTCTGCGTTCTCCTTCTCCATGACCAGATAATAGTAAAGCAGGGAGCCGCCCTTGTAAGGCGAGTAAACCTTACGGATATGGTTCATGTCCGCCACGCCGAACTCACTTAAGGATTTGCCTCCCAGACGGTAAACCTTTCTGTCAAAATCCACTTCCTTGAAATCCGTGCCGTATGCATTCTGAAAATCTATAATATCGTTTTCCTTATCGGCATTGATGGGGTTCTGCCCTATCTCACTCTCCCCTTCCAGTGTCCCGATACACTCCGCGGGCACCAGATATGCCACCTGACCGCCCTTGACGGCGATGGATTCTCCCATCATGACAGGCGTCCGCGGCGCGAGAAGCCCCGCTTCAATCTGCGCTTTATTGTTTGCCGCCTCCGTCAACGTCGTATCCTGACCAATATAAGAATGTCCCGCGAGCAGCAGCCGCGAAACCATCGACATATCCACTGTGGAATCCTTGCCGTTTATGATAATGGCGCTGCTCTTTGCCGAGTCTATCGCCTCTTCCCCGGGCAGTCCGTTTGAGGTAGAAATACCGTAGCCGTAATATTCTTTCGTGAGCGCCACTCTGCTGCCAACACCGTCTAACGTCAGATCGTTCGCCACATACACTTTAGTATCAAGGCTCACCGTAGAACTGTTTAACGCAATATTTTTTGCGTACAGCCGATTATCCTCTCCGAGCACATCCCTGACTACCAGACTTGACGCCGGATCCACTTTAATATCTCCTTTGGAAGTCACCCGCAAAGCGTCCTCCATCGTCATCTGCGTAGCAACAGCCAAGTCCTTGCCGACCTGAAAACCGCCCTTGCCGTCCACATCCGTGCCTGCATAGATGCTGCCCTCCGTCCTGACAATGCCGGGCACCTGCACAGCGATTCCTTCGTTGCCTATCAGCGTATACTGATACAGCGCGTCGATGGAGCCGCCATTCTCAAAAATCAGCTTCGGCACGTCCAGACAGATATCCGTCTGCACGATGGACTGCCTGTCGCCGTCATCCGTACAGGAGACATAGATATTTTTCAGAATAATGCTGTTATTGTTTACAATCTCCATCACAGAGTCGCCAAGCGGCTCCGTCAGCGGACCGCCGTGATCCCATTCTTCCTCGTTGACGCCCAAAGCGGGAGTGCCCCTCTGAAAAATGCCCGCATCCACATAAGCTTCCAGCTTCGTCCTGTCATAGTATGCCGCGCCGCGCGAGGTATCCTTTAATTTGTCAACCAAGGTGTCCAGATAAGTCGCCATAAAGACGTTTGACCGCTCTTCCTCCGACTTCAGATTATCCCAGTTTGCAAGCACATCACGGTAAGCGACACCCACCGCTTCGGCAGACTCACGCCTAAGCCCCGACATAACCTGCTCCACCACTTCCTCCGCAGAATAGAAGCTGTTCTTATTGCGGATATCAGCCACCTTTATCATATAATTCATATATGCCATCCAGAGCATGGTAGTGGCAAGAATCCCAATCATCGCCATCGCAATAATTACGATAACAATGGCGGATCCCCTGTCGTCACGTCTCTTTTTTGCCCACTTACAAAGCTGTGCAATTTTTCCGACCGCTCTTTTCATAATCATACCCCATTACTCATTGCTTCCGCTATCTTCTGTCATCCTCAAGACAATCGTCCTTCTCCGTCATCCGCACAGCCGCTGCCTGCCATCAGTTTGTAGTGCTGCCCCCAATCACGACCATCCGCATATCTTCCGGAAAGCCGCTGTCCGCCGCGCCTGTCTTATAGATGCTTACCTGCACGTCATAAATCAACTCCGTAGCTTCGCCGGGTGCGGCCGCCCTTCCCATCGGGCTGCGTACACCGTCCAGCGTGAAAATATTCATGTCACTGGAGCCGCTCAAGTCCATATTTGTCCCGTTCACGGTAAGCTGTGCCGGAAGCTCAATCGGCGCGCCTGCCAGATAGTTCTTGCCCACCAGATTCAGGCCCAGATTTGTCTTTAATAAAAAGCGCTCCTTATTCATGGATGCCCCAAGCCCGTCCTGAACCAAGATATCTGCCTTATAAGCCTGCTCCGCCGCCATCAGCTGCGGGTCTGACAGATACTCGGGGTCGGTTAAAACAGGCATTCCGGACGCGTCGGTCGTCTCATGCCGCTGCTTCGCAATCAAAAGATTTAAGTCGGCTCCGGAGCCGTTCTTTACGATGATCTTATCGGGAGCAGACGCACCGTAGAGCGGATAATAAAAGAGATTGACGTTAATCTTCTCCTCTCCCGTTGCCGCGTCAACCATTCTCGTAATCTTGCCGCAAGGCATACCGTCCACGATAAAGCCGGAACCTATATCTCCCGCGGTGTGCACCGTCACATCCACGCCTCCCGCATCCTTATAGACAAAATCATAGAACTGCGTGATTTCCATATCCACCTTGGGATGTCCGTCCTCGTCCACCTCCGCGCTGGTCGTGAGCTCAATCGTTATTGTTCGACTGACTTGGTCAAAAAAGGCTGCCGCATTCTTATAGCAAACATAATTCGCATTGCCCGCATCCCGCAGCTCATCATACTTCGTATCCAAGTTCCCTGCCACTCCCGCTGCCGTCCACCTGCTCTTTATGGCAGTCTCCATGCCGGAGTCCTTAAAGACGCTCTTTAATACCGCCTGCCTGTACTTCTCCGCTTCCACAAAGGTGCCGTTCTTCTTATCGATGCTTCTGGCGTCTGCCAGCGCCGCATCGTTAAACTCATTGTCATGGGTGAGGGTTCCCGTCATATACCCCCTGCCGTCCACCTCGATCTTCGCGTCGTACTCGCTCCCCTGCATGGTAAGCTGCTTCATGCTGAACACATAGAGCCCGTCCGTGGGATTGCCCATACCCGGCGTTTCCTCCGCCACGCCGCCCTTGATCAGCCTGCTGTCTATCACATAGAAGCCGCCCGCCGGGTCGTTAAACTGCGCCCTAATCTCCTCGATATTGTATGCCTTCAAACCCTCCATGATATCCTGCGCCACCGTGGTAGCCCGCAGGGTCTGTCTGGACTTGATATTAATCCTGTTGGATGAGACAAACAGATTCATAAGCGGGATCACGATAATGGCAAGAATAACAACCGCTATCAAAAGCTCCACCAAGGAAAATCCGGCGTCCTTATTCTGTTTTCGCCCGTCTGTCGCTTTCGTCAAACCATTGTCCCCCTGTCATGCCGCCTCATCCGCCGCGTTCCTTGCTGCCTCTCCCATTTCCAATCTCACGTTTCACTTACCATACACCACTCTGCCCTGGTGTCCCCCACTTCTCCTGCCAAGCGTTATTCCGCTTCCGCGTCCGCCTCGTCTTCTGCGCCTTCTTCGCCATCCTCCAGATCAGGAAGACTGCCTTCGCTACGGATTACCCTTGTGCCGAAAATATTGTCCGTGCCAAGGAGCACCCCTCCAAAGTCAGGCTCTTCGTACTCCTTGCCCTCCTGCCCAGGCACGCAGAACATATTCACCGCCGTTGTGCCGCGCAGCAAGCCTGTCTGCTCGTCGTATACCACCGCCAGATTTTCAATCACCATGCGGTCCGTCTGCATACAAATATTCTTCACGCTCCGCTTCAGTCCCTCGTAAGAAACCTCGTAGTTCATCGTAGTCCTGCGGTTCATCAGATGGAACGGATTCACGCCTTCCGCGCTCTGCGTATCTACCGCATCCGGTGTCGGCGCTTCCTGCGTCCCCGTCGCGTCCTCGATCTCCTCCACCTCGTCAATCTCGTAGGTGGCATCCGGCATTTCCTGATCCTGCGCTTCCACGATAGGCACTTCCACCAGCGCGTCTATGGTGACGGATTGTATCGTCATCGGGGAGAGCAGTTCCTGATTAATCGCCAATAAAACCGCGTTCTCCTCACGCACATCCACCGGGAAAAGCTGGTAGATTTCCTCGATCTCCCGGCGCATCTGCGCCGTCTCGCTCTCGTAAGTGTCCCTGTTGCCCGATTTTATCGTCAGATCCGCTATCCTCTCTTCAAGCTGCTTGTTCTCCTCCGCCAGCGCTTCCGTCTTCTCCATCGTCGGCTGAAAGACGAACACATAGGAGAGCACAGCAGCAAAAATCCCAAGAAAAGCAAGTAACAGCAATACATCTCTCTTTGATACTTTCATCTCCCGCTCCTCCTATTCCACCGTATCCGCTTCGTCCGTTACAGCGGCATCCTCTGCCGCACCATTTTCTACCTCACCGGCATCCTCTGCCGTCTCTTCCTCCGGCTCGTATCCTACAGCCTGATACGCCGCCATCACCGTAAAGTTGACGGTATGCTCGCCGCTCTCTTCATTTTCCTCTTCTACAATGGAAGTCACTGTCACCCTCTCCGGAATCAGCGAGTGGAAGGTACGCATCTGCTCTACCGCCGCGCCCACGTCGTCCTTCGTCTGCACCTCCATGTTGATGGTCACTTCGTAAGAGTCACTGGAAAAGGAAACCACATTCACATTGGCTGGCAGCTTATCCTCCAGCTCACCTAGAAACTCTTCCAAACCTTCGTTCCGGCTCTCCGTCGCTTCATACATGGCGCCCGCCATGCCGCGCTCCGCCTTTACTGCCACATATTCATTGTAAATCGGGATAATATCTTCGAGACTGCCCGCCTGTGCCTTAAGCTCCATATTCGTCTTCGTCAGCCGCGCATAGCCAATAAGAGGAACCGCCGCCAGTGCGGCTGCCGCCACGAGACCGACGCCAAATACCGTGTAGGCAAGGAGCGCCCAATTTGTTCCCTGCCCGCCGCCTTCCTTCTTCGCTTTCTTGTCCTTACCGCGTTTTTCTGTCTCCTGCTTGAAACCAAGCGGTGCGACTGCTGCGCCCACACAGGCTATGTACTCACTAAAACACTCGTTCTTAAAGTTGCGCATCAGGTTCCAGCCTGCCGCTTCCTTTAAGACCGTAACCTGCATATTCGTCTCACGGGCAAGCAGCTCGGCCATTCCCTTGAAATCTGCGCCTGCGCCCGTAATCAAAATGCGCTCGATGCCCTCACCCGACGCCCTCGACGCATAGTAATCAATAACCCTTGTGATACCGTTAATCAACGGCACAACAGCGTCCCGCACGTCTTCCTGCGCCCTGTCCTTTGCGGATTTTGCCACTTCCTCCGCACCCTCGGAAACCTCCTCCTGCTCCGCCACAATACACTCGTTTCTCTGGAGGACGCGGATCGCCTCTTCTACCGTGGAAACTTCGCCCCAGCAGAGGGTATTCATCACCGTCTCCATGACTTCCTCAAAGCCGTAGGAAACGCTTCTTGTAAAGGTCAGCACGGAATTTTCCACCGCCATCACCAGAGACGACCTCTCGTCTATCTTAACAACAATGTGCTTGCCTTTCGCGCACTCATCCTTCACCACCTGGAAAATACTGTTGCTGGCATAGTCGATCGCCGCCACCTCCAGCTTAAGCGCCTTTGCCAGCTCATAATAGCCCGAGAGAAGCGCCGTAGGCACTGCCATCACGAGCAGCTTATACTGCTGGGCTCCCTTGGTCTCTCCGACCGTTCCCAGAATGGTGTAAGCAAGCTGGTACTTGCTTAAATCCACCGGAAAGTAATCCGTGGCGTTGGCGTTGACCACATCCGCAATTCTGTTCTCTTTCACATAGGGAATCGTGACTTCACGGCTGGCAATCTTCGAGGAGGTGATCGTAAACACCACCTGTTTGGCCTTCACATGGTTCGTCGCAAGCGCGCGCCGCAAAACCTCCACATACTCCGGGGACGCCGTCAGCGCGCCGTCATTGATGACCTCCGCACCGTTTGAAACCGTAAAGCTCTTGTAGATCTTATGCGTCTTCGCCTTGTAATCCACCTCGCAGATCTTGGTAAGCGAATAGCCGATCTCTATCGTAATCGCCTTAGCAGCCATCTATCCTTTCCTCCCTCACACATTTTCTCTGTCGTATTTTCGTTTGGTAGTACTTATCTATAAAGAGACAATAAACCTGCCGGTGATGCCGTGCAGGTGAATATTCTAAATCAATTTGTCTGTCGGCGCGCTGCACCGTTAAAATAACATCCGTTACATATCTTATATAAACTGCCCGACATACCAGTCAAGCATCCGCTCGCCCCACAGCGACGCGATCAGGACACCCATGGATAAGTAAGGGCCCATAGCCAGCACACGGCCCTCGCCGCTTACTTTCATACGGATTACATGGATGACTGCACCCAGGACACAGCCAAACAGAAAGGCCAGAATAATCAGTTTCCAGCCGAGCAGCAGCCCGCAGGCCGCCATCAGCTTTACATCGCCGCCGCCGATTGCTTTGCCGCCGGTGGCATAATATAAAATCGCTAACACAATACTGACAGAAAAGAGGCCGATCAAGTAGGTAAGGATATTGGAGAAGTCCGTCGCCGCCCGGACCAGCCCCAATGCCAGTATAAACAGATTGATTCCAAAGGGAATCTCATAGGTTCTAAAGTCAATCACGCTCAAAACAAGGAGCGCGGAAGCCATCAGGCAGTAGAGTAGGGATTCTATGCCAAGGCCGCCTGTCCATACGATACAAACGTATAAGATTCCGTTCGCCGCCTCAATCAGAGGATACTGGACAGATAATTTCGCGCCGCATTTGCGGCACCTCCCCCGCAGGGCAAGGAAGCTGAATACCGGAATCATATCGTACCATTTCAGATGGTACCCGCAGCTCATACAGTGGGAGGACGTCTTCACGATATCCTCCTTCTTCGGAATGCGGAAGATGCAGACATTCAAGAAGCTGCCGATCACGATGCCGAAGAGAAATATGATGCTGAATAGTAAGATGTCTGGTAACATGTCGTTTCCTTCTGTGGGATATTAGTCTGTAACGTATTACCCCCCCCCCATGCAAAATAGCGTTTTTTAAAGTTCGCTTTTCTGCACGAGGGGCGAGGGGTTATGTTTGGTTACTTATGACTGATGGTTATGTTTAATTTGGTGCTGCGGTTGGGTGGTTTTATCAGGTCCCACCGCCTGCTGCAGCCTTAATTTTGCCAGAGATTTCAACGTCACCACCAGCTTTTACATTCCAAACTTTTTTTGTGGAGTCGTACTCTAAATAGACATCCAAGTTAGCACCTGTATATGCCGTGGACTGTAAATCGGCGCCCTTTGCCGCCGTATCATCCAACATTCCTTGGTTTACCAATTCAGTTGCTAATTTACCGCTTACAGTAATCTTGTTATTGCCTGAAGCACTCGAAATCGCATAATTTTTAGCCGCGCCATTGTCCAACTTAACATCCGGATCCGCTGCCAGAATCTGCATTGCGTTGATGTACTCAACGATGGTCGTCTGGTCGGATGATACTCTACTCTTCTCCACATATTTCAGGTACTGAGGCGCCAGCACTACGATCAGGATTGCCATGATGGCAATAACGATGATCAGCTCGACAAGGGAGAAACCTTTGTTGTTCATGTTTTCTTTCTTCATTGTTTCCTTCTCCTTTTTCATCATAATTGGGGTTGTTTGTAGTTACCTTTATCTTAACCGCGGCTGTTCCCTACTCAGCGCGCGCTTAATTCCTCTTTTCCGTTTATCCGCAGTTCTTCACCATTTCTACAAACTCTCGTGGGGATATCGCTTTTATCTGAGAATTCTTGAAATCCTCTAAATTCCTCGTAACAATATAATCTGCCGAAACCTCTTTCGCACATTTTTCCTGCAAGCAATCTTCCAGATCCGCAAAATCAGCCTGTTCTATTGCGTCACAGACTCTTTCATGGCTTGCCGCGGCCACCTGCAACACACAACACAATTTTTTCAGCATAGCGCGTCTATCGTTTTCAGAATGACTCTTTCGCAAAATATCGAAAATATTGGGTACACTATGAAACGCAATATACCCCTTCGCCTTATCTCCTGCACAAATCCGAATCACGTCTCTGGTATCTTCATAATATAGCTGTCTCATAGCAAGAAAATCTAATGCCACATTGGTATCAATCAGGACAATCATATTTTTCATCCCTTGCCTCTGCCAGTTCCTTGCCATAATCTAATTCCTGCGATATCGGAACAATCATACTTTCCAATTCCCAAAACGCCTTCATTTTGGGAGATATTTCAATTTCTCCTAAATCCAGATTAATATCCAAAACGTTTTCCTTTAACGCCTGTATATATTGAATCACATATGGCATCTGCTCTTCCGGCATCTGCTCTACTAATTGAATCGCCTCACGCCTTAACGCCGTCATTACCCTGCCACCTCTTTCAGCAAATTCCACATTCTATTTGTTTATTATACACAAATCCACCCTTCTGTATCATTTTCATATATAAGCAGAAATGCAGAACTTCAATTTACAGATTATCCAGTGCCGAGTACATCGTCACCATAGGCGCCATAACCGCACCGATCAAAAGTCCGACAATGCCCGCCAGCACGATAATAATCATGGGCTCCATCGCCGCCATCAAGGACTGCACCGCCATCTCCACTTCTTCCTCGTAATAATCCGCCAGCTTATTCAGCATATCCTCGGTGGAGCCGGCCTCCTCACCGATCCGCATCATATGATAGACCATCGGCGGAAACAGACCGCAAGTCTGCAGCGGCTGGGACAGAGGCACACCGACCATAATCTGCTCGAGCGCATCCTTGAGAGCCTCCTTAAACCAGATATTTGTCATGGTGTCCGACACGATATCCACCGCCTCAATCAAGGGCACACCCGCCGTCAGCAGGGTACTCAGCGTCCTTGCCATCTGGGCGCTGGCCGATTTCACCACCAGATTCTTGACCGCCGGAATCTTCATCTGCAGTTTACCGAAAACATGCTTGCCCGAGCTGGTCTTTGCATAAGCCTTGAGGGCAAATACGATACCGGCGACAACCGGGATAATTATGTACCAGTTATTCTGAATAAAGTTACTCAGATTGACCACCGCCATCGTGATGGCCGGCAGCTCCGTCCCCAGCTGCTCAAACATATCCATATAACGCGGAATGACAAACACAAGCATAATAATCACGACCGCAACCGCAACCAACGCCACCACAATCGGGTAAATCATCGCTTTCTTGACCATAGCCTGCGTCTTGGCGGATTTCTCGAACTGCACCGCCATACGCTCCATAGCCGTGTCCAAACTGCCGGACGCCTCGCCCGCCTTCGCCATCTGCACCAGAAGCTCCGGGAACACCGCGGGATGCCCCGCAAGGGAATCCGCAAAGCTCTCGCCCTTCTCCACGTCCGCGCGCACGGCATAGAGTGCCTTCTGCATCTTCTTATTTTCCGTGGAGTCCGCCAGCATATTTAACGTCTCGATAATCGTAACACCGGCTCTGGTGATGCTGGCAAACTGCCGACAGAACACCGCCATATCACGGGGCGTCGGTTTTCCGCCGAAATCAAAGGTAATATCCTTGGTCAAGGCATTCTGTTCTGTCAGTTCCAATACAATAAGACCCTGATTCTTCAGATCCCTAAGTGCGAGATCCTTGTTATCAGCGTCTTTACTTCCTTTTATTTCTTTTCCGCCTTTATCGATCGCGACATATCCCCAGACAGCCATAGCATTTCCTCCGTACTTCCCCTCGTACTTCTATGCAGGAATCCTCCTGCATGAGTTTGCCTGCGTCCCCTGACACAATGCCAGAGATACTAGCGCCGATTTTTCTCATTCGGTACTAATTTACTATGTATACCACTATAGCACTTTTAGCAGGAAAATGCAAGCGACTTAATGAACCTAAAAAACCATAATTAAGCTAAAAAGCGTCACCGTCGCCACGCCCTCTCATACAACCCCGCCGTGCAGAGCGGGGCATGCCGGCTAAGTATCAACCGGCCGCCTCTCTCCGTCTCAGCCGCCTCCATATACGGAGACGGCCGCCATCATCTATCCCGCTCTCACAATTTTATCTTAGCGGACGCAGCCCCGTCTCCTCCAACAGCTCCCGCCGCACATGGATATCGCTCTCAAAATAATTTGCTCCCGCTTTCCACACCTGCCAGGCTCCCTCCTGATAAACCAGCGCATAGTCCCGCATCGTAACCGTTCCTCCGTAGACTGCCGAGAGCTCCGGCATCATCCAAAGCACCTGAGGCGGCTCTTCACGTCGCCAAATCTCATACTGCCTCCGCGTCTCTTCCTCGGAGGGATGTATGTGGGTAATATAATTGCCCGCGTCCGTCCCGCCATTAAAATTGAAAAATAAGTTATGCGCAAAGTAAGGCGCCAGATTGACCGTCATATTACACTCGTTGATATCCGTCATACTTAAATTTCCTTCTTCATCATATACACTCGTCCAGCTGCTCATCATCCGATACCGATCCAGATGATGCGCCTTGATAAAAGCTGCCTCATGCCGTCCCGGCGCATAGTTTTTGTCAATATCCTGCTTACATGCCGCACCCGTCCAGTACAGGGAAACACACATCGCCAGCGTGCCGAGCAAAACCGCCGTACTCCGCACAGCGTTCGCCGCGCCCGCAGAGGCTTTCCCCTGCGCCGCCATTCTTTCTGCCGCTGCTTCCACCGCTTCCGCTCCTTTCCGATCGAACGCCCTATCCGCCGTACTCCGCCCGTTTTCCCCGCGGCTCTCCTGCGCTTTCTTTGCCGTTCGCCCGGCGCTGTCTTCGCTCTCCGCAGTAACCCAGCACCAGAAGCAAAAATAGAGCAGTCCGATCCCAATATGGTGGATTGACACATACACCGCCGCGGCAAATACGGCGAACAAGCCGTAAGGAAGCACAAGCAGCAGCGCTGTCCCTTTCTTCCTCCCGTAATGTAAAAGCACACCCCAGATCAGTATGCCGATCAGCGCACCGCTAAACAGCGCGGCAGGCATCAGGTAAGCCCGCGAAAGAACCATGTGATCGCTGTAGATATCCGTCAGCGCCACATCAGATGGCAGCACAAACAAAGTATAGAGCAGCCGCACAGCAAAAGGATTTTCTATCGTTTCAACGGCAGCCACCACCGCCGCATAAGTATCCGCCCGCGGCATAATCATCCAGACGACGCCGAGCGCCGTCGCCAGAAGAACCGCCAGCCACCAGATACGCCTGTCTGCAGCATAGTTGCGCAGCCGCTCCCGAAGCGTCGGGCCACCCTGCCCCCGGCCGACCAAATTTCCGCCAGTATGCCCGTCCTGCCTGCGCCCGCTTTCCTTCCCTATCTCACACAGCCATACAAGCGCAAGGCCCCCTGCGATGACGAGCCCGTAAGCCATCGTTACACACAGGAGAATCAGCACCGCCACATATCTGCCCGGCCTCTCATTTCTCCGCCGGTAAGCCATTGCCAGAAGCACAAACGCGAGCGTCAGCACGCAATACACTCTGGAGATCACGCCATACTGATAGAAGAAAAAGTAGGTGAAGGGCAGCAGAAGCCGCACCAGCCTTGGGAACGGCGCATACCGCAGAATCAGAAACACTGCCATTCCCATAAACGCCAGACTCACAAGTGTCAGAGAAAGCTCGTAGGGCGCCCCCGCCTTTGCAAGCGGCATCAAGATCAGATGCCACAGCGGCGGGTGTCCCTCGTAATGGGTCGTCTCAAGAAACAGGGTTTTAAGCGACACCGAGCGCGCAATCTGCCACGCCTCCGCCTCATCGAAGAAAGGTTCATGCACGAGGGACATGCCCAGATGCGCCGCCGCATAGATAATAAGCGCAAGAATTTCGGGAACTTTCCCCGGCAGCGCCTCCACGCTCCGCGCAAAATCCGTCACCCCGTCTGCTGCCGCCGTCAGTATTTTCCCTATTCTATGTAGTGTCTGCTGATTAATTCTACAACGCTTGATTTTACTGATTTGTGCCCCGATATCTGATATAATATCTAC
>VSNH01000091.1 GCA_009774215.1 Lachnospiraceae bacterium
CACTGCATATCGGCGGCAGCGTCAGAGGTGTTTAAGAGACAGATTGTGGCGGGCATCAGAAAAAGTTCTTCGCTTCCTATCTTTATATAGTCGGCAAGTTCATCATACCCTCTTATTTTGCCCGCCAGATCATACAGGCTTTCCGATATATTTTCCGGCACATCTCCGTCCGCCATAACCGCCATAAGTGAAAAATACGGTTGCATTCCCGCCAGTTTCCGATCCGGCACGACCAGTAAATAATCCGTCCCGTTATGCCCGTTCTGCGCAAATCCCTCTGTATGGAAGCCGGCAAATTCAAGCCCGGTATGCAGACTATTCTGCATCTGCGCGCTCTTATCCTTTATTTCCTGATATACACGGTTTGGCATATGCAGGCAATATTGATCGTCCTGCAGGGTCACAGGCGCAAGCCCCAGTATTTTCCGCAACCTGTTATAATCGGATATGCCCATATACACATCATAATCGTAGTAGGCAATGGCACGTTTTCCCTCTGCCAGCTCCGGATCGGTGTCTTTGTCCGAAAACAACCTTAAATTCTGATACAGCCAGTCGCCCATGTCGCTTGTTCCATTTTGGTAGACGCGGTATTTCCATATATCGCGCGGCGTAATACTGTCCTTTATCAATGTTTCCTCCTTGGAAAAATCATTGCCCGTATCGTTGCTGATGATAATCATGTCAAAAGGATATTCTACGTCCAACTGCTTATTTTGATAGTCGCTTAACATAAACGCCAGCGAGCTTCCTACCAGTGCAAACATAAATAAAAGGCTCAATGTTCCGAGAACGAAACAGGTATTCCGCGTCTTTGAGGAAAACTGCCTTAACAGAAATAAATATTCCTTTTTATAGATGAATCTGCCTCTCCTGTTTATATATTTCATCAGAAAAGCGGAGAGTCCCAAATAGAAAAGATAAAACGTAAAAGTCAGCCCGATCATTTCAACGATCGCCGACCATTTTGTTATCCTGCCCGCAAAAATCAAAAAATAGAGGAACAGTATGTTTCCGATGAAAAGAAAAAACAGTCTTTCCCAGATAACGTTTCGCTTTTCATTCACTACCTCATTCTGCTTTTCCATGTTGAGCAAATGAATAATTTCCATATGGGAAAACATTCTCCTGTTCCGAAGCATAGCTGCCACAAAACAGGTGCCATACAAAGCAACCGTAAGCAAAATGCTGCCCGCAGATATTTCCGTATTCACCCTGTAATTTTTCCCGATACTTTTATAGAAAACATAAAATAACGCCTGCCGTAACCAACTGCCGAAAACTAATCCCAGACAGAGCGCGCATACGCCAAGAAAAAGTGTTTCTTTCATGTAAAGACTTGCAATTTGACTTTTCTTCATTCCCGATAACAAATAGACCGCAAACTCCCGGCTCCTCTTTTCCAGAATAAAACGAGTCATATAATTGATCAGCCATGCCACTATGATAAAAATGACCGCGGTGGACACAGACATAAAGGTGATCAACATGGTTCCTGCCGTGGATAATTCACCACGTTCTCCATAATGAATCATGGCGCGGATATCCTCTGAAAAGAGCAGCAAGTGAAAAGAGAAAGTCAGCGCCGTTATCATACATAAAGTCAGGAAATAGTTTAAATAATCTTTCCACAATCTTCCCGCGTTACGCAATGCAAGTTTATTCAGCATCAGTATCCTCACCTCCGATTTTAGACTGCATATCAAGAATACAATTTGCAAAATCTCTTTTGTTTCTATTTCCCCGCTCTAATTCAGCGCATATTTTCCCATCATTTAAAAACAAAATTCTCTCACAATAACATGCTGAAAACACATCATGCGTTACCATTAAAATCGTTGCCCCCAATTCTCCGTTCATAACCTGCAGCGTGCGAAGCAGCATCGTGGATGATTTAGAGTCCAAAGCCCCGGTCGGTTCGTCTGCAAGAATCAGCTTCGGCTTGTTGGCTAGCGCTCTTGCGCAAGCCGCGCGCTGTTTTTGTCCGCCGGATACCTCATATGGAAATTTGCCCAGAATATCGCTAATCTGTAATGTTTCCGCTATATCCTTTATTCTGCTTTCTATTCTTTCTTTCAACTCGCTATTCCGTCTTTTGTTCGTTTTTGTTTTCCTGCGGACACTGTTTGTTCCCTCATTGCTTTCTTCGCCATTTAAAATCATTGGCAGCATAATGTTTTCTTCTAGCGTCAGTGTATCTATAAGATTATAGTCCTGAAAGACAAACCCCAGATTTTTCTGCCGGAAGTCAGATAATTCTTCTTCGCCCATTCTCGAAATATCCACCCCTTCATAGAGAACTTGTCCTTGGGACATGGTATCTATGGTAGACAGAATATTTAGGAGTGTGGTTTTGCCGGAGCCGGAAGCTCCCATAATACCGATAAACTCACCTTGATCCACATAAAAATTGACATGATCAACGGCACTTACCTTCACCTTCCCTGTAGTGTAAATTTTAACAAGCTGATTTACTTCTATGTAGCGATGCGCTGCCATAAGGCGTTACCTCTCCTTTCGATTTGCGTAATTTAACAACTGAATTGGAATCTCGTCATTACCTAAAGTTGGGGGACTAATTTCGGAGCAATACAGAGTAAGACCAGTACACACCCGCGCAGAAAACCGTGACAAAGGCGCAGACGCCCACCAGCATCATATAAAGGAAATTGTCGCGCATTATCTGCGCCTCGCTTAAAAGCTGCAATGTCTCCGCTGTGATACTGAGATCGCTCGCAGAATACATTTCGTATATTCCCACAGCCGCCAGACATACTACGATGCCCGCCAGCAATACTTTTCTCATTTTGGAAAACTCATCCTGCAGTTCATTTCTCACGTCCTCCGCAAAGAGCAGTTCCTTATTTCTGAGATTTCTGTAGGGATTCTGCTTCAAAATAACGTAAAGCACAACGGACAGCAGCGTAATACCCGACACCACAGCCAGAAGCGGCTGTACCGTCAGTTCATAAAACCCGGGCTCCATCGAACTATAGGAAACCGCGTTGCAGCTCATAATAAGTCCGCACGCCGCGGCTATCCATAAAAACTTCTTTTTATAATAGAGCAGGAACCCGTTTGCCGTTTCCCTGTTTATATAATATCCATCCTCTTCTTTTCCTTTGGCATTGTATCTACCTTCCGCGTCCCTGCTCGCAGCGCCGGACTCTGCCCCCATCTCCCTCTCCTCCATCAGCAGATCATCCAGGGATATCTGAAACAGCTTACTGATCAGAATAATTTTTTCTGTTTCGGGATAGCCGTTGTCATTTTCCCACTTGCTGACTGCCTGTCTGCTCGTATGCAGTTTTTCAGCCAGCGCCTCCTGTGAAAACCCCTGCGCCTTTCTCAGTTTATAAAGCTTTTCTCCAAATGTCATGTTTTTCCTCCATTCCGAAGCAACACAAGCTTTCGATGGACAAACAAGCTCATCAGACTTATTTTTTAATTTTCTGTCTCATGCTTCCGATTTATCATAGCAAACCTGCCGTAAATGTCCATCATTTTGTGGTGTCATTTCCGCAACTTCGCGTTGCAACTGCCTGGTAAAACCGATGCTTGCGTATGTCACAAGCAGGTAATCCCTATAAAGATCCCCATGGCATACGAAAAGCATCCAATCTTACACAAATGTAAGTTACGCTTTCAAAATGTAAGTCACATCAATGGATGCCTTTTCTCATATTTGATATCCTTAATCCAGAAAACAAAACACCTCAAAATACGCCAACGAAAAGGAGATATCAAACTATGAAAAAGGCATTTATTGCAGTAGCAGTTATGTTGGGAATTATCGCGGTGCGCATGATACTGTCAGCCGCTCTTAGCGAACAGGTCGCGGAAGTGTTTACCAGAGTATCCGTCGGCGCTTTGTTTTTCTATTTTGTTTTATCCATCTCAAAGAACAGACGGAGCACGCAAAAAGCAGAAAACTATATGCAGTGAAGATGTAATTGATACAACACATAAGCGACGCAGAAGATTGACTTTCCCTGCGCCGCAATGTGATTTACTTTGACGTATTCTTTCCTGTTTCAGACCACGATTTGATTCCTGCCGCTGTTCTTTCCCTGATACAGCTTTTCGTCCGCGTCACGGACAATGTGCTCGATTTTATCGCCGTTTCCTTCCGTAAGACCGAAGGTCATCGTAATGTTTATGTTCACACCTCCATATACAATGGGCTTAGTGCGAATTGCGTCCAAAAGCTCCTGCATGTAGTTTGCTGCCTTGTCCAGATGCATGCCGTCATACACGAGAAGCATTTCCTCTCCACCCCATCTTGCCACAAAACCATGTCCCCTCATATGCTCCTTCATCCGCGAAGAGAGCTCTGTAAGAGCCACATCTCCACATTCATGCCCATATGTATCATTGACATTTTTAAAGTGATCCACATCCCCTATGGCGACACAAAACGGTGTCCCATCTTTCGTGTAATTCTCACAGACGCGCTTTAAAAGTTTTTCTCCGCTCCTGCGGTTGTACAGTCCGGTCAGAATATCCTGCTCTACCAGCTTCTGCAGCGATTTCTGCGTCTTAATCAGGTAGCGGCTCATCTCCCCCAATTCATCCCTGCGCTCCAAAACTTCCTGATCCAGTTCCTCATGGAGATCCCCTTTCGCGATGGCAACCAGAAACAACTCCATCTCGCGGATGGCATTCACCAGCCTCCCGGAAAAGCGAATCGTCACCAGACAGGCAATCAGCATGGTGAAAATTCCGCATACAATAATGGGCTTGAGAGAACCGGAAACCAGCTCTTCCACCTGCGCCGAAGGTTTGCCAAGGAAAATCATGCCGATGCATGTCCCTTTCGCATCGTTGAGCGGCTCATAATAGGAAAAATAGCGAACGTCCTCTACCATGGTGCTCGCATAAAAATGAGGCTGTCCGCCTTTCAATACGTCTTCCACCACCGTGCCGTTTGCTTTTGTCCCGATCACGCGCTCGCCGTTATCCGTCCGAATCGTGGTAATGATACGGGTATCCTGATAAAAGACCGTAATGTCAACTCCTGTTTCCGCTTTTATGGAATCAATAATCGTAAAACTGTCATTCAGCGTATGATCCCCTTTCATGAAATAAACCGTTCCGTCTTTCTCAACCGCATGGTAATCCCCTTCATAAACCGTATCATACAACGTAACAACTGTGTGGCTTAAATTCACAAGCCCGTTCTTAGTTTCCACATTTAAGGAATCGGCAAACCGGACGGCGCTGAATGTTGTGATTACCAATGTAAGTAAAATAAGCGGCAGCATATTCATTTTTAGCAGAGCCCAGAAAAAGCTGCTTCCTTTTAAAATCTTTTTCACGTCTTAAAAACCTGCTTTCTGTTAAACGCGTATTCCAAATATCTGTTTTTGACCTCCGAGCATTTTCTATAGGGTATCGGAATCTCTGAGAAATCATCCATAATAATCTGTAATCCATATTTATCATAAAAGAGCGATGCGCTCTCATTTTGGCATTATAACACAGTTTTGTATTTTCGTAAATCTTCCAAATAGCGGCAAAAAACCGTCGTCATCACGCTTTCCCAAAGAAAAAGGCAGCGGCGTTTCATGCGGACGCCGCTGCCTTTGAATGACATTATCTATACCTGATATTTGAACCTGTCTACCAATTCTTTCAACAAATCCGCCTGCGTCGACAGCTCCTGAGACGCCGCCGCGCTCTCCTCGGAAGTAGCGGAGTTGGACTCCACAACCTGAGCGATCTGATTGACACCCTCCGTGATCTGTGCCGTAGCATCCGCCTGCTCTTCCGAAGCTACCGCGATCTCATCGATCGCTTCGCCCACCGTCTTCGCATTCTCAACCACAAGCAGCAATGACTCTGCCGTGGAATTTGCCAGCCTTGTTCCGTCCTCTACCGCCTGAATCGCATTCTGGATCAGCTGCTTCGTATTCTTTGCCGCTTCGCTGCTCTGCTCGGAAAGCGTACCGACCTGCGTGGCAACCACCGCAAAGCCTTTTCCCGCCTCACCCGCTCTCGCTGCCTCGATAGACGCATTGAGTGCAAGCAGGTTCGTCTGAGATGCAATTTCTTCAATACTGCTGATGATTTCCGCTATCTTATCGGATGCCTCCCTGATCCGTTCCATAGCTTCCGTACTCTGTTTCATCTGCGCGTTGCTCTCGCTCACCTGATCGTTCATACCTGTCACCACTCTCTTTGCTTTCGCCGCATTTTCGGCATTGGTATGAATCTTTTCCGATATATCCGTCATGGTTGCCGTCAACTCTTCAATCGCGCTCGCCTGATCCGTCGCGCCCTCCGCCAGAAGCTGGGATGCGCCCGCCAGATCCGTTGCGCCTTTTCTGACGCTTTCCGCATTGGTGTCTATTTCTCCGAGAGCCGCACTGAGTGACCCGACAATATCCCGGAAGGAATCACTGATCTGTGCAAAATCTCCCTTGTAATTCTCTTCCACATCGATCATAAAATTGCCGTCCGCCAGTTCCGCCAGATCGCTGCTGATACCCGTGATAATCGTATTCAGGTCGCGTACTGTCTCCGCCAGACAATCCAACAGAATCTTTGTTTCGTCGTTCTCCGTCGGCTCAGGTACCGCTGAGTGGATATCGCCCTCCGCCAAAAGCTTAAGTCTTTCTACCGTCCTGCTAAGGGGTGCGGCAACCGCATGTCCCAGTTTCACACCGACTTTAATGCCATACACTGTAAATGCCACTACGAAGATAAGCGTAAGCACAAGCGAAATGGCAAACATCCGCAAAAATTCATTTCTCACCGCCGCTACGCCGATACTCCAGCCGTCCGTATCGGGAACCGGAGAATAGGCGACTACCTTTGTCTTTCCATTATAGCTATATGTACCTGTACCGTCTTCTCCGGCAATCATTTTTTTACAGATAGCGCTGTACTTCTTAAGCCTGGGATTCGTATCGCCAAGCGCCACACTGTCCTCCACACCGACCAGCGAGGAATCTAAATCCGCAATCGTAATGCCGCTTTTATCCAGCATAAAAGCGGTGCCGCCCTCTCCGACCTTTATGGAACGCATGATATCATTCAAAAACTCGCCGTTAGGCACGTAGGCGATGACGCCTACCGGAGTCGTTCCGGGAATGCCTCCTTCCCACAGCGGCGCCGACACCACAAATGATACCTTACCTGTCACTTCGCTGTAAGCCGGTGTGGAAATATAGGTATTTCCTTTCATGCTTTCCTTAAAGTACGCCCTGTCAGAAAGATCCTGCCCTGTAATGACATCCACCCCGCTGCTGTCAATCAGATATCCCCCGTCGAAATTATGGTCTTTAATCCTCTGATCTAAAATAGCCTTCTTTTCCTCTGTCGTTTTCTCCGGATCAGCGAGCCTTGCAATACTGCCCGTCTCATAAGCAATCGCTACAAATTCCCGCAGCGCGGCTGAAACATAATTTGCCGCTACTTCAGACGTGTTATTGATCGTCTCCGATACGGCGCTGATTGAAGAAAAATAGCTCAAAACCGATGTGATCACGCCCAAAACAATACAGCAGATCATAATAACCCTGCCGAAGCGCCTTGAAATTTTCTCCCCGATACCGATAAAACGTCCGTCATCTTTTCCGTTTTTTCCCATTAAAACCTTTTCTGCCCGCTCTTCCTTGCCTTTTCCCATAAAGTTTCCCCCGTTCATATCATGAATTACATACTGGATTAATAAGATAGATAAACAGACTAAAGTCGAATCGGTAAAAGTAAGCGAAGACTAGCAGAAAGCGATTTAGCAATAGTGCCCCTAATTCATCTAAGTTATTAAAGTTCAATGGTTACAGCTTCATTATACCACAACTCTTCGGCTATTTTATAATTAATTTATAATTCATTCATATTTTTTTAATCATTTTTTTGCATCCCAGATTACTGTGTCTTCTATTCGTGCTCCCCCTCATATAATTTCCAAGGTTTGTCAGGCAAAGCAGCGTTCCCACCAGAAAGACACCGGGAACCATAATAATCCACCAGGAGCGGGAAAGGAGCGCATTTTCCGACAGAGAAAGCATACTGCCCCAGGAAACGGTTTCCACCGGAAGCCCCAGCCCCATAAAGCTCAAAGTAGATTCCACGACAATGGCATTTCTCACATTCATAATTGCCATAAACAGAACAGACGGGAAAAAATTGGGCGCAAGATGGCAAAACAGTACATGAAAAAAGCCGCCGCCCAGACACTTTGCCGCCAGCACATAGTCTGTATTTTTCAGCTGCAAAACTTCCGTCCGCACCACCTTCGCCATACTCATCCAGCCCGTCAGTCCGATCACAACGGACAGGCTGTACACATTTGCCCTGCCGAAAACAGCCTGCAGAAAAATCGTCAGCAAAAGACTGGGAACGCTTAAAATCAGCTCCGTCAGTCTCATGAGAATGCCGTCCGCCCGGGCAGGCGCACAGCCGCTTACGCTCCCCACGAAAACTGCCAGAGCCGTAGAGAGCAGGGTTGCCAGAAATCCGATCGTCAGAGAAATCCTGCCGCCGTACCAGATCATGGAAAAAATATCCCGCCCCATGGTATCTGTACCAAAAAGAAATTCTTTTCCGGGTGTCTCATTACAGTGCGCCAGATCCATATAAAGCGGATCTTTTGTCATTATCGGACCACAGGCAAAGCAAAGGATGACTATAACAGTCAATGTGAGCAGGGAGAAAACCGGAAATTTCTTTTTCACAGGCTGTTCGCCTCCCCTCTTCCCGCTGTGACAGTCCTGCGTGTCCGTGGATCGATCCGCCCGTTGATGCCCTGCGCAAGCATACTGCATAAAATAACCATGCTCCCCGTAAGCAGGCTTATCACCATCAGCAGGTTATAATCTTTATATCTGGCGCTCTCATAAGCCAGCGTTCCGATTCCCGGATAGGAAAATACCGTTTCCACCACATAGGTTCCCCCGAGAATGTGAGGAAAGGCAATCGCCATGATACTTAAATAAGAGGGCATTGCGCTGCGCAGACAATGACGGCGCAGCACTTGTTTCCCCGAAAGTCCTTTCATTCTGGCAAGCAGCACATAGTCCGCCCGCACCTCCTCCAACAGCCTGTTGCGAACCTGAAAAGCATAGTACCACAGGTGCCCCAGCACCACCACGGCAAGCGGCAGGATCAGATGCACCGCCCTGTCCGACAGACTCCTCTCCTTTCCGACGGAATACGCCCCGGAACCCGGCAGCCAGCCAAGCCATACGGCAAACACCAGGAGCAGAAGTAAGGAAAGCCAGAACTCGGGTATACAGCTTGTAATTGTGCCGATTTTACAGATCAATCGGTCAACCGCCTGCTCCTCTCTCCACGCGCAAAAAAGGCCAAGCAGGAGCGCCAGCACAAAGATAAGTACAAAGCCCAGCCCTCCCAGAAGGAGCGTATTGCCAATCCGCACGGCAATCACTTCCTTCACATCCGTCTTATATTGATAGGAGATGCCGAAATCGCCGTGAAGCGCCCCCCGTAGCCAGCGCGCATACTGCACGGGAATCGGCTCATCCAGGCCGAGACGCGCTCTGGCCTGTTCCTGTTCCTCCATGTTCATCTTTTCCAGCCGCTCCCCATAATAAGCGTAGAGCGGGTCTCCCGGCGCAAGTCTGGAAATGGTAAATACAAAAACAGACAGAACTAAAATACTCAGAAGAAATTTACCCGCATGATATAAGATTCTGATGATACCTAAATTTTTCAAAAATCTCCTCCACATCCCCGATTCCGGTAAGTTCTCCGTCCTTCATCAACGCCACACGATCCGCGGTCCGCGCCGCCACACCCGGACTATGCGTTATCAGCAGGATGGACATGCCCATCTTTTTTCGCAGTTCCAGAAACAGCTCTAAGATCTGCGCCTGCACCGTCACATCCAGCGCCGTGGTCGCTTCGTCCGCAAACAGGACAGCCGGTTCAGCCGCCAAAGCAATGGCGATCACACATCTTTGCGCCATACCTCCCGAAAGCTGAGCAGGATACTGCTTTGCCCGCTCCGCCGGGTGATCCAGCCCCACCAGCTCCATCAATTCCGCCGCTTTTTGCAGACGCTCTTTTTTTGTAAGCTTCGGCTGCCGCAGACGCACCGCCTCGGTGATCTGCTCCCCCACAGACATGCAGGGATGCAGCGCCGTCATCGGATTTTGGAACACCATGGAAAAGAAACTGCCGCGCAGTTTTTGCATCTGCTTTTCCGAATAATCGGTAATCTCTTCCCCTCTGACATAAATGTGCCCCGTCTTTCTTTTTGCGATATCCGGTAACAGTTTCAGTATGCTTTTGCACAGCACACTTTTCCCGCAGCCCGTCTCTCCCATAATGGCCAGAATCTCCCCTTCCCGCAGGGAAAAGCTGACGTTTTTCACAGCCTCAATTTCTCCCTCCGGTCTGTAAAAACTGACCGACAAATTCTCGACAGTAAGCACATCCATTCCATCCGCCTCCAAAATCTACAGAGAATGTCGCTTTTCAAACATTCTCTCACGCGAAACTTAGTACTTCTTGGTGTCCCGTCCTATGGCGGGACATCTTTAGAAGTCCTTTTCGCGTCCCTCACTTTGTCCACTCTGCGATATTCCAGAAAATCCCCACGCCGTGATGCCCCATCACCGTTTCGGTCGAAATGCCCTGAATCGAGGCATCCGCCACATAGTCGGCATCAATATAGCAGATAAACGCGTAGGCCGGATCTTTGGCCAGCTCGTCCTGAAACCGGGCGTAGGCCTCGCTGCGCACCTGCGGATCATCGGAACCGCGCGCCTGCGTCAGATACCGATCCACCGCCTCATTGGAGTAGCCGCTGTAATTTGCACCCTTCCCTGTGCCGAACACTTTATATGTATGGTCGTCCGCATCAAAGGGACTTCCCCAGCCGATCAGATATGCCATTTGACCATTCCAGTCAACCCGCGTCGGTATCTCCACCTTACAGTCAATCCCAATCTCGCGAATCTGCTGCGCCGCCGCCTGCGCCATGTCCACGCGCACCTGATCTCCCGCTCCCACACTGATCACAAAGGAAAGCGGCGCGCCGTTTCTCGTATAAATCCCGTCCGCACCTTTGACACATCCGACAGATTCCAGAATTTCTACCGCCTTTTCCGGATTATAGTCATAATGCTCCACGTCCTCATTGTTATAAACATTGCGCTGCAGCGGACCATAGGCAGGCATTCCCTGCCCCAGCAGCACCGCGTCCACAATAGCCTGTCTGTCTATCGCATAGCAGATCGCAGGAATGATATCCCTGTTTTCCTGCCAGTAAGGATTGTTAAAGTTAAAGAGAATCCCCCTGTAATCGGAAGTCTGCATGTGATAGCAGACATACGCCTCCCGATTGGCAAAAGACTGCGCAGCCTTCGGCGGAAGGAGCGCCAGATCCAGTTCACCCGCCTCCATCTGGAGCGTCTTTGCATTATCGTCAGTGACAATCTTAAAAATCACTCTGTCAATATGCGGCTCTCCTTTAAAGTACGCCTCGTTTTTCGCAAGCACAATGGCCTGCCCCATATCCCAGCTCTCCAGCTTATAGGGTCCTGTCCCTATCGGCGCGCGAAAAAAATCCGAGGTCTGCATATCCTCCCCTGCCAGCAGATGCTCGGGAAGCACAGCCATGGTCATATAGTCCAGAAAAGCCACATTGGGCGCAGCCAGCCGGAAGGAAATCGTGTGCTCATCCGCCACCAGAATCTCCTCCACGTCCTCATAGTTGGGCGCATTCTCGGATCCGTTTTCCGGATCCATAATCGCTTCGATGGTGAACTTCACATCCTCTGCCGTAAAGGGCTCGCCGTCATGCCAGGTAACGCCCTCCTCCAGATGAAACGTATAGGTGCAGGACGCCTCGACAAACTCCCAGCTCTTCGCCAGACCGGGCACGACCTCGTTTTCCCCGTTGTGAGCCGTCAGTCCGTTAAAGAGCAGCAAATTGATCTCCCCGTGCTCATCCATGGCAGGATTGATGCGGGTGTAGTCACCGCTGCCGTAGACAAGCGTGCTCGGCTCTCGTTGAGAGCCTGCTGTCTGTCCTTTGTCTGTCACCAAACCGTCCACCTGCTTTTCCGTTTCCTGCCCGCTTTCTATCCCTGTCCCATGTGCATTGTCAGCCCCACAGGATGTTAATATTCCGGCACCTGACAACAATGCAATTCCGAACAGTCCCGCTGCTCTACTCGCGCTCCGTTTCCGCCTTTTCACTCTATGTATTAATATTTTCATTTTTTCCTCCATACCGGGGCCGCAAACTCGCGGTTGAATCAATTGCTCTTCAGAGAATTTATTCAACCTTTGCCTCCAATCATACTCACAGGGAAGCCTCCACCTCCCGGATAGACATCCCCCGTTCTCTCGCGATCCGCGCAAGATCCTCATACTCATACTTTTCCCGCATTACGCCGTAACCCTCCGACACCTTTTTCCGAATCTCCCCGTAAGGCGTCTGCACCTTCCGAATTGAGCGGGCAAGCGTATATCTTCTGGAAATATTTTCCCGGATGCCGATCGTGGTCGTATGTTTAAAAATCAGCTCCACTATTTTATCTTTCACGGATTCCGCACACATTACATGCAGCACTGTGCCCGGGCGCGACTTCTTCATGCCCGCCGCCACGGTATATACCTCCAGCGCGCCCGCCGTCAAAAGCGTCTCCGTCGCAAAGCCGATGGCTTCCGCCGTCATGTCGTCCACATTACAGACAAGCTCCGCAACCGTGTCTCCCGCACCCTCCGTCTCTCCAAGCAGCGCGCGCACACAGTTTGCCGCCGGAAAATCTTTTTTCCCCATGCCGTACCCGATAGCAAGCGTGCGCATGACGGGCATCACCCCAAAACGGCTGGCAAAATATTTGAGCAGAGCAGCCCCCGTCGGTGTACAGAGTTCTCCCCGGATCTCCCCGCCGTAAATCGGTACATCCTTTAAAATATAAGCCGTTGCCGGCGCAGGCACCGGCAGAATCCCGTGGGCGCACTTCACCTGCCCGCTTCCCACATGCACGGGGGACACAATCACCTGATCCGGCGCCAATCTATCCATCAGCACGCAGACTGCCGTGATATCCGCCACCGCGTCCATGGTTCCCACCTCATGAAAATGAATATCGGTAACCGGTACGCCGTGCACATGGCTCTCCGCCTCCGCGATCATCCCAAACACCGCCAAGATATCCTTCCGTATCCGCTCCGACAGCGAAAGACCGCTCACAATATGCTCGATCTCATGCAAACCGCTGTGGTGATGGGTGTGGCTGTGGCCATGAGTATGTTCTGCTTCGTGCACGTGTTCGTGGGAGTGTTCCGCCTCGTGCGTCGCGTGCTCGTGACCGTGAATCTGCTCCGCTTCATGGGTGTGTCCATGGGCGTGATCATCTTCTGTCTCATGGGTTGTGTGCATATGGTCATGAACATGCGCCGCCCCGTGCGTGTATCCGCCGCCGTACATCTCCTCCGACTCCTCCCCTCCGTTCACCTGCACGGAAACATGGGTGCCGCCGATGCCGCACTTCTGCGCCTTCTCACACGCCATCTCCACCCCTGGAATCCCCAGTGTGTTTAGCTCCTCCATCACCTTTTCCCGATCCGGCAGAAGCTCCAAAAGCGCCGCCGTCAGCATATCCCCCGCCGCGCCCATACCGCAGTCCAAATATAATGTCTTCATACGTTTATCCTCTCATTTTCATTGTTGTCTACGGAGAATGCCCGCTTTTGCATTCTCCTGTGTGAAACTTAGAGCTTCCTAACAAAACAGCCTCTGCTGCCGCGTTTTAGAAGTTCCTTTCACACGCTTCTTGGCGTCTCGACCTATGGCGAGACGTCTTTAGATGTACCTCTCATGTTGTGGTTGATCATACTCGCCAGATACCCGGCACCAAACCCGTTGTCAATATTCACCACCGACACCCCGCTGGCGCAGGAGTTGAGCATGGACAAAAGCGCCGAAACCCCGTGCATGGACGCGCCGTACCCTACGCTCGTGGGCACCGCGATCACGGGGCAGTCGGCCAGCCCGCCGATCACGCTGGCGAGGGCTCCCTCCATGCCCGCAATGGCGATGATCACCGACGCCTCCATGATCTCATCCATATGAGCCAGAAGCCGATGCAGCCCCGCCACACCCACATCGTAGAGCCGCACCACCTCGTTGCCGTGAACCTCCGCAGTGAGCGCTGCCTCCTCCGCCACGGGAATATCCGAAGTCCCGCCTGTGGCGACCACGATTTTCCCGAACCCGGATCGCTCCGGCATTTTTCCGACAACGCCGATCCGCGCCTGCTCGTGGTAGGTCAGTTCACAGCGCTTCCCCACCTTCTTTGCCTTCTTTGGAGAAAGTCTTGTAATCAGTATCGTTTCCTGTCCGTTTTTCCTCATACTGTCAATGATGCCCACAATTTGCGATGCCTCTTTTCCCGCGCCGAAAATTACCTCCGGCGCTCCCTGTCTGACGCCCCTGTGGTGATCCACCTTGGCGTAGCCGATATCCTCAAAAGGCTTCTTCTTGAGGGCAAGTAACGCCTCCTCCACGGAAACTTCACCGTCTCTCACCTGCTCCAGTATTTTTCGATAATCGCTCATGTTCTCGCCTCCATATCCAGCAAAACCGCCTTGTAATATCGTTTCAGTTCCCTCACAATCTCTTCCCGTTTCTCCAGAGCACGCCCAAGCTGTGACGCCGGAAACTGCAGTCTCGCCGCCTCACCGAACCGCCTTACCCTGAAGTCTGTAAAGCCAAGCGAGAGGAGAAAGTCCTCCGCTGCCTCCGTGCTTTTCAGCTTTTCCGCCGTAATTTCCTCTCCCATGGGTATCCGTGTCGCCAGACAGGCATATGCCGGTTTCTCCCATGTAAAAAGCCCTGCCTCCTTGGAAAGCCCGCGTATCTCCTCCTTGGAAAGTCCGCATTCCCGCAGAGGGGAACGCACGGACAGTTCCTTAAGCGCCCGCATCCCCGGGCGGTCACCCTCCTCGTCGGAAGCGTTTGTGCCGTCCAGCAGCAGCGTATAGCCGTCTGCCGCCGCCGCTTCCGCAATTGTTGTAAAAATCGTTCTTTTACAATGGTAACAGCGGTCGGCAGGATGTG
>VSNH01000092.1 GCA_009774215.1 Lachnospiraceae bacterium
TTCTCCCGAGTGAAACATAGAACTTCTCCACGAAACAGCCTTTGCTGTGAGTGGCTAGAAGTTCTTTTCACTCTATTCCTCCAAATCCTTTAGAAACTCCCGAAACGCCTCTTTCGCCCGCTCGATCGTGCCCGGCTCATAAGTATTGAGCGCCTGCTCGTACTTGTGAAGCTCCTGGGATATGAGATAGCGTTTGTCGCCAAGGCTTTCTTCATACATCCGTTCCCCCAGCGTGAGCAAATACTTGTTCTCCTCCCGATCCCTCGGATGAATCTTTAAGTAGGACAGCGTCTCAAACCGCGCCGCGATTTCCTCCGGCGTCATGTCCGCGTTTTTGCCGCCGAAAACCTGTTTTTCCTTCTTTCCGGTGGACACCACCTTCACCTCCACCTCCAGAATGGAGTTGATGTCGTAGGTGTAAGTCACGTCCACGGCCTCCTCCCCCGCGGGGGCGGAAGGCACCTCGATATTCAGCTCCCCGAGGGAAAGATTATTTTTCGCAAAGCGGCTCTCCCCCTGTAAGACGTTGACCCGAATCTTCGTCTGGTCATCCCGCACCGTATAGAGCCGCTCCGTGCGGCTGGCCGGAATAATCGTATTTCTCTCGATAATGGGACAGAACACGCCATTCTCGAAATAGCCTTTCTCCCACTCCCTGACCACTTCCGTGCCGAGCGTAAAGGGACAGACATCCGTGAGAATGACCTCCCTGATCGCTTCCTTTCTCTCCTTCATGGCGCCCTGAATCGCCGCGCCCAGCGCCACCGCCTCGTCGGGATTGATGTTGGTATCGGGAATCACCCGGAACAGCTTACTCACAAACCGGCGGATCACCGGACTCTTGGTCGCCCCGCCCACCAGCACCACCTTGTCGATATCGGAAAGCCGGATATGCGCGTCGGAGAGGCTGCGCCGCACGGGCTGTCTGATCTTGTCCAGAAGCTCCTCGCAGGCATGTTCGTAAGCGGGCAGTTCTACCGTTAAGGAAAATACCTCCTCCCCAATTTTACAGTCCATGGCAGAAGTCTTCCCCTCCGAGAAACCGATCTTGCACTTGTCCGCCTGTTTGTGGATATGGCGCAGGGTCTTTGCGTCAAGCGAAAGCCTGTCAAACTGCGGGTATTTCTCGAAGAACATCTCCTCGAGCACATTCGTAAAATCCTCGCCGCCAAGGAAATTATCCCCCGCCACGGCGCGCACCTCCAAAATGCTGTCAATCCGCTCCAGCACGGACACATCGAAGGTGCCGCCCCCTAAGTCAAACACGAGAAACCGCATATGTCCCTGACTCTGATACAGGCCGTAGGCGATGGCCGCCGCGGTCGGCTCGCTGATGATACGCTCCACCGTAAGTCCCGCCAGCTCACCGGCCCTTCTGGTGGCGCGCCGCCTCTCGTCGTTGAAATAGGCGGGCACGCTGATGACAGCCTCCGTCACCGGCTCCCCAAGAAAGCTTTCCGCATCCTCCTTGAGCGCGCGAAGCACAAAGGAAGAAAGCTCCTCCGCCGTAAAGGTTTTATGCAATAGGTTAAATTTCCTGCCGCTTCCCATATCCCGTTTGAAGACGGAGGCCGCACTTCCCGGATAGAGCAGTCCTCTCTCCACCGCCAGATCGCCCACATAAATCTGTTCTTCCTCATCCATGCTCACC
This sequence comes from Lachnospiraceae bacterium, assembly GCA_009774215.1. GTDB lineage: Bacteria > Bacillota > Clostridia > Lachnospirales > Lachnospiraceae > UBA3282. The sequence goes on from VSNH01000092.1 coordinate 1,652, forward strand.
ACGGAAGGCGTCAGCCTCCTGCCGAGACGGTTCGGTATGATCTGCGGCCCCTCCTCCGTGAAATAAGCCGCCAGACTGTTTGTCGTTCCCAAATCAATTCCGATGATCATATTTGTTCAAATCCCTTCGTTCTTTCTCTTTTACGCTCTGTTCCCTATTTCACAGGTTTTTCTTTTCTGTGAAACAGCTTCGCCACAAATCCCTGCGTCTTTGTCCCGCCCTCGGACTTTGACGGAAATCCGCCGCTGCCGTCTCGCATTTTTTCCAGCAGAAACTTCGCCTCAAACAAAACATCCCCGTATCTTACGGATGCCTCCTCAAACAGCGCCGCCGCTTTCTCAAATTCCCCTTCGGTGTAATAATAACAGCCGCACCAGAGAGCGGATTCAAAACATTTATTGTACTCACAGGCGGCGCAGGGTCTGAGCTGCTCCATCTTTTCAAAAATGCCCTTCGCCTTTTCCTTCTCACCAAGCGCCAGATAACACCATGCAAGCCATCCGCTCTGCACAGGCGCATATTTGGCATAAGTTTGATAATCCTCCTCTTTTACATTGCATTCCTCAAGACGTTTCAGAGCCTTCTTCGCCCAGCGCGCCGCTTCCTCGCGTTTCCCGGCCATATAATAATTTTTCGCCACACGCCATTCCGCTTTGAATTTTTCCCGGCTGCCCCCGTATAGCGTCGCCGCTTCCTGATATTTTTTTGCCGCTTTCTCGTAGGCGGTCACGTCCGCCAGAGAGCCGGCCCACTCCATATACAGTTCCGCCAGTTCCTGCCTGTCCGCTGCCCGCTTAAAATAGGACTGCTTTGCGTCGTCATAAACAGCCAGCCCCTGCTCTTTCTTCCCCATCAGAATCAAGGTATCGGCAATATTGCTGTAATAATCCTCATCCTCTCCCCGCGCCTTCTTCCTCTCCTCCTGCACCTCAAGAACCTGCTCCGGGCGCTTCATCCCCAAATAGCAGTTAGTCAGCGTTTCCCACAGTGTAGTGTCCGCCGGGAAAACCGCCAGTCCCTCTCTGCAGCAGACAATAGCTTTCTCATAATTTCCCATCTTCTGCAGACACTCTGCCATGCCCCGGTAGCCCTTGACAGATGTGTCCTTCGCTCCCATCGTCTCCACCGCGCTCTTATACGCCTCGTACCCTTTTTCATACTGCCTGTCATTCGTGTAGGCAAGACCGATATTCTGCCAGAGGATATAGATCTCATCCTCCGGAACCGTTCCCGACGCAAGGGCCGCCTCATAATCCGCCACGGCAAGCGCCGTCTCCATCCTATCCGAATACAGATTGCCCCTGTCCCACAGACGGTAACCCTTGTTCTGGGTAATCTCCATCTGTTTATTGATGTAGTGCATCGCCTTGTCGTAATCCGCTTTCTTATATTCCGAGCAGAACAGGTTCTCGTAGCACCGATAAAGCCTCAAATTCGTATCCCGGTAAGTCTCGTCCTGCTCCACCGCCTTTGTAAAATATGCTGCGGCCTGCCGCCATTCCTTCGCCACCTGGAAGCAGACGCCCATGCCAAAATAAAACTCTGTGTGGTGGTAAACCTGCTCCACTCTTTTATACTGCACAAGCGCCCTGTCAAACTGGTCAGAGTCCCGCAGGAGATTGCCCAGCACAAGCACATAGTAAGGCTCCTCCGGGTCTAACCGCATCGCTCCCTGCACAAGCTCAATCGCCGTATCAAGCTTCTCATCCGCCTCGAAGATCAGCCCCTTCTCAAAGATCAGCTCGGCGCGGTCAAGGGCATCCCTCTCATCCTCCGCATTCTCCCCCGCTTCCTTTGTCTCCTTGAGCAAGGTGTCCAGTATTTCCAACGGACGTCTGCGGCTTTCCTCATCCTCTGAGAGCATCCGCAGAATCTTTGCCTCCTGAAAACGCAGCTTTTTGGAAAACTCCACCCCATTTTCCCTGGCTCTCTCTAACACGCCGAGCGCATCTTTATATTGGTTATAATCATAAAAAATCATCGCCGCGTAGAGATACGGTTTGTCAAAGCCCGCATACAGCTCTATGGCGCGGTAGTAATCATCCACCACCTGCTGCGCTTTTTTCATATGATAGCACGCTTCCTGTCTGACCAGATAGGCAGGATAAAAACCGTCATCCGCCTCTAAAATCTCGTCGCAGACCTCTGTCGCCCTCTCGTATTCCTTTAAGGAAAGATACCTGTCCGCCAGATAATATTTACAGTCGATGCGGATCCTTTCGTCCGCCTCCAGTTCAATCGCCGTCTTAGTCTCCCGCTCGCCCTCCTCATGCTTTTCGGTACAGTAATAACACACGCCGAGAAGACGGTGGCTCTGCGCTGCCTTTGACGCCCTCTTTTCCTCATTGTCCTCATTGTTTTCCACACACTGCAAATGCGCCTGATAGACGGGAATGGCCTCCCCGTAGCGCTCCAGTCTGTAAAGAGCCCAGGCCTTTAATTCAAGGCCGTCCTCCTCCGTTTCCAGCTCGCTGTCCTCCGAAAGCAGGATAAGAATATCCTCGTACTGTTCCAAATCAAACAGCCGCCACCCCAGATACGACCGCAGCTCCTTCCCCGAGAGATCCTCGTAGGGCTCCCCCTTTGTAAGCGCCTCCCGCAACAGGGGAACCAACTCGTTGTCGATCTCCTTCTGTATTTCCAGCAGCTCCTCGTCACGCCGGTTCACCTTGATCAGTTCGTTCACGTATTTGCTGGCGCGATACCAGCTCCTCTGATCCATAAGATGGCGCATGGCGAAAAATTTTGCCATATAGTAATCCGGCTCCTCGGAAAGCACAGCCTCCCACTGGGCAAATCCTCTCTCCTCATCCCCTGTATCGTGAAAAATTCTTCCCGTCCAAACCCGCACATAACCGTCTTCCGGGTAACGCCCAATCAGCTTTTCCGCCAGCTCCCGTCCCTTTTCCGACTCCTCCCTGCGAATATACAGGCGCAGCCGCTCTACATCCTCGTAGGGATGATAAATCCCATGTCGTTTCAAATCCGCCAGCTTCTGTGCGACACCCTCCGTCTCATCGTTCTCCAGATCGCCTGTGATCCGGAAATACTCCTTGATATAATCGTCCGCCTCCTCGTCGCCTTCCGGAAAATAGCCGTCCTGCGCCTCAAACAGACCGTAATCAAGAAAATCCCCGGTATTTACATGGTACTCGATATGTTTGAGGAAATTCACATGAAAGTCTTCCTTCAGTGCGTCGAAGTCCTCCAGCACATGAAATACCTGATTCAGCAGCACCCAGACAGTCTGCGGCAGAAAAGAATGCGCGGCAAGAAAGCCGAGCAGCTGTCCCCTGGCCTCCAGAAACGTATCAAAGCCGACACAGACCTGGTCGTCCAAGAGCGGTCTCCAGTTATCGACCTCTCTGCGCAGAAGAATGTCCCGGTAAATTTCCCGCACGCGCCGCATCCATAGCCCGACCTCTCCCTGCGGCTCCTCCTCCGCTTCCTCCCGCTGACCGGCAAAGCGAAGCGCCTCCTCATAAGCCTCCCGCAGACGCTTAAAGCCTTCCGGATCGTCCTCCGGGTTCGTGTCTTTTAAAAGGGTAAGGTAATTTTGCCTGATTGGCTCCTCTTCCTTTGTCTCCGAAAGTCCCAATATTCGAAACGCCAGTTTTCTATCCATACAGTTTGCGCTCCTTTTATAAAAAAGGCTTCCTCCCCATTATAAGGAGAAAGCCTTTTCTTACTCTCTAATCTGTTTTATTTCATCAATTTTCCCAGTGTCGAAGTCGCTGAAGCCGTCGCAGCCGCCGTCGTCACAGGCTCTTTTGGCAGCACAACCTTGTCGAGTTTCCAGATCTCATCCACATACTCCTGAATGGTTCTGTCGGAAGTAAACTTGCCGGAACATGCCACATTTAAGATCGCGCTCCTCGCCCAGCCCTTTTCGTCCCGATAAGCTGTCTCCACCTTCTTCTGCGCCTCCGCGTAAGCCTTGAAATCCTTCAAAATAAAGTATGTGTCCGCTTTCGCCGTGCTCTGGGTATTTAACAGCGAATTGTACAGGGAGCGGAACAGGTCGGGATCGCCAGGCGCATAGGTGCCGTTGATGAGCTGCATCAGCACCTTTCTCACATCGGGATCATTGTTAAAAATCTCGGTGGGATCATAGCCGCCGTAATTCTCGTAGCGGATGACCTCGTCGGAGGACAGACCGAAGATAAACGCGTTCTCCTCTCCCACTTCCTCCACAATCTCCACGTTGGCGCCATCCATGGTGCCGATCGTCAGCGCACCGTTCAACATGAACTTCATGTTACCTGTGCCGGACGCCTCCTTACTTGCCGTAGAAATCTGCTCGGACACATCCGCCGCCGCGAAGATGATCTCCGCGTTGGACACACGGTAATTCTCGATAAACACCACTTTGATCTTTCCGTTAATTGCCGGGTCGTTGTTCACCACGTCCGCCACGGAATTGATCAGCTTGATGGTCAGCTTCGCGTTCTTGTAGCCCGCCGCCGCCTTCGCGCCGAAAATGAACGTCCTCGGATAGAAATCCATATCCGGGTGCTCCTTCAACTCATTGTAGAGATACATCACATGCAGAATATTCAAAAGCTGTCTCTTGTACTCGTGCAGACGCTTCACCTGTACATCAAAGATAGAGCGGGGATCCACCTCAACACCGTTGTGCTCCAAAATATACTCAGCCAGACGCACCTTGTTCTGGTACTTGATGTTCATAAACTCCTGCTGCGCCTTCTCGTCGTCAGCATAGATTTTCAGCTTATTGATCTTCGGCAGATCCGTGATCCAGTCGCTGCCCACATGATCGGTCACCCAGTCCGCAAGGAGCGGGTTCGCGTGAAGCAGGAAACGTCTCTGGGTAATGCCGTTTGTCTTGTTGTTGAACTTCTCGGGCATCATCTCATAGAAATCTTTCAATTCCTGATTCTTTAAGATCTCCGTATGTAATCTCGCCACACCGTTCACTGAGTAGCCTGCCGCGATCGCCAGATGCGCCATCTTCACCTGGCCGTCGTAGATGATCGCCATCTTTCTTACCTTCTCGTGGTTGCCAGGATACATCTGCTCGATTCTCGCAATGAAGCGGCGGTTGATCTCCTCCACGATCTGATACACTCTCGGAAGCAGTCTCGAAAACAGCTCGATGGGCCATTTCTCCAGCGCCTCGGACATAATTGTATGGTTGGTGTACGCGCAGGTCTTGGTCGTAACCTCCCACGCCTCGTCCCATGTCAGATAGTGCTCGTCCATCAGGATGCGCATCAGCTCCGCAACGGCAACGGTGGGATGGGTATCGTTCAACTGGAAGGTCACCTTCTCATGAAACTTCCTGATATCGTCGTGGTTTCTCATATACTTCGCCACTGCCGTCTGCACCGACGCAGAGATGAAGAAATATTGCTGTTTTAAGCGGAGTTCCTTACCCGCATAGTGATTGTCGTTGGGATAAAGCACCTCCACGATATTTCTCGCAAGATTTTCCTGCTCCACCGCTTTCTGGTAATCACCTTTGTCAAAAGAATCAAGCTGGAAGCAGTTCACCGGCTCCGCATCCCAGATCCGAAGAGTATTGACAACACCACTGCCGTAACCGACAACCGGCAGATCATAGGGAATCGCCGTAACCGCCTGATAACCCTCCTGTTTAAAGTTGCTCCTGCCGTTTTCATCCACATAAACGTTCACATAGCCGCCGAAACGCACTTCCTTCGCGTACTCGGGTCTGCGCAGTTCAAAAGGATTGCCGTCCTTGAGCCAGTTATCCGGCACTTCCACCTGATAGCCGTCGCGGATCTCCTGCTTAAACATACCGTAGCGGTAGCGGATGCCGCAGCCATAGGCTTCATAGCCAAGCGTCGCCAGAGAATCTAGGAAACATGCCGCCAGACGGCCCAGACCGCCGTTGCCCAGCGCCGCATCGGGCTCCTGATCTTCCACCACGTTGATATCAATGCCAAGCTCTGCGAGCGCCTTCTCGAACGCTTTATATGCCTGCAGATTGATCATATTGTTGCCGAGTGCTCTGCCCATCAGGAATTCCATGGACAAATAGTAAACCATTTTCGGATCCTGTCTCTCAAATTCCTTCTGGGACTTTAACCACTGATCCACTATGGCGTCCTTAACCGCGTAGGATACCGCCTGAAAAATCTGCTGGTCAGACGCCTCCTCCAGCGTCTTTCTGTAAAGGGTTTTTACATTGTAAAGGACGCTTCTCTTAAAGAGCTCTGTATCAAAAGTTTTCGCCGGTGCATTTTTAATCATCTCTCTCCTCCTCGTTAACCCTGCTGTCAGACAAGTTTGTTGTAAAGTCCTGAGCTGAACTGTTACAGTTTGTTTTCATTCCTTTCTATTATAGCCTGTATTTTGACTTTTGACCATAAGCAATGTACTCAAAATATGTTTTTTTTGCTCACACCTTTTGAATGCCGATCGTCACGGTCTCCCCGTTCACGTTCCACTCTTTGGAAACCGCCAGCTCTTCTCCCGCGCCGATGCTCTCCGCCAGTACCTTCCCTGCAATCACAGCCTCGTTCTCCGCGGCGATCTGCGCCACCTTCTCATTGCCGTTCAGGGAAACCCTGATATGGTCCATCACCTCAAAATCCGCGTCCTTTCTCATGGTCTGGATTTTACTGATGATCTCGTAGACAAAGCCCTCCTCGATCAGCGCTTCCGTCAGGTTCGTGTCGAGCACCACCGTCACATAATTGTCTTCCTCCGCCACAAAACCGTCCTTCTGCGCCATATCAATGAGCAGATCCTCCTCCGCAAGAGAAACTGCCACACCGTCCACGTCAAACTGCAACGCCCCCTGCGTTTTCAGGGTATCCATCGCCGCGCTGCCGTCCACCGCGGACAGATATGCTTTGATACCGCCGAGCTGCTTGCCATATTTCGGACCCACCGTCTTAAGCTGGGGCTTGAAGCTGTAAGTCGTGAACGCCGACACGTCGTCGGAAAATACAATCTGCTTTACATTTAACTCATCCTTCACGATATCCTGATAGAAGTCGTCGAGAACGCTCTCCGCCTTCACATACATGGTGCCGATGGGCTGGCGATTCTTGATGTTCGCCGTGTTGCGCGCCGCGCGCCCCATGACAACGATCTTTAACACCTCTTCCATGGAGTCTTCCAGCTTTTTGTCGATCATCCCCTCGTCCGCCGTCGGGAAGTCACACAGATGAATGCTCTCCGGCGCGTCCCTGTCAATGCTGCACACCAGATTGCGGTAAATTTCCTCCGTCATAAACGGAATCATCGGTGCGGCGCACTTGCAGATATCCACAAGCGCCGTGTAAAGGGTCATATAAGCGTTGATTTTATCCTGTTCCATGCCTTTCGCCCAGAATCTCTCGCGGCTTCTTCTCACATACCAGTTGCTCATCTCATCCACAAAGTTATCCAGCACACGCGCCGCCTCGGGGATTCTGTAATTGTCCAGATGGTCATCCACTTCCTTGATGGCTGTGTTTAACTTGGAAAGCAGCCACTTGTCCATAACGGGAAGTTTGTCGTATTCCAGACTGTACTTCGTCGCGTCGAAATTGTCGATATTCGCATACAGCACGAAGAACGCGTAGGTATTCCAGAGTGTGCCGAGGAACTTTCGCTGCCCCTCCTGCACCGCCTTGCCGTGGAAACGGTTGGGCAGCCAAGGCGCCGAATTGATATAGAAATACCAGCGGATCGCATCCGCGCCGTAAGTCTCAAGCGCCTCGAAAGGATCCACTGCGTTGCCCTTGGACTTGCTCATCTTCTGCCCGTTCTCGTCCTGCACATGCCCGAGCACGATCACATTCTCGAAGGGCGCGCAGTTAAACAGGAGCGTGGATTCCGCCATCAGGGAGTAAAACCACCCGCGCGTCTGGTCCACGGCCTCGGAGATAAACTGCGCCGGGAACTGGCTGTCAAACAGTTCTTTATTCTCAAACGGGTAGTGATGCTGTGCAAAGGGCATCGCGCCGGAATCAAACCAGCAGTCGATCACCTCGGGCACACGCTTCATGGTGCCGCCGCATTCCGGGCAGGTACAGGTGATCTCGTCGATATAGGGTCTGTGCAGCTCCACGGTCTTTGCCGCCGCATTGCCGCTCATTTTTTCCAGTTCCTCACGGGAACCGATGGCGTCCATGTGACCGCAGCTCTCGCACGCCCACACATTTAAGGGCGTGCCCCAGTAACGGTTACGGGAAATGCCCCAGTCCTGAATATTCTCCAGCCAGTTGCCGAAACGCCCCTCGCCGATAGATTCCGGGATCCAATTTACAGTCTTGTTGTTTCGCACCAGATCGTCGCGCACCGCCGTCATCTTGATAAACCACGACTCGCGCGCATAATAAATCAACGGCGTATCGCAGCGCCAGCAGAACGGATAATCGTGCTCGAACTTGGGCGCGTCGAAGAGCTTTCCTTCTTTCTCTAAATCCTTAATCACTTCCGGATCAGCCTTTTTCACAAACAGTCCCGCATAAGGCGTCTCCTCCGTCATGTTGCCCTTGCCGTCCACGAACTGCACAAAGGGCAGGTCATATTTGCGTCCCACCTGCGCGTCGTCCTCACCAAAAGCCGGGGCGATATGCACGATGCCGGTACCGTCCGTCATGGTAACGTAACTGTCGCAGGTCACATAGTGGGCTTTCTTTTTCTGTCTTGCCGCCTCCTCGCCCGCGCAGGCAAACAACGGCTCGTACTCTTTGTATTCCAGATCCGTGCCCACATAGGTTTCCAACACTTCATAGGCAGGCTTTCCATCCTCAGCCAGTTTGCCGAGCACCGTATCTAAAAGCGCCTGCGCCATATAATAGGTATAGCCGTCCGCCGCCTTCACTTTCACGTAAGTTTCCACAGGGTTCACGCACAGCGCCACATTGGAGGGCAGCGTCCACGGCGTGGTTGTCCATGCAAGGAAATAAGCGTCCTCACCCACCACCTTAAACCGGGCGATGGCAGAGCGCTCCTTCACCGCCTTGTAGCCCTGCGCCACCTCGTGGGAGGACAGGGGTGTGCCGCACCGGGGGCAGTAGGGCACGATCTTAAAGCCCTTGTACAAGAGCTTCTTGTCCCAGATCTGCTTGAGCGCCCACCACTCGGACTCGATGAAATTATCGTGATATGTCACGTAAGGGTCGTCCATATCCGCCCAGAAACCGACCGTGCCGGAGAAATCCTCCCACATGCCCTTGTATTTCCAGACAGATTCCTTACACTTGCTGATAAACGGGTCAAGCCCGTACTCCTCGATCTGCTCCTTGCCGTCCAACCCGAGCAGCTTCTCCACTTCCAGTTCCACCGGCAGACCGTGGGTGTCCCACCCCGCCTTACGGGGCACCATATATCCCTTCATGGTGCGGTATCTGGGAATCATATCTTTGATGACACGCGTCAGCACATGCCCGATATGCGGCTTGCCGTTGGCCGTCGGAGGCCCGTCATAAAAGGTGTAGGTAGGGCCGTCCTTGCGGGAGTCCATGCTCTTTTGGAAGATATGATTGTCCTTCCAGAAGAGACACACCTCTTTTTCTCTGTCCACAAAATTTAAGTTCGCGTCAACTTTCTGATACATAGTGTCCTTCCTTTCTTTAAAAAAGTAAAGCCCCCGTCCCGTAAAAGGACGAGGGCAAAGTTCTCGTGATACCACCTGTTACGACGTACCGACCAACCCGCGCACGCCAAACAGCACATTTCTCTTTCGCCGTCCCACATGACACGATTTGTCTATACGGTTCCCGATAACGGCGGGATGCCGTCAGAGCCTACTGTCTCACCGCATGCTTTCCGGCTCCTTCGGAACGGATGTTGCGAAAACGGCGAAGGTTCGGTCTGAAACTCAGAAGTGATTTTCCCTGATCATCTACTCGTACCGGTCTTCCACCCTCACCGGCTCGCTGCGACTTTTAAAAATCAGGTACTGTCTTCCTCAACGTCTCTTCCTATGATAACTGCTTATCATTTTGGCATTGTCGCAAAGAATTGTCAAGGCAGAAATTGCAAGATTTATTATGAACGATCTCCACAAATACTCGGGAAACAGCTTTCCATCCGTTTTATCCCTCTCAAAAACAAATAGGTTCCACCTCCTCGTTTAACGGCTTCATCTCATACTCCGGCAAACTGTCCAGAAGCTCTTCCAGACAAAGGGTTGTGCTGCCGACCACGTCATGAGCGAGCAGGACGACCTTCTTGCGCCCAAGTGTCGTCGATACGCCGTTCTCTATCAGCTGCTTCGGGTCCGGGTTTTTGACTGCATCCTCCAGGCTTGCGTTCCAGTCGTAATATATGTAGCCCCTGTCCGTCATCTCACGGATAATTGCCTTGCCGGTTTTCTTGTTAAAGGCATTGACGCTGCCGCCCGGGAAGCGGAACAGATTTGTCTCCACCCCTGTCACCTCGTACACGGTCTGTCTCGCCTTTTCAAAATCCGACACATAACTGTCCACGCTCGCATACAGGGCATCGTAATCATGGTTATCACAGTGGATGCCTATGGTATGTCCCTCCGCCACGATCTGCCTCGCCACCTCCGGATGCTGTCTCACATTCTCTCCCACCAGAAAGAACGTCGCCTTGATATTCCTCTCCCGCAGTATTTCAAGTACCTTTCGGGTGTTCTCCTCGGAAGGCCCGTCGTCAAAGGTCAGGTACATGGTCTTTGGATGAAAATAGTAGAGGACGCCCTGCACAATGCCGTCCGCGATCTGCTGTTGATATTCCGCAAGATTTAGTTTCCTGCGCTCCGCCGCATTGGAGAGAAATCCCGTCTCAATCAGGCAGGCGGGCATGGAGGTGTTTTTCGTCACATAAAAATCCGCGTCGCCGCGCAGTTCCCGCTCTGCGGCTTCCGTACTTTTTAAAGTCTGCTGTCTGATTAACTGTGCCAGTCTCCTACTGTCCGTCCGCTCTTCATCTTCCGTATACCACACTTCCATCCCTTTCACCCCGGCGCCTTCTTCCGTGGCGTTCTGATGGATGCTGATATAGATATCCGCCCCCGAGCGGTTGGCCTCCGCCACCCGCGCTTCCTTTGCAATATAGGTATCCGTCTCTCTGGACATGATCACCTGATATCCCTGTCCCTGTAACTGTTCCCTTACCAACAGCGCGATGGCAAGGTTCAGATCCTTTTCCCGCACGCCTGCTCTGGCGCAGCCCTCGTCCGTGCCGCCATGTCCCGGGTCAAGATAAACCGTCGGAATGTGCGCCGCTGCCGACAGCCCGTCCTCATCCCCGGCGGTTGCTGCCGCCTGCGCCAACGCGACAGCGACGGGAAGCGCCATTTCCTGCGCCTGTACCGCCTCTGTCACCTTCCCGTCCATCGGCAGTTCCGCCGCTTCCTCCGCATTCCACAATTTTTCCTTCAAATATCGAACGCCGCCCGCCGCCACAAGCTTCGCTGACAGCATCACCGTCAGGCTGACGATACACACCGCGGCCCCCAGCGTATATGCCCTCCTTGCCAGCCGCCTTTTTCTCTGCTCCCTCGTCGCATAACCGCAGACATATTCCCACGTGAACGATGACTCCCCGTACATAACTGATGCTCCTCTCTTGTATGCTTTACATTTCAAGCATATAAGTGAGGAGCATCATAATTTCATCCAAGTTGCATCATAATCCCATAATATTTGCATCAAATTTGCATCATCTTGAGATTTTCAGGAACAGCTCGTTGATCCCCTCGTAAAATCCCAGCGTCACCACCGTCTGTCCGTTCCCCATACCCGCAAACACATATTTGCGAAAATAAGGCGTTGTCTCCAGAAGCGGGTTGTCCGACTCATAGGGCGAAGGTTCGCCAAGCCCCATATATGCCGCCCAGTCCGCCACCACCGTATCCGCGTCGATCTCTTCCCACAGGAGCGGCGTCCTTACATAAAATTCATATATTTTTCCGTCGTCCGCGTCGATATAGGCATCCATCAGACGGTTCGTCTTATCCGCGTTTTTCTGGGAATTGGACAGGCTCATCTTCCAGACTGCCACATTGTTGCGCGGCTCCAGCACATCAATCGCTGAGTAGAGGGTAACGTCATAGGAAGATGCATCCACTTCCCTCACCTGTTCGGGCAGGATCCCCTTTTCCTTAAGCAGCTTAAGGCCCTCATTGCACGTGGCATAGATCTGCTCGTCCGTGATCTCCCTGCCGGAAGGCCCTCTGCGGTTCACCACAAAAGCGTAGGAGCCTTCCAATTCCTGATAATCCATCTCCTCGTCCGCCTCATGCGTCATGGCGCTCGTCTCGCTCTCCGGAAAGGTCTGGCTGCTCAGACAGCATGACAGGATATAAAGCTTCTCATTACTGTTCATCTGGTAGCGGTAGCCCTCTCCGGCGTTTTCCACATTTTCCGTATGCAGCGTGTCCAGAATCCCCTGATCCTTATACTCCGCCAGCGCCTCCGGCCCCCATATGGAAATGAACATCGCAAGCGCCGCCAACAGCGGAACCGCCAAATAATATACCTTATTCTTCATTTGTACTATTCTCCATGGAAAACATACTATGGCAGCAGCTCTGCACACTTGCTGCGCTGAACGTGCACGCGCCATACAGCTTGTCTGCATCCCAATTCCTGCACCTCTAAGGTACAAGCAGGAAGCTGAAACAGGAACCTTCCCCGACTTTACTCTCAATCTGCAATTCGCTGTGATGTATTTTTAAAATCTCGGCGCACAATGCAAGCCCGAGTCCCGCCCCGTTCTTGCTCCTCGCCCGGGACTTGTCCACCATGTAAAACGCCTTGACAATCTTACTCTGTTCCGCCTCCGGAATGCCGATGCCGTAGTCCCTTACCGCAATCCGATAGCCGCCGTCAACCGCCTGCCCTGTCACCTCGACTACGCCTGCCATTCCACCGTCTGCCGCCTTACTGCTCACTCTGTCATCCGGCATATCGAAAATCACCCTGTCCTGAGCTGCCGCAATCGCACTGCCCGTTTCCGATACAGCAGCGGTCTCCGACGCCTTACAGGCATTGTCAATCAGATTGACCAGCACTGTCTTGATCAGATTCGCCTCCATCCGCACCACGGCTTCCTCGTGTGTAAAACGGATATCCGCCTCCTTTTTCTCAGCAAACATTTCCTGCAGGTAGGCAAACAATTCTCCCACCGGCATTTCCTGCAGCTGCGGCTCCTCCTGCTTTGCCACGATGATATCCAAAAGGCGGAACGACATGGCCTCCAGGCGTTTACCTTCCGTATAGATATAATTCGCTGACATGATGCTTTTCTCCTCGTCCAGCTTGTGGGAGCGCAGCATGTCCGCATATCCGA
>VSNH01000093.1 GCA_009774215.1 Lachnospiraceae bacterium
TAAATCACCCCTCCCCCCCCTCTATTTTTGATAATATAAACCGCCGGTATGGGTGTTTTATTTTTTTTATCTACCCCCCCCCGATTCCCTATCACTCCAAATATGAGCTTCTATATACCGTTCCGGTCCATATTTTGCATCATCTAAATAATTTCACAACAAGACCATGCAGCACAAATGCCATCGTCACGGGAACCGCTATACACGCTAAGCTGTAAGTAAGCACGGAAGGAAATCTAATTTCTCTAAACAGAGACAGCACGTACGGATGTACCAGAAAAATCCTTCCTCTACATCATCGTGTCATCCCGCAAAACCTCCGCCAGATTCATCCCCCGCATCCTGCGCCAGCCCAGATAATAGGCGAAGGCCACCGTCCCGCCCACCGCCAGCATAAACGCGCCGATCGGTAAAAGAGGCGCCTCAGCCAGAAACTCCGCCGGATCCACATAGCTTGCCTTTAACATCGCTCCCACCGCAAAAACCGCGACAGCTACAGCCCACAACATCGGACGGCAAGCCAGCACAAACGCCTCGATGCAGAACATCTTCCGCAGTTCTCCTGGCGTCATGCCTACGGAAAGATACCTGGCAAACTCCCTCTTTCTCTGCCGCACAAAGCCAATCGTGTTGGAAAACACATTGCCTACGCCAATCAGAGCGAGCAGCGCGCAGAAGCTCCCCAGCACGAGCATCATCCCCTGCAGCTGCCGATCGTTTGTCTCATATTCCCGGATGCGGTTCTCGCTCTCGATCGTGTAAACACCTGCAAGACATTTCTCCACTTCACCCTGTATCTGCTCCAATTCCGCAAGACTGATCCCCTCCTTGCAGAGTATACGGATCAGAGTATCTTGCTCTGCGCCGCCCACCTGCGCTTCTATTTTTTCCCACAGGCTTACGGGTATAAAATGCACCAGCTCATATTTGTCAATTGTGGCGTACTCCTCCCGAAGAACGGGGACTTCCTCCGTGCAGGCCAACACAGGAATCTCCACAGCCGCCGCACCATCTGAAACCGGCATTTTTCCAGCCGCCGTCCCGCCCGTCTGCGCCGCAAGCGCTGTTGTCCGGCAGTCATTGATATAGGGCATATACTGCGGATGCCGAAAATCCGGGTTTGTCACATCACGGATTAAGTTTCGGATCACTGCCCCGTCCGTCCTTTGCGGAGCGCCGATCTGTCCGCAATATTCCAGAAACGCCGCGTCGTCCAATATGATAATCGGTGCATTCACCCAAAAACCATCGTAGTCCCGCGTCACATATTTCCCATCGTCATAAGAAAATCCCCCGTTCGCCTTAAACTCTCCACTCAGTTCTTCCTCTGTTATACAGCATTTTACCCCTGCCTTCCGGTACACAGTCACATCTTCCACACCCGGAACCTCCCGAAGCCGTTCTGTCTCTCCAAAGGCTCCGATCCCCGTGTTTTTCACCGTAATCATAATATCCCAGGCATCCTGATATTTTTCAAAATAAGTCTCCCGCGTGCTGATTGCCGACAGGGTAAAAAAGCACTGCATCAGCGTAAATGCCGTCATGGAAAGAAGCAGGGACACAGCCGCGGTTCTCAGCGCCTTCCTCTGTGCCTTGAGCGCATTTCCGGCCAATTCTCCCTCCATGCCAAATACAAGTGAAAGCACAGGGGAATGTTTCTTTTTCTTTAGCTGCAGCTCCCTCGTATTTTTAATAGCCTCAAGCGGCGTCAGCACACTCAGTTTCCTGGCGGGCAGCCAGACGGATACCCCTATGGTAAGCCCCGTTGCCAGAAGTGTTACCGCAAGAATCAGAGGATGATAACCGAACACCGCCCGCCTTCTGCCCTCCACGTCCCGCACCAACCACTCCAACAGGGCCAGAAGTCCCCTGCCGCCCGCTATGCCGGCCAGCGTGCCCGCCGCAACCGGCGCTGCGCATAAATACGCCGTCTCCTGCAAAAGACATGCCCGTATCTGTCTCGGCGTCGCGCCGATACTTGCCAATATGCCGAACTGATGGATTCTCGCCTGCATGGTCGCGGCAAAGGCATTGTGTATAATCAGAATCAGGGAAAACGCTGCCAACCCCATAATAAGCAGAAAAAGCGGAAACACCAGCCGCGGCGCCTCGTCATTTGCGTCGCGCATTAGATACATCGCCATAAGCGCGTACTGATCGCCCGCAGCCCGCAGCCGTTCCACCTCATACTTCCACATATTGTAAAAGAGGCAGCCAAGCAGAGACAGAAGCAGAGACGAAATCAAGGCGGCCGTCATAACGGCAGCGGCTGCGGCACGGTTGTTTTTCAGATAACCTGACGAATATTCTCTCCACATCCCGCTCACCTCCTTCTCTCATCACCGACAATACGGCCATCCTCGATCGTTATGATTCTGTCCGCCTCCAGGGCGATCTTTTCATCATGGGTAATCAGCAGGATCGTCTGCTTTAATCTGCGGTTAGACAGCTTGAGCATGTCCATGATTTCTCCGGAATTTTTCTGATCCAGATTTCCTGTCGGCTCGTCCGCCAAAAGCAGGGCCGGGCGGTAAATCAGAGAGCGGGCAATGGCAACCCTCTGCTGCTGCCCGCCCGACAATTGGTTTGGCAGCGCCTCCAGCCGCCCCGCAAGGCCGAGTGACTTCACCACTTCCTCAAAATACGCCTCGTCCGGCTTACGCTTATCCAGCGTAAGCGGCATCAGAATATTCCTTTTCACCGTCAATGTGGGAATCAAATTATAAAACTGGTACACCAGCCCCACCTTCCTGCGCCGGAAAATGGCCGCCTGGGTTAGCTTAAGTCCGGCAAGATCCGTTCCCTCCACAGTCACCCTGCCGCCCGTGGGCTTATCCACACACCCCAAAATATGCAGCAGCGTAGATTTTCCTGAGCCGGAAGCCCCGATAATGGCCACAAATTCTCCCCTGTCAACTTTGAGATCAATCCCCGCAAGCGCCGTCACCCGGTTGTCCCCGGAGCCGTACACTTTTGTTACCCCTTCGCATGTCAGAATATTCACTGTCTGTTTCCTCCTTTTGCCCTTACTCTCCCTATTATCATAGCAGGCGAAAGTGACAACTCAGTGACGGTAAATACGGATTTCAAAACAAGCGCCGCCCTCCGGCAAATTCTTCGCTCGTATGGTACCGTTCTGGCGGCCTATCAGCTCCTTTGCCAAGGCAAGTCCGATGCCGATCCCTCCCTCTCTCGCATTTTTGCCCCGGTAAAACCGCTCAAAAAGATGAGGCAGATCTTTCCTGTCAAATCCTGCCCCCTCATCCCAAATCAAAATTTTCGTATACAGGGGATTCTGCCCGTAGGCACAATGAACACATCCGCCCGCATTGTGCTCCGCACAGTTTTTCATCAGGTTCATAACCGCCTCCATGGTCCAGTCCAAATCGACATGAACCTTCACTTCCCCAAGTTCCGAAATATCCACCGAAACTTCCGACTGCGCAAAAATCTCCTGCAGGTTATCAGCCGCAAGCATAAGCAGAGTGTAAACGTCCGTCTCCTCCCTCTTTAAGACCAATGTCCCGGCATCCAGACGGGCTAAGAGAAGCAAAGCCTCCTCCAGATGTGTCAGCCGCATAAGCTGTCTCTGTATCTGTTCTGTCCCCTCCTTCTCCGCTGACCCGCTCCCCATTGTCTGTACGGACAAAGATATCGCTGTGATCGGCGTTTTGATCTGATGTGCGATGTTGGACAGATTGTGGGCAAACTCATTTTTTACCCGCACCGCCTCCTCCCTCGTCTGATACAGATACGTCACCGTCTTGTAAATCTGATCTTCCAATTTGGAAAGCTCGTCCTCCCCCAGCGCGGAGAGCACCGGCGCGCTTCCCGCGTTGGCCCGCTCCAGATATACCGTCAATTCCTGCACGCGCAGGGCCTCCCGTTTCTTCTGACGCACAATCCCGGCGGCAAAAACGCCGGCACACGCCAGCCTGACACCAAAACAGGGCGCAGCCAGCATAATCACTGCAGCACAAATAACCAATCCCGTTGTCAAAGCATTCCTCGAAACCGCTTCCCTGATTTTCCACTCACCCCTATCAGTCTCCATCCGTTTCCTCCATGCGGTAACCCACGCTTCTGACCGTTTTTAGACAGGACGGCTGGTGCAGCTTGTCCCGCAGGCGTTTAACCGTCACAGACAACGTATTGTCATTCACATAGTTCCCATTTACATCCCACACCTGTTCCAGCAGTTTCTCTCTGGTGACAATTCTTCCCTTATTCCGCATCAGGCATAAAAGCACCTGATACTCCATCGCGCTTAAACCGATCTCTTCCGTCCCGCAGGTAACGAGCATACGGTTTAAATCCATCGCAATTCTGTTGCAGGAAAGATACTGCCCGCTCACGTCCCCGCACCTGCGAAGAAGCGCCTGCACCCGGGAGTACAGCACCTCCAGCACGAATGGCTTCACCACATAGTCGTCCGCCCCGCTCTCAAACCCTGAAACAATATCCGCGCTGTCGCCCCGCACCGTGAGGAAAATAATCGGCAGTTCCTCCCGGTTTCCGCGAATCCACCGACAAAGACCGTCCCCGCGCCCGTCCGGCATATTCCAGTCAAGCAGCACCATTGCCGGCAGTCGTCTTGTCAATGCCTGTCTTAAACCCGCGAGTGTACCGAATATTGACACTTTTATATTTTTCCGTTCCAGATATTCCTTCACCACTCCGGCAATATCCGGATCATCCTCCGCGTAATAAATTTCCGTCATTCCACCGTCCCGCCTTGTTTTTTACCTTGTTTTTATCTTGTATTATACCATAACAAAACGATAGGCATATGTCAAAAAACATGCTATAATTAAATACAATATTGTTGAAGGAGGGGGAAATCCACATGAAACTCTCGGATTTTATGGATATTTCACATTTGCAGAAAATTCAGGACACCTTTTCGCAAGCCACCGGCCTTGCTGCCATTGCCGTTGACATGGAAGGTAATTATATCACCAAAGGAAGCGGCTTCACCGACTTTTGTACGAAGCAGACCCAGGGCTGTCAGGAAGGCGCAAAACGCTGCCAGAAATGTACTGCCGCGGGGCAGGGTGTTTACGAATGCCACGCAGGCCTTACGGAGTTTTCCATCGACATCGTTTTAAACGGTGAAAAACTGGGCCGCCTAATCGGAGGACAGGTTTTCTCACACGAGCCGGATGAGGAAAAGCTTTCGGCTGTCGCCACAGAGCTTGGAATTGATCCGGACGTTTATATCCGTGCCGCCCAAAAGGTACCCGTGCGCACGGAACCGGCCATCCGCGCTGCCGTCTCCCTTTTGAATGACATGGTAAACATTCTCATTGTACAGGAATACATGAGCGCCACAGAATACAAAAAGATTCATGTATGGGAAGAAGAGATCGCAAATGCCACAGAAACCGTGGCCCGGATAAAAGAAAATACCAAGCAACTTGAGGCCATAGCGTCCAAGCAGACCATTATGGCGTTAAACGCTTCCATCGAAACCGCCAGAGTCGGCGCAGCCGGCGCGGGCTTCGGCATCATCGCCAAACAGATGGGCGCTTTCTCCAAGCAGTCCACGGAAATCTATAAAAAGATCACGCAGGATGCCAACAGCATTGCGGAATCCATACATAAAATGAACGAGACATAATTATTTCCAAACCTAAACAGATTTAAAAAGCTGTCCCCAGTCTACAAGAGGACAGCTTTTTCTTACGAATCAACATTTTCGTTCTTTTCACTAACCGCCATGTCACAGCTCTGCTGTGACTCAAATCAATGCGGAGAATGCCCGTATTTTGGGCATTCTCCCGAGTGAAACATAGAACTTCTTAACGAAGCAGCCTCTGCTGCTGAGTTTTAGAAGTTCTTTTCACTCTACGATAATTTCCAGATACCCCACCATCTTCGCCATATCAAACTCCTTGATTACGCCAAGATTCGGATCATAATACTTACCGTCATACCCCACCAGATAATGGCTGTATCTGCCCATACGCTCCATGATGATCGTACACTTCGGCAGCTCCACGTCCCTGCCGAGCGTATACACAATCTTATCCGCATGACGAATGCCAAGATATTCCAATGTGGCGATCATCTTACTCATGTTTGCCTGCCATTCCCTGCATTTCATAATATCGCAGGCCTCATCAAGCGTGGTCCCTGCAATCATGGCAATACAGGACTGCCCGCACAAGCCGTCCCATGGTTGTGTCACCAATTCCACCCCGTCAACTTTGCGGATCGGGTGCTCCACGCTGTAGGGGCTGTTCCCTCCCGCATTCATTACATTGCCCACGATCTCAATGGAAATCAAATATTTTTTCCCAAGCTCCACCTTGGATAAAGTATCCTGACTGACAGGAATGTCATAATAGCCTTGCCCTTTCGGCAGAAGATCGCAGATAAAGCACACATCGTCAAAGCAGACGCGCACCGGAGCGTCCCCTACCTTCTCACATACCTCCCAGACATTGAAGGGCACGGAGATGGCATTCTCATTCTCCCGAAATTCCACAGTACCTTCAAATTCGTATTTCATGTCGTAACCCCGCCTTTCTTTTTTGTATATTGTAATAATTCAGTACCTTCATCGTCAAAGACACCAAGCCCTGTTAAGCGCGCTTCGTGTCCGGCCTGATGCGCCGCTGCCTCTCACTCGACATCCTTTGGCGCCTCAAAGCTGATGTTCAGATCCACATCGCCCTTGATGCCTGAAACCTTCCCCTTGTTTGTGTACTGCCAGATCTTAAAGTCATAGGGAAAATAATACATATCGTCATAGTAAGCAAACCACTTGTCATACTCCCCTAGTTCCTCTATGTTAAGAAGCAGCATAAAGGTCTTTAAATTGCCGTAAATCATAGGCGTATAACCGGCCTCTTTGATCTTTTCACAAAAAGTAATACAATATTTCGTCCGCTCCGCGCTGGTCAGATCATTGCCCCTCGCATTTGTGCTGGTCACCGCCTCCACGTCAATGACCACGGGATAGGTCACCTTGTAGGGGGCGATGGACTCGATCACGAACTCGGCCTCCTCCTCGGCCTCCTCCTCGCTCATGGCCTGGGTAAAAAAGTAAACGCCCACGTCAATATCGTTTTTCAGCGCGCCGCTTATATTTGTCTCAAACGTTTCATCCTCCAAAATTTCCCCCTCGGTATAGCCCCGAATACCCAGTCGGATAAAGGCGTAGTCCACTTCGTCTTCCGCAACCTTCTCCCAGTCGATTTTGTCCTGGTACCGGGAAACATCTATGCCTTTGCGGGAAGCCCGCTCCCCATCCACATAGTAGTGCATGACACCGTCACCGTCCGCCTGAAAGGAATCCGGATCGTATGTATTCTTGGCAAGCGCCTCCAGAATCGGGAAGAAATAATATCGCCCGGCATCAGCCACCACAACCTCATCCGGATAGAAATCTCTGAGCATCTCCGTGGTGCCCTGTCCCGAGGTCATAAAGCCCTTTATCCGGTCAAGAAATCCCTTTTCCACCTCTTCCCCGGTTTTTTCCTTCGCTTCCTCCACCGCGTTCTCAATCAGGGCATCCACCTCCGCCTGACTGTAGGCAGCCTCCTCTTTCAGACGGATGGCCTCCAGCTCGCTCATCATCGCCGTGTTTTTCTGCTGGACTGCCCGATACTGGAACACCATGACCAGGCAGATCGTTACCGCCGTCAATGTGACGATACATAGGAGAATGGAGCCTGCGAGAATGCTGTTTTCACTTCTCCTTCGTTTCTTTTTGAACCGTTTTCCCTGCGAATGATTCTCCTGCATAAACTCTCCTCTTTTATATGCGCATGTCACTACACGCGCTCACTAAAATAGCTTTTGTATCCTTCCCCGAACACCTCTGTCGCGCTTGTGATAATCATAAAGGAATTGGGATCCTCCTGCTTCACGATTTCCTCCGCTCTGGGCGATATCGGCTTTTTCACCACGCACATAATGACCCGCTTGTTATCTCCACTATATGCGCCCTGCCCTTTTATATATGTCACACCGATATCTAAGTCCGACAGGAGACGCCCCGCGATCTCCTCCGCCCTGCTGCTGATAATGTACAGAAGCTTCGCCTCATCCCTGCCATAGAGCACGATATCCATCACTACAGAGGTACAGATGGCGGAAATGGCCGCATACAGCGCGGCGTTCAGATCCCGGAACACAATGCCGGAAAGAGTCACTACCAGCGCATCCGCGATAAAGAATATCTTGCCCGTCTTCAAATGCGGAAAATGAAGCCGCAGCGCCTTGACGATAATATCCATGCCGCCCGTGGTCGCCCCTGCCCGAAAAATCACGCCGACGGAAACTGCCGTGAAGGTGCCTCCCACCAACGCCGCCAGAAGAATGTCGTCCGTTGCCGCCCCATACGCTGCCAGCGCATTCGTAAAAACCGAAATTAGAGCCGTGGCATAAATCGTAGACAAAGTCAATCCGACGCCGAATTTCCAAACTGCAAAAATCAGAATCGGTATGTTAATCAGCATAATGAGCGTACCCGTGTTAACCGGGAGAATCCTGCTCAAAATTATGGCGATACCCGTCACGCCGCCCGGCGCCATATTGTTGGGATCTGTGAAGAGACTGACCCCGGCGGCATACACGAAGGCTGCTGCCGTTATAATAACATATTTCTTTACTTTTTGCATGAATATGAATCCTGCCCTCTTTTTCTCTTTATCATATCCATCTTAAAATTATATCATTCGCAGTGCCGGCTCGAAAAACCTGCGGTTTTCCTTCGCTCACGGGCTTCGTCCTATCACTCCGCAGTCTGTCAAAATCGAATGCAAGCATTCATTTTGTCATCTTACGTAGCGGCGCTGCTCATTGCCATCGCGAATCTCACATCCCTCTGACCCGTACTCAGATGCTCGCCCGCACAAGTTTCGGCTGGTATCCATTGTCCTCAAGCGCTTTGATGATCTGGTTTTTGTGCTCTGTACCGTATGCCTCCAGCGTAATCCGCAGCTCCACCGCCGCGTTACGGTTGATGGAGACGAACTGGTTATGCTCCAGCTTGATGACATTGCCGCTCTGCTTCGCGATCACGTCGGACACCCGGGAAAGCTCGCCCGGCTTGTCCGGCAGAAGCACCGACACGGTAAAGATCCTATCCCGCAGCACAAGCCCCTGTTGTACCACGGAGGACATGGTGATCACGTCCATATTGCCGCCGCTTAGGATGGAAACGACCTTTTTATGTTTCACATCCAGATGCTTTAATGCAGCCACTGTGAGAAGCCCGGAATTTTCCACCACCATCTTATGGTTCTCCACCATATCCAGAAATGCCACCACCAATTCTTCGTCCTCCACGGTAATGATATCATCCAGATTTTTGCTCACATAGGTGAAAATCTTTTCACCCGGCGTTTTCACCGCCGTGCCGTCCGCAATGGTATTGACCTGCGCCATGGTCTGCACTTTTCCCGCCTTGATGGACGCCTGCATACATGCCGCACCCGCGGGCTCCACGCCGATCACCCTGATTTTCGGATTCAGGAGCTTCGCCAGCGTGGACACGCCTGTGGCAAGGCCGCCGCCCCCAATCGGCACAAGGATATAGTCCACCAGAGGAAGCTCTTTTATGATCTCCATGGCGATCGTTCCCTGTCCCGTCGCCACATCCAGATCGTCAAACGGATGCACAAACGTATAGCCGTTTTTCTCTGCCAGTTCCAGCGCATGGGCACATGCCTCATCATACACATCCCCGTGCAGAATCACTTCCGCGCCATAGCTTTTGGTGCGGTTGACTTTGATTAGCGGGGTTGTGGTAGGCATCACGATCACCGCCTTCACCCCGTAACATTTGGCTGCGTAGGCCACGCCCTGGGCATGGTTTCCCGCGGAAGCCGTAATCAACCCCTTCGACCGCTCTTCCTCCGTGAGCGTGCTGATTTTATAGTAGGCGCCCCTGAGCTTATACGCACCTGTAAGCTGCATGTTCTCCGGTTTCAGATAAACCTTGTTTCCGGTCTGTGCACTGAAATAATCGCTGTACACAAGCTTTGTCTCCGAGGCGACCTCCTTCACAACCTCGTAGGCTTCTTCGAACTTGTCCAATGTCATTGCATCCATCCCTCTATGCCTCCTTACTGTTACTATTCACAGCATTTACTGTTTCGGGTCGTAAATGCACATTTCGACTATACATACCCACTACTGCCCTTCTTCTTCCGCTTTCACGTCGAAAAGCGCGTCCACAAACTGCTTTGCGTCAAATTTCTGCAAATCTTCTATGGATTCCCCCACACCGATATACTTCACCGGAATCTGCAATTCCGACTGGATTGCCACCGCAATGCCGCCCTTCGCCGTCCCGTCTAACTTCGTCAGGACAATGCCGGTCACATCCGCCACCTCGCCAAACTCCCGCGCCTGCTGCAAAGCGTTCTGTCCCGTGGTGCCGTCCAGAACTACCAGATTCTCCCGATGGGCATCCGGGAACTCCCTGTCTATAATGCGGTTGATCTTTTTCAGTTCCTCCATCAGATTCTTTTTGTTGTGAAGCCGCCCTGCCGTATCGCATAAGAGAACATCCACATTCCTGGCTTTCGCCGCACTCACCGCGTCGAAAATCACACTGGCGGGATCCGCGCCCTCCGTGCCGCCGATCATGTCCACACCGGCGCGGGCCGCCCACTCGGAGAGCTGCTCTCCCGCAGCTGCGCGGAAGGTATCCGCCGCCGCGATCAGTACCTTTTTCCCCTGTCCCTTGAGCTGCGCCGCAAGCTTTCCCACCGTGGTGGTTTTCCCCACGCCGTTGACGCCGATCAGCATCACCACCGACCGCTCCTTCTCAAAATCGTAGGCGGTTTCCCCCACTTCCATCTGTTCCCGAATGCTGTCTATCAAGTGTTCCCTGCAGGCCGCCGGCTCCTTGATATGATTCTCCTTCACCTGCTTTTTCAGCCGCTCCAGAATCTCCTCGGTGGCGTTCACGCCAATATCGCCCATAATCAGAATCTCTTCCAGCTCCTCATAAAAATCGTCGTCGATATTGGAAAAACCCCCGAACACAGAATCCATCCCGTGTACGATATTGTCTCTCGTCTTGGTCAGACCCGCCTTCAGCCGACCGAAAAAACCTTTTTTTTCTTCTCCCATATCCTACCTCTCCTAACGCTAGTCGTCGAGTTCCTTATCAATCAGGTTGACGCTCACCAGCGTGGAAACCCCCTTCTCCTGCATAGTGATACCGTAGAGCCTGTCCGCCTTCTCCATGGTGCCGCGCCTGTGCGTAATCACGATAAACTGCGTGTTTTTCGTCAGCTTGTGCAGGTACTTGGCAAACCGCGTCACGTTATTCTCGTCCAGAGCCGCCTCGATCTCGTCCAGCAGGCAGAAGGGCGAAGGTTTCAGATTCTGAATCGCAAAGAGCAGGCAGATCGCCGTCAGGGACTTCTCTCCGCCGGACATCTGCATCATGTTGACCAGTTTCTTTCCGGGCGGCTGGGCAATCACCAGAATACCCGCCTCCAGCACGTCCTCGTCCTCGATCAGCTCAAGGGAACCCTTGCCGCCGCCGAACAGTTCTTTAAACACTTTGTCAAACTCCCGGTTAATCTGGGCAAACTTTTCGTTAAACTGTTTCCGCATGGATGTGTCCAGCTCCTCAATAATGCCGAGCAGCGTTTTCTCCGCTTCCACCAGATCGTCATGCTGCGTCTTTAAGAAGGTATACCGTTCCATCAGATTCCGGTAGTCCTCGATGGCATTTACATTTACATCGCCAAGCTTTCTGATCGCGTCTTTCAGATTTCCAATCTCCCGCTTCATGGCCGGCAGATCAGTCATCTCCTCATTCTTTAAGCCCTCCGCGTCGGAGAGGGTGATCTCGTACTCGTCCCACATATAATTGATCCGGGACTCAATGGACTCCTCCATCCGCTCCTTCTGCGCATTCAAACGATATACTTCCTTGTCCAGCGCCGTCATGCGCTGGGAGAGTTCCTCCCTCGTGCCAAAGAAGTTTTTCTGCTTCCCGGAAAGCTCCTCCTTCGCCTCCACATCCTCTTTCAGTTTGACCTCCGCCTCCGTCTGGGCCGTATGGGAAGCCGCAATGGTTCTCTCGATCTCCAGGATGTTCTCCTTCTTGCGCTCCACTTCCTCTTTGCCAAGGTGCAGACCTTCCTTCACCTCGGTAAGCTCTGCCTGGAAACGTTCCCGCTCCCCGTCCACACGCTCCAGATTCTGCCGCCTGAAATCGGAATTCTGACGCATTTTTTCCACTTCCACATCCCACTCAGCCATCTGGGCCGACTGCTCGGATTCGAGCGCGCGCTTTTCCTCAAGCTGCGTCTGGAACTCGCCAATCTGCGCTTCCACACTCTTCTCTAGCGCCTCGGAATCAGCCAGCTCTTTAGCCGCCGCCTCCTTGCCCGCACGGATCTCACCGATCTGAGTCTCGATATCCTGCTCCTCCGTCTTTAACTCACCGAAGCCTTCCGTGGTCTCGCTTTTCTTCTCCTCCGCCTGCATCACACTCATTCTGGCGGTATTCTGCTCAATGAATTTGCGCTGAATCTGCCCCTTGACATCCTCGATCTCGAGGCGCAGTTTGTTACGGCCCCGTTTGGTCTCCTCGATCTCATTTAATATCTGATCGATCTCCTTCACATACTGCTTGACCTTCTTCTCCAGCTCCTCCATCTCTCTGCGCCTGCCAAGCAGATTGGAGTTGTTCTTGAACGCGCCGCCGCTGATAGCGCCGCCAGGCACGAGAAGCTCGCCCTCCAGCGTGACCATGCGGATGCCGTAGTCAAACTTCCTGGCGATCTTCACCGCATTGTCCACATTATCTACTACCATAATACGCCCCAGCATAGCCTTGGCCACATTTTTATACTTTTTCTCAATCTTTACAAGCGCATCCGCCATCCCGACCACGCCCGGCTCCTTAAGCGCATCCTGATTTTTAAACTCCTGCGGATGGGTAATGCTCGTGAGGGGCAGAAAAGTGGCGCGCCCGGCTCTTGCTTTCTTTAGGAAGCCAATCATCCGTTTGGCCGTCTCCTCATCCTCCGTCACAATATTCTGGATATTGCCGCCGAGAGCCGTCTCTATAGCCGTCTCGTACTTCGCTTCCGCCTGAATGATATCCGCCACAACTCCGATGATACCCTTCTCGGTATCCTTTTTCTCCATGACGGCCTTGACGCTGCCACCGTAACCCTCGTAGCGCTCCGTCAGGTTGGAGAGCGCCTCCAGCTTGGACTTCTGCTGGTGGTAGAGCACCTGCGTGTCCCTAAGCTTCTGGTCTTTTCCTGCCAGCTCGTCCCGCACGCCGGCAAGCCGCTCCTCCATCAGTTCCTGCTGTTCTGTCAGCTCCTTGATCGAGGCGGTTATGGCCTCAAATTCCGCCTCCAGCTTTTTGATCGTCTCCGCCTGTTCCGCCTCGTCAGACTTGGCGCGAAGCAGTCTGGAATTTAACTCCGCCTTTCGGATGTTCACCTGCTCCAGCATGGTATCAAAACGACCCAGCCTCGATTTGATCGTAGCCCGATTGTTTAACGCCTCTATAATGGTATTCTTACCGCTTTCAATATGATTATTTAAGGTTTCTATCTCGCTCTGGGTTTTTTCCAAAAGTTCTCTGGCCTGTGTCCGCTCCTCCTCCAGAGCCGTCAGCTTTTCGTCGATCTCCCGCTTCTGTGCAAGAATGGCTTCCCTCTCTTTGTCCCGCTCTGCCAGCTGTTCTCCTATGCTGTTAATGCGGGTCTGCAGATGCTCCTCATTGCCTTCCGCAGAGTGAATCTGCTCTTTTAAGACGTTGATCTCACCCTCCAGCTTGGAGCGCATCACGCCTGTGTCCGTGAGTGTGGCTCTGGCCGCCTCAATCTCCTCATCCAGCTGCTCAATACGGTTCTGGATCCGCTCATACTCTTCCTTTGCGGATTCATATTTATCCGTGGTCTCCTGCAGATCGCCGGAAGCGATGCGCAGTTTTTCGTCCACGTCTTTAAGCTGCTCCGTGATCCGCACGTTTTCCATCAGAAAAACATTGACGTCGAGGGTCTTTAATTCCTCTTTTCTGCGAAGATATATCCTTGCCTTCTCCGCCTGCTTTTCTAACGGCCCCGTCTGCTTTTCCAGCTCCGCCAGAATGTCATTCACGCGCACTAAGTTTTGCTTTTCCGCCTCCAGCTTTTTCTGCGCCGCATACTTTCTTCTCTTGAATTTCACAATACCGGCCGCCTCATCAAAAAGCTCTCTGCGCTCCTCCGGCTTGCCGCTCAAGATTTTATCAATCTGGCCCTGCCCGATAATGGAGTAGCCCTCCTTGCCGATACCGGTATCGTAGAACAGTTCGTTGACGTCCTTTAGACGACAGGGCGTGCCGTTCAACATATACTCGCTCTCTCCTGAGCGATACAGCCTTCTCGACACCGTCACCTCGTCAAAATCAATGGGGAGCTGATGATCGGAATTGTCCAATGTAATTGCCACATAGGCATAGCCCAAGGGCTTTCTCATCTCCGTTCCCGAAAAAATCACATCCTGCATGGACACGCCACGCAGCTGTTTGATGCGCTGCTCTCCCAGCACCCACCTGACCGCGTCGGCCACATTGCTCTTCCCGGAGCCGTTCGGCCCCACGATCCCCGTGATGCCGTTGTGGAATTTGAAATTAATCTTATTTGCAAAGGATTTAAACCCGTGCACCTCTATACTCTTTAAATACATATGTTACCTTTCTTTTCTCGCCAGAAGAGCCTGATATGCCGCCTGCTGCTGTGCCGCCTTCTTGGAG
>VSNH01000094.1 GCA_009774215.1 Lachnospiraceae bacterium
ATCATTTTCTCAATTTCTCCCACATTTAGACAAAATGCATCCTTTTCTATTTCCCCATTCATTTTTTCCAAATGCATTTGATTGTCCGTCTGTTGAACAACCGTCATCTCTTCTGATATTTTCTTATAGCCAATACAGCTCTGGGAAATCATTTGCAATCTAATGCCCCCATCACCATTGGACATGCGAATTGTTTTTCCGCTCACGCCCACAAAAACAACCCCGTTATCAACTGCATACCCCCCTGCAAAATATATTTTGTCCTCACTGAATTCATCCGGAAGGGCATATTCAGTCAGCTTCTTATTGGCATCAATCACCACATACTTACCATTTCTTCTGGGAACAAGCCAGCACACTGTATCATCACATATAATTCCGGAATATTCATTATGTTTATCTCCTACCGGGATAAAATCATATTCCTCACTTTCCATATTTAATTTAAGAATTATATTCGTACTAATCACCGGCGAAAACAAACAGTCATCCTTAATCACATAATTTAAATTGAATAGCCCGTCCCTGCCATTCATAAATTTCAAAAACGGCTCTTTAATCGAACTAATTGCATTTGTATCAACATTTAAAATCAGAACGCCCGGATAATAGTGTCCAAGCATGATAACTTTATTTCCATACACATATGCACCGAAAAATTTATATTTAATATCCGCATCATCATCTAAATTAACAGCTTTCCATACTCCAATTTCCAAATCGTATTTCCATATATGCTTTGCGTTAAGAGGTATTAATATCAAATACCTGCCGCAAGTTACAATATTTCCATATAAATCTTCACAAAAAATATCCTCCTCAGGCAACTTTTCAAAAAGTAACATTTCCTTTTTTTAAATATCTCCCTGAAAAATAAAATTACCCTCTGCACTAGCCATATATACCGTATTATTTAATAGCGCAAAGCTATTCATAAGCATATCCACGATCGAATCTCCACTCATCCACATATATTTATTATTTCATTCTAATTTAATATGCTGACACGCTGCAGCATCACCGGCATTCCCTTTTCCTGACACAGCCTCACTACACTACTTCCATCCCCATAATACGCATCACTAATGACCACCGCCCGATCCAAATCCGTCGAATCATCGTAAATCCCCCAGCCCTCCTCCATGTAGCGATCTCTGATCTCCGTATATGCTTCCCACAGCTGCGGCCGCATAGACTCAATCGTCGCCTGTATCAACGGGTGCGGCCTCCACAACAGCGCCACTTCCTCTTTACTCTCTTTGAATGTCTCAAACACCGACTCCATCTTACGAATCATCTGTTCGCTATTCTGCAGGAGTGCGCTCACGGTCGTGTTGTAAAAAACAACCTTCTTCCAACTCCCATCCGGCTTCTCAATAATTTGTAACCACTCCGCCGGAATCTCCAACTCTTCTTTCCTGGTATTCAGCACCTTGTCAATCTTTGGCGACCCCGTCCCCAGAAACTTCTTTTCCAAAAACTTCCTGTCCACATGCTCCCCCGGAAGCCCCATCTCCCTGGCCGCCTTCAAATATTCATTGATGTAAATCTGCCGCATGTCCTCCGACTGGACGATCACCTGATTGGCATAAATGGTGCCGGGCGTAAAGCAGAAATGCTTCATGCCGTCGATTGCCGCCTGATCGTCCGGGTTGATTTCTGGCAATATAAAATAAGGTATATATACTAATTTGTCGGTAAATTTCCTCAGCTCTCTCGCATAAAAAAACGGGTGCACACTTGTCACGTGATTGCATTCGTCATAAGGATTATGTATATAAATAACATCCGGATGTTCCTTCTCCAGATCAAAGGCTTCCCAAGACACGATAGGCACATACTCCGGGTACAACTCTCCCTCATAGTGCATCCTGCTGAAACTCCCATCGGGATTCTTATCAAAATAAGGAATCGGCACGACATACGCGTCACAGTCCGGATCGGCATCCGCCGCCTTCCAGACGCTCTCAAGGCTGTCCCACATGGACGCCTTATAGGGCAGAAATACCGCGCTTGTCCTTACCGGAATATCATTCTTCACGCTGTTCTCTATCCGAATCAGCTCGCGGCGGAGGTTTTTATACGTCTTACCCACGTTGACAGGCTGCTGCTGCCTGATCGACTCATAGGTCAGATAAAGCAGCTCACAGTAATTTTCCAGAAGCTCTACCGTGGCAAAACCTTCTCCCTCGGACTCCTCGATCATGCCGCCGATTTGAATCGCGCTGTCCTGACACTGTTCGAGCAGGGTCAGAGCAGCATCCGGATTGCCGGCATCCATCGCTTTTTTAATCGCATCATGTGCTTTTTCAAGCAGGCCGATGGTTGAAATTATCTGATTTTTTTGTAATTTTCTCATACGCGGCCCGTCCTGTCAAAACAGTAAAATAATGTCCTATGATTTATCGGCAGAATAGGCCGGAAACTTTACTCCAACCTCATTCCCAAAAAACGGAACAATCTTTCCTGATCAAACTCTTATAACCGTATTGTTATCATTTTAGCATCTGAAACAGCTCCTGTAAACATTTTCGTAAAATACGCACGCGTGCGTTTCTTTCCCACATTTAAACGCACGCGTGCGTTTAGGCGTGCGTTTTCCGTGCGTTTATTTTTCGAGCTCGTACCTCGCTTTTCTTCCCTTTCCAACCAAAACAAGCTGCCCCCTGTCCGCAAGCTTCTTTAAGGTTCGATATGCCTGACTGTCGTTTATGCCTAAAAGTTCCTTCACATTATCTCTTGTGACATAGCCCTGCTGCTTCGCCAATTTTATAATTAACTCTTCATATTTCAGGCGGTCTATACCCGTCTGCCTTACATAACCGACGGAATTTTCCTGCTCTCTATACACTTTCGCGCTTAACATATAGGCTCTTGCCCTGCCGTTTCCTACCGCCTCTATCAGTCCACTTTCAAGCAGTTTTTCGACGTTTGCCTTTGTTCTCATTTCACTCACATGAATCGCTTCAGCCATTTCCCCCACCGACGCCCTGCGCTGTGTGCGCAAGGTTGACAAGATAAGCAGTGAGTTGATCGGCAGAGTTCTCCCCATCCTGTTTTCCTCATTTGAAATCATCTGGGTAAACGCCATATCCGGTCTGGCCCGTTGGATAAACAGCTTTACATACCGGCTTGTCGATTCGGAATAGTCCGGAAGCGGACGCCCATAGACAATGGACCCCTCAAAAATACGGTCAATTCCTCTTCCTGTGCGTTCCGCAAGCCCGATTCTTTTGAGCGCATCCGCCAACGCCTGATTGCGTCCATGCGGCTCAACGGTAAGCAGATTGTTTAAGTTAACGCCCTCAATAAATCCTCCCGGGCTGCTGATTGATAATCCCTCATCCTCAACAACCACTCTCACCGTCTGTAAGATCGTATAGTCCCTGTGGCAGAAAGCGTTTACCAAACCTTCTCTGATTGCAGCCTCAGAAAATTCCGGAATTGGAATGCGGAACAGTCCGTATTCCATCTCCCGTTCGGGATTCCATGCCCTCAGATGAGTTTCTATCCGTTCAAACGCACGTAACAACGGTTCTATAAATTGTTCGTTCACTCTTACCTTCGTTCCCTCCAGCACCTGAAAACTCGCGCCCGCGGTCGGTATAAGCTGCTGCAATCGCTCCGCTTTGCCGATCAGAAGCATTCCCGTGACTGTAGGACGCAATATCCCGTTTTCTTCTTTTACAAGGCGTAACGCTTTATCCAATTCTTCATCAGACAATCCCGTCAAAGACTCCTCGCCTTTGCGCATCTTTATAATATCCCGCAGGCGTTTTCTCTCATTCGAATCCAAATCCTCCACAGTCGCGCCAGTCAATGTCTGTGCGGAAAAATCAAGCAGGCTCAGCTCTGACAGCCTTGTATTAATCTCATATGGATACAAGGGAATGTTTTCGGGCGTTCCATCTAATTTTATTCTCCGCCGCAGAATTTTACCGTCAGAAGATGACACAATGGCTCTGCTCATGGGAATTTCCACTTTTAAAACTTCTTTTTCGTTTTCTGTAAGCATCTCGGCTCTGACAGAAACAGCAGGCACCGTTTTGTTGGCAATCAGCGCCGCCACTCCGATTTCGTCAGTATGCTCTTTATGAACCCCTGTAATCGTTCCATCATCCTCCACGCCGAGAAACAAAACGCCGCCCTCCGTATTCGCCATCCCAATAACCGCCTCAATCAGATCATGATCCGGCAGCTTCTTCTTATCGCTCTTAAACTCCACAGTTAATGTTTCCTGCTCCGGAATCGTTCTCATAGTTACCTCCGCTTCAAAACATCCGCAAATCATTCATACGCCATCTGCACA
This sequence comes from Lachnospiraceae bacterium, assembly GCA_009774215.1. GTDB lineage: Bacteria > Bacillota > Clostridia > Lachnospirales > Lachnospiraceae > UBA3282. The sequence continues at coordinate 4,310 of VSNH01000094.1, forward strand.
AAATATAACAATGATATATGCATTTTAACACACGCCGTGCGTTTTATCAACATTAATCAAACGCACGCGTGCGTTTAGGCGTGCGTTTTCCGTGCGTTCATTTTACAAAAATTTCACAGAAACAAAAGACTCCCTTCATTGACATCCATTTCCGGTATCTTTATCATAATAGATATGTGGAAAACTTTTCAGCTACAAAATATCTGTTCCGAATGATGATGCACAACAGACAAAAACATTGACAGGATTGTCGAAGAAAGAAAGGATCGCGTTATGTCGTCACAAAATTCAGTAATAGAAGAGATCAGAGATGTTCAGAAAAAAGCCTTTGCCACCATGACTGTCAAAGAAAAGCTCGCCTATTTCTGGGATTATTATAAGGTGCATACAATTGTGGCCGTTATCGTGGTTGTCTTCATCATCGCCTTCATTAATTCCTACCGTTCCAACAAACCCTACGCCTTTTATGCGGTTCTACTGAATGCCAACACCGGTGTGGATAATAATGACGCCACTGTCACATGGCCGCAGGAGTTTCTGGAATATGCAGGTATCGACCCGGATGCCTATCAGGTATATATTGACACCACTGTCACAACTTCCGCCAGCAGCGGCGACCAGTACGAAATGGCCAGCCGGCAAAAAATGGCAGCCATGATGCATGCCGGAGATATCCAGGCCATAGTGGCAGACACGGAAGCCTTTGAAAGTTATGCACGACTCGAATACTTCTATGATCTGAACAGCGCTTTCAGCGCAGAAGAGCTTGCTCCCTATGCCGACCTGCTCTACTACACGGACGGCGCCGACTTTGACGCGGATACGGGCGATACGCTGGAGGAAATGGAAGCCGCACAGAAAGCCTTTTACGAAGAGGTGATCGACCACAGCGATCCCGCCGCCATGGAAAAGCCCGTGGCAGTGGGCATCCGCATCCCGCAGACGGGAAACAGGCTGGGCGATTCCGGCTATTATGATTACATCTTTGAGGGTGATTACACCTTTCAGGGGCATCCTTCGGAAATCGTGATCGGGATTCCGGTGTCGGTGGAAGACCCGAAGATTGCATTGCAATTTTTGAGCTATCTGTTTGAAAACAATGCTTGAGCGTGAATCCGATCCCATTTCCTATTCTGAAAATATACCGTCAGAAAATAATTTGCGCCAGAGTTTCAATCACTTACTCCGGCGCTTATTTTTTACTTTCACGCTCTGCCGGCTCACTGGTCTGTAATTATCCCGCTAGCCATAATTTTTTTGACATCTATGTCACTTTTGAAGCAATTCCTTCAGCATCTGGTTCACCGCTCCCGGATCGGCTTTCCCTTTCATGGCCTTCATGGTCTGCCCCACAAGGAAACCGATGGCTTTCTCCTTGCCGTTCCGATAATCCTCCACGGACTGCGGGTTCGCCGCGATCACTTCCTCTATGGTCTTTTTCAAGGCGCCCTCGTCGTTGACGGTCTTTAATCCTTTCTCATCCACGTACCGTTCGGGATCCACATTCTCCTCAAACATCACCTCGAAAACTTCCTTTGCCACCGAGCTGTTGATCTGCTTCGTGTCTGTAAGAGCAATCAGCTTCGCCAGATTCTCCGGCGAAAAGCGCAGGTCGGAGGCATCCACCTCCCGCTCTTTCATCAGGCGCAGGGTCTCTCCCATAATCCAGTTGGACACCTTCTTGGGCTGCGCCCCCAGCGCCACCGCCGCCTCGAACAGATCGGCCAGCGGCTTTTCCCCTGTGATAATATCGATGTCGTAATCGGGAATGTCAAACTCTTCCCGGTAACGAGCCATCTTTTCCGTGCGGAACTCCGGCTGTCTTGCGCGGATTTCCTGCAGCATCTCTTCGCTCACGCTGATCGGGGTCAGGTCGGGGTCGGGGAAGTAGCGATAATCCTGCGCATCCTCCTTGCTCCGCATGGCGTAGGACTCTCCCTTCGTATCATCCCATCTTCTGGTCTCCTGCACCACGCTCTCTCCCGCTTCCATCAGGTCGATCTGCCGCTCCGTCTCCCCCTCGATGGCCCTTGTGATGGCCTTGAAGCTGTTCAGGTTCTTCATCTCCGTCCGGGTGCCGAAGGCTTCCGCTCCCACCTCCCTGACGGAAAGGTTCACGTCCGCGCGCATGGAGCCTTCCTGCAGCTTGCAGTCCGACGCACCCAGATACTGGATCACCAGACGCAGCTTTTCCAAATAGGCGATGACCTCCTCGGCGTTTCGCATATCCGGCTCGGACACAATCTCAATCAGCGGCACGCCGGAGCGGTTGTAGTCCACCAGACTGCAGTCCTCCCACTCGTCATGGATCAGCTTGCCCGCATCCTCCTCCATATGGATTTCATGGATGCCCACAATCTTCTTACCGCCCTGCGCCGTCTCGATCTCCACGCCGCCGTTTCGGCAGATAGGGAGATAAAGCTGGGAAATCTGATAATTTTGCGGATTATCCGGGTAAAAGTAATTTTTTCTGTCAAATTTCGCATAGCGAGTGATATCGCAATTCGTTGCCAGCCCCACCGCAATGGCATACTCCAGAACCTGTTTGTTCAGGACAGGCAGGGAACCGGGCATTCCCGTGCAGACCGGGCAGGTCTGGGTGTTGGGCGCCGCCCCGAAAGCGGTGGAGCAGCCGCAGAATATTTTGGTTTTCGTAGCCAGCTCCACGTGGACTTCTAAGCCGATTACGGTTTCGTATTCTTTATACATAAAACAATCCTCCATTTCCCGGAGAATGACGCATTTCCGTCATTCTCTCACACGAAACTTAGAAGTTCTTGGCATCGCGTCCAATGGCACGGTGTCTTTAGAGCTTCTTTGCGTGCTGCTCGTAAGTATAGGCCGCCCGCAGCAGCTTTTTCTCCTGAAAGCAGTCCCCGATCAGCTGCAGGCCGATGGGCAGTCCCTTGCTGTCCTGCCCGCAGGGAACGCTGATGCCGGGCAGTCCCGCCAGATTCACAGCGATGGTATAAATATCGCCCAGATACATTTGTATCGGGTCAGCCAGACTCTCCCCCAGCTTCGGCGCGGTAGTCGGCGCCACGGGACCGAGAATCAGGTCGTATTTCGCAAAAGCCTCATCGAACGCTTTTTTAATCAGCGCCTTCACCTTCAAAGCTTTCAGATAGTAAGCGTCATAGTATCCGGAGCTCAAAACGAAGGAACCGAGCATAATACGGCGTTTCACTTCCTCCCCGAATCCCTCCGAGCGGGATTTTTTATACATGTTATGAAGGCCCGCATACTCTTCCGTGCGGTAACCGTACTTGATGCCGTCGAACCGCTCCAGATTGGAGCTGGCCTCCGCCGCCGCGATCGTATAGTAAGCCGGAATCGCATATTCCACCAGACTTAAGTCAAACCGCTCCACCAGTGCGCCTTTCTTCTCCAATACTTCCGCCGCCTGCAAAACGGCCGTCCGCACCTCGTCGTCAAGCCCTTCTCCCAGATAATCAATGGGAATGCCGATGCGCAACCCTTTCACGTCCTCCGTGAGCGCCGCGGTAAAATCCTTGTCCGCTCTGGAAACAGAGGTGGAATCCTTAGGATCATGGGATGCCAGCGCCTCAAGCACCGCCGCACAGTCCCTCACATCCTTTGTCAGCGGGCCGATCTGATCCAGCGAGGAACCATAAGCAATCAGACCATAACGGGAAACCGTGCCATAGGTGGGTTTCATGCCCACCACCCCGCAGTAGGAAGCCGGCTGCCTGATGGAACCACCCGTGTCGGAACCGATGGCGTAAATACATTCGTCTGCCGCAACCGCCGCCGCTGAACCGCCGGAAGAACCGCCCGGCACATGCTCAAGATTCCTCGGATTCTTTGTGGGCCCGTATGCCGAGGTTTCCGTGGTGGAGCCCATAGCGAACTCATCCATATTGGTCTTGCCGAGAATCACCGCCCCCGCCTTCTGCAGATTCTTCACGGCCTCCGCCGTGTAGGTCGGCACAAAGTTATGCAGGATTTTCGAGGAGCAGGTGGTGCGCAGCCCTTCCGTGCAGATATTGTCCTTCACCGCCACCGGCACGCCTGCAAGCGGCCCTGTCAGCTCTCCCGCCTCGATTTTTGCCTGCACCGCCCGCGCCTGTGTCAAGGCGCCGTCCCTGTCTACCGTTACGTAACAGTTGTAATTTTTATCTTCTTTCTCTATCTGCGCAAGCACAGCCTCCGCGGCTTCCACCGCGGTGGTCTTCCCCTCCCTTATTGCCGCAGAGAGTTGTGCCGCGGTCATTTCTATAACATTCATATAACACTTTTCCTTTCTACCCCATACCGTGTGTGCCGCTATCCCTTTCACACATCATTGCTTTATGGCTAATTCTCTCTAAAACAGATGGGCATCATCCATGTCGCCACGCTTACCCGCAAATCAACATTTATTCGAATGTCCGCGGCACCACAAACATCCCGTCCTTCTCCTGCGGTGCATTGGATAACAGTCGTTCTCTTTCATCCCCGTTGGTCACCACATCCTCCCGGAACACATTCTCCACCCGGAATACATGGGACATGGGCTCCACGTCCGTGGTGTCAAGCTCGCCCAGCTTGTCGATATAGTCAAGCATCCGCCCCATATCCGACTTCGCCTGCTCTTTCTCCTCATCCGACAGCTCCAGCTTCGCCAGAATGCCCACATATTCGATTGTCTCGTCACTTATGATATTTGCCATGTTTACCTCATTTCTCAGATGCCGTAATCCTTCTGGCGCAGACTGCTGAGTCTGCGCCGGCTTACGCCCTCACTTTAATATGCACTTCCCTAAGCTGCTGCTCCGTCACATCCCCCGGTGCGCCGCACATCAGATCCTGCGCGGAACCGCTCATGGGGAAGGCGATCACTTCCCTGATGTTCTCCTCATTCCGGAGCAGCATGATCATGCGGTCAACCCCCGGCGCCATGCCCGCGTGCGGCGGCGCACCGAACTGGAACGCATTGTACAGCGCGCCAAACTTGGTCTTCAACGTCTCCTCGTCATAGCCCGCGATGGCAAACGCTTTCTCCATGATCTCCATATCGTGATTTCGCACCGCGCCGGAGGAAAGCTCCACGCCGTTGCAGACGATATCGTACTGATAGGCCAGCACTTCCAGCGGATCCATGGTGTTAAGCGCCTCCAGACCGCCCTGCGGCATGGAGAAGGGATTGTGGGTAAAGCCGATCTGTTTCGTCTCCGGGTCGCGCTCAAACATGGGAAAATCGTTGATATAGCAGAACCGGTACGCGTTCTTTTCAAGCAGCTCCAGCTTCTGCCCCAGCTCCGTGCGAAGCTGCCCCGCATAGTAGGCCGCCCGCTCCTCCTTATCCGCGATAAAGAAAATCGTGTCGCCCACAGAAAGTCCTGCCAGTTCGCGAAGCTCTCCCTTTTTCTCCTCCGGAATAAACTTATCAATAGGCCCCTTGTAGCTTAAGTCCTCCGCCACCTCCAGATAACCGAGGCCGCCCATGCCCATATCCGTGGCAAACTTTAACAGCTTCTCATGGAAGCCTTTCGACATATCCGCGTGCACCTTGATCGCCCGGACTGTCCTGCCATGAAAAGGCTTAAAGGTACATGCCTGGAAAAAGTCAGTCAGATCTATAATTCGAAGCGGGTTTCTCAGGTCCGGCTTATCCGTGCCGAACTCTAACATCGCCTGTTTATAGCTGATAATGGGATAAGGCGCTTTTGTCACCGCTGCCCCCTCCGGCGCAAATTTCTCAAACACGGCGGAGAGCACCTCCTCGCCCACCTTAAACACATCCTCCTGGGTCGCGAAGCTCATCTCGAAGTCAAGCTGATAAAATTCGCCGGGCGAACGGTCTGCCCTCGCATCCTCATCCCGGAAACATGGCGCGATCTGGAAATATTTGTCAAACCCCGACACCATCAAAAGCTGTTTGAACTGCTGAGGCGCCTGCGGCAAAGCGTAAAACTTGCCCTTATACTTCCTCGAAGGCACGATATAGTCTCTCGCGCCCTCCGGGGACGACGCGCACAGGATCGGCGTCTGAATCTCCAGAAAGCCCAGCTCCGTCATCTTTTCCCGCAGGTAAGCAATCACCTGGGAGCGGAAAATAATATTGTCCTTCACCTTCTGGTTGCGCAGATCAAGATAGCGGTATTTCAGGCGCACATCCTCCCTTGTCTCTCTGGAAGTCATAATCTCAAAAGGAAGCTGCTTATAAACTTTTCCCAGCACATCCACCTTATGCGCCTCCAGCTCGATGGTGCCTGTGGGAATCCGGGGATTGTAAGTCTCCTCGTCCCGTTTCTCGATCAAACCCTCAATGGAAACGCTCATCTCCTTGGACAGCCCTTCCAGAAGGGAAGTGTCCCGCATCACCACCTGCAATACCCCGTACATATCCCGCAGATCCACAAAGGATACGCCGCCGTGATCCCTGATGTTCTCGATCCATCCCGCCACACACAGCTCTTTTCCGATATCGCTCTCACTGATTTCCTGTAATGTTACATCCCTGTACTGATTTTTGATTGTCATAGTCATCTGCCGCCTTTCTATAAATACCGTGTCCCGTAAGCCTTCTGACTCCGCTTATATAGTCGCGTAGGGAAGATTCCCCTACTCGCTGTGCGCTCCATGCGCCGCTTTAGCGGCATATTTCCTCTGCATGGGGCTGCACATAAGCAGACTCAGGATGCTGCGCATCCTTCGTTCGCGTTGCTCGTCAGAAGGATTGCAGAATATGCCCTCATACAAGCATGGCGCATATTCTGCAATCCTTCTGACTCTGCTTATGCGCGCAAAAAACGCCCCGGAACACATTGCTGTATTCCGGGACGGATATGTTTCATTATCCGCGGTACCACCCGCATTGATAAGCCGCCATCTCCAGACAAGATGAAATTCGCCTTACCCTCTCAATCACTTAACGCGTGTCACGTACTGCCCTAGTTCTGCTTATGACACCCGTGTCATTGACACTCATGTCACATTTGTATCTTCCCTCAATGATACCCTATCGCAAAATTCAGACAGTCTGCTCCGGAGTGTTCCCGTCCCTGTCTTTCACAAACAGCGCTCTCAGTCGGTGACGCCGTATTCCTGTCGCTTCCCTCAGGGTGAGTCTCCTTCATTGCATTTCGCAAAGAATGCTGCTCTTTAGCATTCTCTTGTGTGAAGCTTGAAAACACTTAGCGAGGTTCTTTCGAGCCTAGTATTCCGTACTGAAAACCCTTGTGCAAATATTTCGGCCTATTTTCCCGATTGCACAAGTCCAGAATACTCAGCGTAGCCCGCTTCGCCTCCGTTTCTGAACTTGACACTCGAAAAAATATCCTCGAAAATTTGCACAGGAACTTCAAGTACGAAGTACTAGTGTTCCATTTACCAATTAACTATCCTTTTTTGCTTGCCAGCATTCCCTTCTACTGCGTTGTTTTCGGTCAACGATGCCACCGCATCGCCTCCCTCAAACGCCTTGTATAAGGAAATTCTGGACTTCGCAAAAAGTGTATGCCATTGGAAAATGGAGCACTCGTGTTTTTCTTCACTCTTGTATACATGTATAACATAATTCTTTCCAATGTGCAAGTATTTTATGATAAAAAATATTGTGTTCATCAAAAAATACAACATTTATTTCACAAATAAATTCTCGCAGACCGCCCAATCCCGTCCGCGTCCAGCTCCGCAAATCCACCTGCCTCTTCATCATATGCGGCAAAGGAAATCCCGTTGTCCCCCTTGCGAATCCGGTAAATGCTGCCCTGCGTGATACATGCCGCCCTCCCTGTATAGGGAATCGTTTCCCCGGAAACCGCCTCCAGAAGTGCAAACAAAACCGCTCCGTGAGCAGTCAGAAGAATCCGCTCCGCATCGCAAAACACGGTCGTTATTTTTTGGAATGCCTGTCCGGCGCGCCTGATCAGCTCCTCTTTGGACTCCATGCCCGGACAGTCACTGTCGGGATACTTTGTCTTCATGTCATTTAACGACATACCTTCTCCCTCGCCAAAGCCACGCTCAATGAGAAGCTCCTCCACGGCAATCTTTTCTTTCGGATAACCCAGCCTGTCCGCCGCAATCTCCGCGGTTTCGCGCGCCCTTTTTAACGGGCTTGATACAATGGCATCCATCCGCACATCAAGCGCGCACAGCTTACGCACCGTGTCGTCCACCTGCGCCCTTCCTTTTTCATTCAGCGGAATGTCCGTATGCCCCTGCAAAAGCCGCTTTTTATTCCAGTCCGTCTCCCCGTGACGTAGCAAATATATATCCATGTTCTGATGCCTCTCTCCCTTTTGCCATTCCAGAACCTCATTTCTGCAAAATTACGCTTCTCAATGTCCCTGTTTCTGACGGCTGCTGCCAACCCGGACTTCTTCCTGCGCAGACTTTTGCTTTCCCCACGAAACCGCACTACTTTACACGCCCAGCTTCTTAATCCGGTCAACCGCCTCCACGGTATTTTCATAACTGCCGAACGCCGTCAGCCTGAAATACGTCTCACCGCTCGGCCCAAAGCCCGACCCGGGCGTGCCGACCACATTCGCCGTCTCAAGCAGATAGTCGAAAAACTCCCAGCTCGTCATGCCGTTTGGCGCTTTCAGCCAGATATAAGGCGCATTGACGCCGCCGGAGACTTGGAACCCGGCCGACTTCAATCCATCCAGAATATAGGCCGCATTCTTCATATAATAAGCGACCAGCTCTTTCGTCTCTATCTTTCCTGCCTCGCTGTAGACCGCCTCTCCCGCCCTCTGGATGATGTAAGGCGCGCCGTTGTACTTCGTGCCGTGCCGCCTTGCCCAGAGTCCGTGGAGCGCCACATCCCCCGCCTTAAGCTCTTTCGGAACCACGGTAAAGCCCAGACGCACGCCGGTAAAGCCTGCATTTTTCGAGAAAGACCGAAGCTCGATGGCACAGGTTCTCGCCCCCTCGCACTCGTAGATGCTGTGGGGCACGTCCTTCTCTGATATATATGCCTCGTAAGCCGCGTCGTAGATAATGACAGAGCCGTTTTTGTTGGCATAATCCACCCACTCCTGCAGCCGCGCCTTTGTGATGGCGGAGCCCGTCGGATTGTTTGGAAAGCACAGATAAATCAAATCCGGCACGGTCTTTGGCAGCTCCGGCGCAAAACCGTTTTCCGCCGTGCAGGGCATGTAGATCACATCGCTCCAGTTGCCCGTGCCCGCATCGTAAGTGCCTGTTCTGCCCGCCATCACGTTGGTATCCACATACACCGGGTAGACGGGGTCGCAGACCGCAATCTTATTGTCCACGGCAAAAATTTCCTGGATATTGCCGGAATCGCACTTTGCCCCGTCGGAAACAAAAATCTCGTCCGCATCAATCTGGCAGCCCCTCGCCCTGTAATCGTTCTCCGCGATCGCCGCTCGCAGAAACTCGTAGCCCAAGTCGGGCGCATACCCGCGGAACGTCTTCTCGTCCGCCATCTCGTCCACCGCCCCGTGCAGTGCGCTGATAATCGCGGGGGTAAGCGGTCTTGTCACATCACCGATCCCCAGTCTTATAATCTTTTTGTCCGGGTTAGCCGCCGCGTAGGCGTTCACCTTCTTTCCGATGGTGGAGAACAGGTAACTCCCCGGAAGTTTTAAATAATTATCATTTACTTTAACCATAATCGTATGATCCTTCCTTTCCTATAAGCGCATCTTGATGTTATGTAAACACTTTTTATGTCTTCTGCTTTCTCTATATACTTTACCATATCTTCCGGATTCTTCTGCAGACACAGTGCATTCCCCTTCCCATACCCGTTCTTGCCTGTCCCACACCTCTTCCTAAGGAAGCGCTGATTAAATCAGCACTTCCTTAGAGCCTCCGGCGGATGCACACGGATTTGCAAAGGAATGTGC
>VSNH01000095.1 GCA_009774215.1 Lachnospiraceae bacterium
CCGCGTAATCTGCCCCGGACACCCCGGCTGGGGGGGAGCTGCACATCACGAAATCTGACGAGGGGACGGGATTTGTAAGGGAGGTGAAACCCTCCGCGATCATCAACTGTCCCGCCTACACGGCGGTGGAGGCCTGCGAGAAAGAGGAGGATCTGGCTTTTCGGATTAACGCCGTCGGTGCGCGCAACTTAAGTATCGCGGCAAACGAAACAGGTGCGAAATTAATGCACATTTCCACGGACTATGTGTTTGACGGAAATGGGACAAGACCTTACAGGGAAACCGATCCCACAGGACCGCAGGGCGCTTACGGCAGGACGAAGCTGGCGGGGGAAGAATTTGTGAAGGAGTTTAGCGACAGGCATTTTATCCTGCGCACGGCCTGGCTTTACGGGGATGGGAAAAACTTTGTTAAGACCATGCTCGGACTCAGCGAGACGCACGACAAGGTGAGGGTAGTGCGGGATCAGGTGGGTTCTCCCACCAGCGCGACGGAGCTTGCGAAGGCGGTTGCATACCTGCTTCCAACGGAAAACTACGGACTGTTTCACGCCACATGCGAAGGGGATTGCAGCTGGGCGCAGTTTACGGAGGAAATTTTCCGGCTTGCGGGGAAAAAGACGGTGGTAGAGGCGATTACTTCCGAGGAGTACGGCGCGGCGGTGAAACGGCCGGCTTACTCTATTCTGGAAAATTATATGTTTAAAATGACGACAGACTTTATGTTTGCGGACTGGCACGACGCCATCGCGGCATATCTTGGGAATTGTGTCTGAATCGGTGAGGATTGGCGAAAAGCTTTGCGGCGGCCGCTTTTTTGTGAGAAAATGTCTGAAAAACGGAATCGAGCCCGCTCTGCGGTGCGCAGAGGGAGCGAAAGTTGTAAAAGTGGCAGCGAGTATGAGAGATTAACAGAAAGGATATATATTATGCAGAAAATAGCACTAATCACGGGAATCACAGGACAGGACGGCTCTTATCTGGCGGAGTTTTTGCTGGAAAAGGGATATGAGGTGCACGGCCTGATCCGCAGGCACAGCATTGCCAACACGGGAAGAATCGACCATTTGATTGCGTCGGACTATCATAAAGTTAAATTTTTTCTGCACTATGCGGACACGACAGACTCCAGCAATTTGATGCGGCTGATTGCGGAGATCCGTCCTACGGAGGTGTACAATCTGGCGGCACAGTCCCATGTGGGTGTGTCCTTCGAGGTGCCGGAGTACACGGCGGAGGCCACCGGCGTGAGCACATTGAAGCTTTTGGAGGCGATTCGTGTAAACGGCGGCACATGTAGATATTATCAGGCTTCCACGTCGGAGCTTTTCGGCGGCATCCCGGAGACGGCGCCCCAGAGCGAGAAAACCCCCTTCTATCCGAAGAGCCCTTACGGGGCGGCGAAGCTGTATTCTTACTGGATTACAGTCAATTACAGAGAGTCTTATAATATGTTTGCCTGCAATGGTATTCTGTTCAATCACGAGTCGCCCAGGCGCGGGGAAAATTTTGTGACGAGAAAGATTACGCTGGCGATTGCCAATATTATTGCGGGAAAACAGGAAAAGCTGTCCCTCGGCAATATGAATGCGAAGAGAGACTGGGGCTTTGCGGGCGATTATGTAGAAGGCATGTGGCTGATGCTCCAGCAGGACAAGCCGGACGATTATGTGCTTGCCACCAACGAGACGCACACGGTCAGGGAGTTTGTGGAGGCGGCTTTTGCGGAACTTGGTATGCAGATCAGGTGGGAAGGAACGGGCGTGAATGAGAAAGGTTATGATACAGAGAGCGGCCGCCTGCTTGTTGACGTGAATCCCGAGTTTTACCGTCCTGCGGAAGTGGAGTTTTTGTGGGGCAACTGCGCGAAGGCCGAGAAGGAGCTTGGCTGGAAGCGGAAAGTGGACTTTAAGGGTCTGGTAGCTATGATGATGGATGCGGACTTGAAGGAAATCGCAGGAATGAGCTGCGGGGAGTACAGGGCGCAGGGGGAAGCCTGACGGGCTGTCCGCAGTGGTCAGGGGTATGCCGGAAGAAATCATCTGATCGCGTATGCCGCCGCAGTTCACACCGCATGAGCATAAATTTGTATGAAATCCGGCGAGGGTGCGAATGGTGACGCTTGCCGGGTAGGAGACCAGGAATAGAGGAAACGTGAGTCAAAAATGCTGTCTGTAATTTTCATTTGGCTTTACATCGGAATCACTACATTTATTATGGGATATGGTGTGCTGCGTGTACTCACGCGGCACCTTCCTCATTATACCCCCAATGCGGACGCGTACTTTATGTGCGGGCTTGTGTGCGTGACGGTCTACGCGCAGTTTTTCAGTCTGTTTGCGGGCGTGGGGCTGTGGGCGAATGTGATATTGTGCGCGGCCTGCATTTTGACTATGCTGGTCGATAAAAAGGCGTTTATGGCAGCGCTGCGGCAGATGATATGTTCTACGGGGAGCCATTTTAGTGGGGGAGCAGGGCAGGGAAGCGGTCTGTCGGATGGCGGGGAGCGGATCGGGCGTTCGGATGCGCTGCGGCTATGTGCGGTTCTTGCCGCATTTCTTCTCTTTGCTTACGGAACCTCCCGCGGCATGATTCACTACGACACAGGACTCTATCACGCCCAGAGTATCCGCTGGATCGAGGAGTACGGTGTGGTGAAGGGGCTTGGCAATCTGCATTGCAGGCTGGCTTACAACAGCTCGTCCTTTGCTCTGTCGGCGCTGTACAGTATGGCGTTTCTGGGCGGGCAGTCCTATCACTGCGCCGCGGGATGGCTGGCGTTTTTGCTGGCGGTCGTCTGTCTGCGAATCGGGAAATCCTTGCGGGTGGGGCGGCTTCGTTCAAGCGATTTCGCCAGAGTGATGTGCGTGTATTATCTGGTGAATATTTTTGATGAAATGATTTCCCCGGCTTCGGATTATTTTATGGTGCTTGTGGCATTTTATATAGTGATAACGTGGCTGGATCTTTCGGAGCGCGGGGAAGAGACGATTCTGCCCTATGCCCTTTTGTGCGTGCTGGGCGTGTTTTTGATGACGGTAAAGCTGTCGGCGGCGTTGATTTTGCTTTTCACGCTCTATCCCGCCTGTCGTCTTTTGCGGGAGAAAAGATGGGGAGAAATCGGCGTTTATCTGGGGCTGGGTATCTTGACGGCGCTGCCCTTTTTTATTCGAAATGTGGTAATTTCGGGGTGGCTGGTCTATCCCTTCACACAGATTGATCTGTTTGATGTGATATGGAAAATCCCGAAAGGGATTGCGGATTATGATGCCAGAGAAATTCAAGTGTGGGGTAGGGGTTATACGGATGTGTCACAGTTCGATATGCCCGTGCGGGAATGGCTGCCCGGATGGTTTGGCGGGCTTGCGGGGAGCGACAAGCTTCTTGTGCTGGGGGCGGCAGCGGCGGTGGCTGCGCTTATTGTGGAGACGGGGTATCTTGTGTGGAGACGGTGCAGGCGGCGGATGGCAGCAGCGGGGCGTTTTGCGCTTTGGCGCGTACAGGGGGATTCGGATGGCACTGCGGCGCAGAAAACGGCGGCTCCTGTCGCGTCGGAAAGTGTGCTGCCGCCCGCTCTTCTCACGGGGCAGGCGACTGTGGCGGCATCTTTCCTCTTCTGGCTTTGTACTTCGCCTCTGATCCGTTATGGCTGTGTCTGGGTGTACCTGACGGCGGCGGTGATATTCGGGGGAATTTATGAGGCGGTGGTGTGTTATGCGGAGAGAGGGGCGCGAAGCGGCGCGGATTCCCAGAGGCAGGACGAAAGCGTCGGCGGGACGGAGAGCGGGCGTCGTATTGCGGGAGGGCGGAGTGATCTGCGTGGAAACCTCAGGGGATGGAGGAAGACTGACAGCCGACAGTGGCGGCTTGCCGTCGGATGGACTGTTTCGGCAGCAGTTATTTTGCTGCTTGCATATAAAGGCTTTGCATTGACGCGGGAAATCGCAGGTTCCTATGTGAATGATCACTGGCTTGTGCAGAAGGATTATGATAATTATGAGACGCGGTCTTATGAGATAGCAGGCGTCATTTTCTACTGTCCGATGGAGGGGGATCAGGCGGGGTATGACAGCTTTCCTTCCTCGTCTTCTGAGGCGGATATTGTATTTCTGGGAGAAGAGATTGCGGATGGTTTCCGGGCGGCACAGTAGCGAAAGAAAAACGGAAAGTAACAATTTAGCCTAGGACTTTGCACTTGCTGCAAAGTTCGTGAGAACGCGTAAAGGCTGAGAAGAATCCGGCCTCTTTGCCGAAGGCAAAACTAGTGCGCCATTTTCCAATTGCATACACTTTTTGCGAAGTCCAGAATTCCCTTATACAAGGCGTTTGAGGGAGGCGATGCGGTGGCATCGTTGACCGAAAACAACGCAGTAGAAGGGAATGCTGGCAAGCAAAAAAGGATAGTTAATTGGTAAATGGAGCACTAGGATAGGCCGGATTCGGTAACTATGAAGCCAAAGGCTGAATAGTTACAACGGGAAAGATGGGGCGGATTGCGGCGGACTGTCTGTCACATGGGGCAGGAATGATCCCTTGTAAAAGAGATACCCCTGTGATAGACTGAGAGAGGCTTCTATATTGAGATGGTGATGCATCGGATCAGCCGCGTGGAGATTTCGGCAGGGGCTGATGCGGATGGTTTAAAAATATGGAATATTCATAGTTGGAGTAAGAAAAGCGGTAAAGCAGAGACATGGAGGATAGCCGTTATGAACAAAACAGATAAAATTTACGTGGCGGGACACAGAGGCTTGGTGGGCAGCGCGATCGTGCGGTCCTTACAGGCAAAGGGATATGAAAATATCATCGGCAGGACGCACAGGGAGCTAGACTTAACCAGCCAGCAGGAGGTGCGGGAGTTCTTTGAAAAGGAGCGTCCGGACGCAGTGATTCTGGCGGCGGCCAAGGTGGGCGGCATCAACGCAAACAATACCGCACCCGCGGAATTTGCCTACGAGAATATGCAGATTCAGTGTAATGTCATCCAGTGCTGTCACGAGTATCAGGTGAAGAAGTTATTGTTTTTGGGGAGCACCTGCATCTATCCAAGAATGGCGCCCCAGCCGATTCCGGAGGACGCGCTGCTGACAGGCCCGCTGGAGGAGACGAACGAGGCGTATGCCATCGCGAAGATTGCCGGGCTTGAAATGTGTAAGTTTTATAAGCGGCAGTACAGTGACGATTTCATAAGCTGTATGCCCACAAATCTATACGGGCCGCACGACAACTATGATCTGGAAGGATCCCATGTGATGCCGGCGATGATCCGCAAGTTTCATGAGGCTAAGGTGAACGGCGAGCCTGCGGTTACACTGTGGGGAACGGGTACGCCGCTTCGGGAATTTTTATATGTGGACGATATGGCGGACGCCTGTGTATTTCTGCTGGAGAATTACAGCGGGGAGCAGCATGTCAATATCGGTACCGGCAAAGAAGTTACGATCAGAGAACTGGCGGAGACGGTAAAAAAAGTGGTAGGGTACACGGGTCAGATTGTCTGGGATCAGACAATGCCTGATGGCACACCAAGAAAGCTTACGGATGTGACGAAGCTGCATGGGCTCGGCTGGCGGCACAAGGTGGAACTTGAGGAGGGCGTGAGGCTGGCCTACGAGTGGTTTAAGGAAAACGAGAGTGAGGCGAGGCTGTAAGGCGGGAAAGCGCCTTTTCGTGCAAAAACCGATTGAATAAAAGCGCCTTTTGCGTATATGATGAGAAGATACAGGGGAAATAGGGTGCATCTTCCGATTTATATGGCGATGTTTTTTTAATACTATGTGGAAATGGTAAAAATATTCTACGCGCGATAAATTACCGTTTACAACGCGATGCATATTTGATATTATGTCGAAAGAAACGATGAATGATATATCGCTTTATATGAATATTTGCAAAGGAGTAAGAGGGGAATGACACAACAGAATATAATGATGAGTCCGAGGGAGCTTGAAAAGACGATCTCAGATTTCATGCTGGAGCTTGGGATACCGGCGCATCTGCGGGGCTATCAGTTTCTGCGGAGCGCGGTGGGAATGTGCGTGGAGGACATGGAGCTGGTGGGGAGCGTGACTAAGCTGCTTTATCCTGATCTGGCGAAGATGTACCAGACGACGGACACGAAGATCGAGCGGGCGATCCGCAATGCGATTGAGGTATCGTGGGAGAGAGGAAACAGCGATCTGTTTGAAGAGCTGTTCGGCTACGCGAACACGGTGGAGTATACAAGGCCGACGAACAGCGAATATATCGCCGTTGTGGCAGATTACATACGTTTGAAAAACAACCTGATATGAATTGTAAGGGAAGAGACGCGTCTCTTCCTTTTTTTATGTAAATATGGTACACTTATATCGGTATGCACGAAAGGAGCGCATTATGAAACTGCTCAGCGTTATCGTACCCTGCTACAACGAAGAGGAGAATGTCAGGGATTTTTATGATGAATTATGCAGGAATGCAGATTTTTTTCATGAGAAGCAGATAGAGTTTGAAATTATATATGTGGACGACGGCTCCCGGGATCAGACGGTTTCCGAGGTCAAGAAGCTTCATGAGGAGGACGGGCGCGTGCGCCTGATTTCCTTTTCCCGCAATTTCGGCAAGGAGGCTGCCATTTACGCGGGGCTGCAGAAATGCAGGGGTGACTTTGCCGTACTGATGGATGCGGACTTGCAGGATCCGCCTTCGCTTCTACCGGAGATGTACTCCTATATTGAGCAGGGCTACGACTCGGTGGCGACCAGGCGTGTGACCAGAAAAGGGGAACCCGTTATCCGTTCCTTTTTTGCGAGAATATTTTATAAGCTCATGAATAAGATTTCCCGGACGGAGATTGTGGACGGCGCCAGGGATTACCGCCTGATGACAAGGCAGGTGGTGGATGCGATTTTGTCCATGTCGGAATATAATCGTTTTACCAAGGGGATTTTCGGCTGGGTGGGTTATCAGACCAAATGGCTGGAGTATGAGAACGTGGAGCGCAGAAAGGGCGAGACGAAGTGGTCGTTCTGGAAGCTTTTCCTGTACTCCCTTGAGGGGATTATCGCGTTTTCTACGGTGCCCCTGACCATAGCGTCTGTGGCGGGCGTGTTTTTCTGCCTGGTCGCTTTTGTTATCATTATAGTGACAATTATACGAAAGCTTTTGTTCGGGGATCCGACTTCCGGCTGGCCTTCTCTGGTCTGTATCATTATGATGGTCAGCGGTGTACAGCTGTTTTGTCTGGGGATTGTCGGGCAATACTTATCTAAGACCTATATGGAAGTGAAGAGAAGACCGATCTATCTGGTCAGGGAAGAGATCGGGGGACGGGAAGTTGAAGGATAGAGAGGACGGGTTGGTCAGCATTATTGTGCCGGTGTACCGGGCGGCGGCCTACATCGCGGACACCATCGGGATGGTGTTTTCGCAGACTTACGACAGATGGGAACTTCTGCTGGTGGACGACTGCTCCGGGGACGGCAGCGTGGAGGCGATAGAGAAAACGCTATCTGCGTATGAACACCGCCCGGTGGAAGCGGTATTTGATAATATAGGGCGTATTGTGGAATATCTGTGCGGTGAAGGGAAAAAAGTTTTCCTGATCTGCAAAAATAAAAATGAGGGCGCAGCGGCGGCACGCAACACAGGCATGGCTCTGGCGGGCGGGCGGTATATTGCCTTTCTTGACGCGGACGATATCTGGGTTTCGGACAAGCTTAGAAAACAGCTCTCCTTTATGGATGAAAAACGGGCGGGTTTTGCGTTTTCCGCCTACGAGTTCGGGGATGAGGCAGCCAGACCTACGGGCAGGGTGGTGCATGTGCCGGAGGTTCTGACTTATAAAAAGGCGCTGTCGCGGACGGTTATTTTTACGACTACTGTTGTGCTTGACCGGGATGCTGTGCCTGATGAACTGATGCGGATGCCGCTGGTGGAGAGTGAGGACACGGCGCTATGGTGGCAAATTCTGCGGGCGGGATATGCGGCGTATGGGCTTGACGAGGTGCTTGCGGTTTACAGAAGGCCGGCGAAATCTTTGTCTTCCAATAAATTGAAAGCGGTGAGGCGGATCTGGAATCTGTACCGCAGACAGGAGAAACTCTCTGTTTTCTCCAGCGCATTATATTTTGTGTTTTGGGCTTACAGGGCGACGATGAGGCGGATATAAACCATGAAAAAAATGGAAACCATTAAAAGACTGATTATTTTACAGCTTTCTTTTATCGGACTGATTTTCCAGACGGCGGTCTATGCGTACTTCTGGCTGGAGGCGTATTACCCGTTTCTGAGACTGCACAGGAATTTTCGGTTTTATTTCAAAGGGCATGTGTTGATCCTTTTGATTTATTTTGTGCTGTTGTTTTTCTTTGCAAATACATACGGCGCGTTAAAGATCGGTTATCTGAAACCCGTGGATGTGTTTATTTCGGAGCTGTTTTCCCTGCTCATTGTCAACGTGATTTCCTATTTTCAGATTTCCCTGATGGCGAACTGGGTGGTTGACGTGCGGCCAATTGTCTGGACCATGCTGATCCAGACGGCTCTCGCGGGATTGTGGGTGTTTTTCTGCAACGTCTGTTATTACAAGGCGTTTCCGCCCAGAGAGATTCTGATTGTGCACGGGGAACGCCCTATTGATGATATAGTGACGAAATTTGAGACGAGAAAGGACAAGTACCGGATCAAAAAATGTCTGAATATTTCTGCGGGCATAAAGGCTGTCAAGGAGGAGATCGGCCGCGGCTACGGCGCGGTGGTGCTCTGGGATATTTCCGCGGTGGATCGGAATGCTCTGTTAAAGTATTGCTACAGCCTGTCGGTGCGGGTATATACAATGCCAAAGATATCCGACGTGCTGATCAGAGGTGCAGACCAGCTTCACTTATTTGACACGCCCATTTATCTGACGAGAGAGTATTCCCTCAAGGTGGAACAGCGGGTGGCGAAGCGGGTGATCGATCTGGTCTGCTCCGTTTTGCTTTTGGTGATTGCGTCGCCTTTTATGCTGATTACGGCGGCGGTGATCAAGCTTTATGACGGTGGGCCGGTTTTTTATAGACAGGTTCGCTGTACCCGCGACAGAAAAGAATTTAACATTTTGAAATTCCGGAGTATGCGGGTGGATGCGGAGAAGGATGGCGTGGCCAGACTGGCCTCCAAAAACGACTCCCGCATTACGCCGGTCGGGAAATTTATCCGCGCGACAAGGATAGACGAACTGCCCCAGCTTTTTAATATTTTAAAAGGGGAAATGTCTTTTATCGGTCCCAGACCCGAAAGGCCGGAAATCATCGACCAGTATATGGAGGAGATGCCGGAGTTCGCTTTCCGTATGAAAGTGAAAGCGGGGCTTGCGGGCTACGCGCAGGTTTACGGAAAATACAACACGATGCCCTACGACAAATTGAAGCTGGATCTGACATATATTGAGCAGTATTCCGTGTGGCTGGATTTGAAGCTGATGCTGCTGACGCTCAAGATTCTGATTAAGCCGGAGAGCACGGAGGGCGTGGACAGCAGCCAGACGACGGCGATGAAGTGAGAAGGGGCGGGATTGCATGTAACAAGCGACGCGCGGGCGGCAGGCGGTTTCTACGTCGCCGCGCTCTCGCTCCGTGAAAAACGCAGCGGGTACTACGCTCGCGGAAAACCTCGCTAAGTACCGGCAGTTTTCATCCGAAGGATTTAAACAGGTTCAAGGGGCTCCTTAAGAAACCGCCTGCGCCGGGTGCTGGCTGAATTTGCGGTGCAGTCGCCAGGGTATATGAGTAGAGTGAAAGGTTTTACGTTATGATAGACAGCAACTATGTGAATGACGGTATGGATATAAAAAAATATATGCTGTGCCTGCTGGGGCGTCTGCCGCTTGTGCTGGGGGCGGTGGTTGGCGGCGCTTTGATCGGTTTGGTTGTGTATACGATTGTGCGTACGGTGCCGGAAGCGGAGCGGGAGTATTCGGCTTTTGCGAAAGTGTATCTGGACTTTGCGGCGGACGAGACGGGGGAGGTTTATCAGGCGTACAACGGTTATACGTGGAATGACCTGATGGCGGCTGACCCGATTATGGAATTGATGCTTGGTAATCTTCCGACGGATTATACGCGGGAGGAGGCGGAGGCGGCGATCAGGGCGGAGATTCTCTCGGATATCCGTTTGCTGACGATCACGGTGACGACGAACAGGGCAGAGCGCACGGACGCGATTCTCGGGGCGGCAGTGCAGGCGCTGGAGACATACGGCGGGCAGGCCAAAGAGTTTTTGGAAATCCACGCGATTCAGAAGACGGAGGCGAAGCTTGTGGTGGCGGACAGCCGGATGGCGCAGGCTGTGTTTGTGGGTGCGTTTTTGGGGTTGTTTATCAGCTTTCTCGGGTTCTCTCTCTATTATGTGATGGACGATCGGATTCTGGTGGCGGGGGATATCAAGAAAGTGACGGATTTGTCATTTGTCGGCTACGTTTCAGGCGTGGAAGCACGGAAATGCGATTATGAAAAAAATCTCGCCTATCTGCGGGAAAAACTGGGGGATATTCAGATTTGCGAACCGGACAGGGACAAGTCCTTTTCGGAAGAGGAACTCAGGGAAATGCGGAAGGCAGGCGGCGTGGTGCTGTCCCTGCCGTTTGGCGCGGCACACGGTTCCTTTGTGTCCTACGTGATCGAGCAGTTAAAGGTGCAGGACTGCGCGCTGTGTGGCGTGGCGATACGGGATGCGGATGAGCGGTTTTTGCGGAGATACTACGGGAGAACATTTTTTGCGCGCGGGAATGGTGGGGAAATGTAGAGGATGGCGGTGGAATCGAGCGGCCGGTACAGAGGCAGCGACCGACGATGCGGAGAACGGTTAGGAAAGAAATTGGGTGTGCGATGAAATTAGAGGTTTTGGTTTCCGCGGTCGAAAAAAATGCCGCGGCGCTTATCTCACAAATGCATATAGCTACGGATGCGGTGCTTGTAAACCAGTGTGACCGCTACGAATATGAGACGGTCGCGGTGCAGGGCGGGAGCGTGAAGTGTTTTTCCATGCCGGAGCGGGGCGTGGGCTTGAGCCGTAATACAGCGCTTTTGCACGCATCCGGGGATGTGGTGCTTTTTTCCGACGAGGATATCAGGCTGTCGCGGGATTATGCGGAGAAAATAAGCAGGGCATATGCGTCTCTCCCCGATGCGGATCTGATTCTATTTAACGTCGAGGTGGCGCCTTCACGCAGAACGTATTGGAACCGGGAGATACGGCGGATTACTTACCGCAATTACGGCAGATATCCGGCGTACAGCATTTCGGGCAGGCTGGACGCCCTGCGCAGGGTCAATGTGCAGTATTCGCTGCTTTTCGGCGGCGGCGCCAAGTACAGCAACGGGGAGGACAGCCTGTTTTTGCGGGACTGTCTGAAGGCGGGGCTTCGGATTTATGCGCATACCGCATGTATCGGCAGGGAGCAGGAGCGGGAGTCTACGTGGTTTTCGGGTTATCATGAAAAATTTTTCCGCGACAGGGGCGTACTCTACCACTATCTTTACGGGAGACTGGCGCTGCCTCTTTCCCTGCGGTTTTTGTTGACGCACAGGGAAACCATGTGCCGGGAAATTCCGGTTGGTAAAGCGTTTCGTATGATGCGCGCAGGCGTGCGGGAGGCGCGCGGCAGATGATTTTATATATCACGATTGCGGTTGTCACGGCGCTTCTTGCCGGTCTGGTGGACAACCATCCGGTGAGACAATCCCATACGCTTACCAGACAGCAGCTTGCGAACCGCGTCTGCCTGACGGCGATTTTTCTGATTTTGTTTTTGCTCTCTGCGTGCAGGCTCAATGTGGGCAACGACTATGCGAAGTATGTGGAGTTTATGCATCTGGTCAACTGCGACGCTTATGTGCCCACGGAGATTGGCTTTAATCTTTTGGTCAAGCTGATTTACGGCTTGTCGGGGTATGAAAATTATTTGCTGGTTTTTGCGTTCTATTCGTTTGTGACGGTGTTATTTTTCCAGCTTGCCATGTATGAGCAGAGCGATGAGTTCGGGCTGACGTTTTTCCTCTTTATGACGCTGGGGTATTATTTCCAGACGTTCAGTACGGTGCGCTATTATCTGGCGCTGGCCGTTGCGCTCTACTCCATGAAATTTGTGCTGCGTGGGCAGTGGGGAAGATTTGTGGTGTTGGTGTCTTTGGGGGCGACTTTTCACAAGTCGCTTTTGGTGGTGATTCCGCTCTATTTTCTGGCCTCCCTGCCCTGGAAAAAATGGCAGCTTGCCATAGCGGCGGCTTTTTGTACCACCTTTTTGTTTTTGCAGGATTTTTATTTAAAGCTGGTGGTGTTTCTATATCCGACTTATGAGGACACGGAGTATTTGGAGGGCGGTACAAGCTATATCAGCATTTTGCGGTGCGCGGCGGTTCTCGGTTTCGCGGGGATCGTGTATTGGATGCGGCGTCGGGAAAACAACATGAAAAATGACGCATGTGTCATAAAAAGAGGCACGGCGCCGGAAGAGGGCATGAAAACGGGCGGACATAAAGCAGGCGTAAATGACGAAAAGAGCGTCATAACTATAGAGGATGAGAAAGATTGGAACCGGCGGTTTTGGTTTTACACGTATCTGAATTTAGGCGCGCTGGTTCTCTATGTATTCTGCTCTTTCCTGCCCATCATCTCGCGGATCGGATATTATCTGATGGTGAGCCAGATTTTGTTTCTGCCGATGTTGTTAAAAGCTGTGCCGGATAAAAAATGGCGGCGGCTTTTCCGGGCGGGCATTCTTCTGGCGGCGGTGCTGTACTTCGCCATGTACTTGAAAAAAGGCGCGAACGACGGGGTGTTGGTCCTGCCCTACAAGACATTTTTCTTTCATGAGATGGTGGATATTTTGTCAGATGTGACGTAATAGGCACAGAGCCGTGCAAATATAGGGCAGGGCAGATGTCCGAAGGCATGCTTTTGGACGAATGGTTCAGCAGATATCTATCGGGTGAGAGCCCGCACAATGAGCCGGTTAAGCTGCGATCAATCCGGGAAAGCGGTGCGGCGGCGATTTTGCCAATTGCGCTATGTTCGATTTGAACACGCCCAATCTGTGCACGGCGAAAAATGATACGGAGATATAAGAAAATGACATTCAGCATTATCGTCGTCTGCTATAACGCGGGCGAAAAATTACGGAAGACAATAGAGAGCATCCGTCGTCAGACGGAAAAGGATTACGAGATTATTGTGCAGGACGGTCTCTCCACGGACGGTTCGGTGGAAAGGCTGCCCGCAGGGGCAGATCTGAAAATATGCAGAGAACGGGATGAGGGGATCTATGACGCCATGAACCGGGCGGTTTCCCACGCGGCGGGAGCGTACCTGTTTTTCTTAAACTGCGGCGATTATTTTGCGGACGAAAAGGTGCTTGCAAAAGTAAAGCAGGCAATAAAGGAAAAGAAAGGTTCCCGGCCGATGATTTTCTATGGCAATATCAGGGAGCGGGTCACGGGCGCGCATGTCATGTCCAATCCCAAGATCGACGATTTTGCCTGCTATCGCAACGTGCCCTGTCATCAGGCTTGTTTCTATGACAGGCGGCTTCTTAAAAAAAGGGGATTTCGGACGTGCTACAGAGTCCGCGCGGATTATGAACATTTTCTCTGGTGTTATTACAGGGCGCGCGCGGCCATGGCTTATATGCCGCTTGTCGTGGCATCCTATGAGGGAGACGGTTTTTCGGAGAACAGGGAGAACAGGAAACGTTCCGCCGTGGAACATGCCCATATTGTGAAAAAATACATGGGCCGCCGGCAGATATGGAAGTACAGGCTGGTTATGCTTTTGACGCTTGCGCCGCTTCGAACGTTTCTTTCTGGGAACAGGGCGACAGCGGGGATTTACCAGGAAATAAAGAGAAGGTTATATCGGATGAAAAACGCTGTGGAAAAGATTGAAAAATAAGTCTGATGACCTTATTTTTCAATCGCGAGTTTGTGTCGGAGCCACAAACTCGGAAT
>VSNH01000096.1 GCA_009774215.1 Lachnospiraceae bacterium
GTGCATATAAAAATCAGAAACCTCAGTACGGACGCGCTGAGGTTTCTGATTTCTTTTGTATTTTTTGCAATTTTAAGAATATTCTCGTAAATTCACAAAATTATGAAAAGGAAGTGCATTTTTCGTGTACCCGGTCGTCCGGATTTCGATATTTCGACTTTTTTCCTTTTCAAAAGCCTCGTCCAGCACTTCGGAAAAGAATTTCTTTGCGAAAGTCTGGGACGGGTTCTGCTTGGACTGGCGATTTTTGTCAGAAGCTGACTTCTTTACCGGGGTGACCGCCATAACCGCTTCCACTTTATAAGTCCATTCATTTGCATAGATTGCGGTGATCCCTCCTTGGATTCATATTTGTGCGTTACTATGATATGGCCATATCCTTTACTGCACAGCGAACTCCTTGTTCTGTTAAGGATATCGGCAGGAATCCCTTTTACTTAACCCCATTTTAACAGTTTTTAATAAAAATGGAAAGAAAATCGTCTAAAAAAATACATAAAAAATACAAAATGCGCGACAAAACATACGGTTGGGCGATAAAGGCAGACAAATTAAAAAAACATACTCCAGTGTGAATCCCACAGAAATTGACAGAAAAAATAGCAGGTATATAATATTTTAAAAACGAGGTTGACAGATGACTACCAATATACTATGCTAAAAGAGCAAATGGTAGGCAGATGTCAACCTTTTGCTTTGTCGGGAAAAGACGGAATGCCAGAGAGGAAAAAGTACGAAACATGGTGAAATTATCAGAGGCGGAATGGAAAGTGATGAACGTGCTGTGGGAGCAGGCGCCGCAGACAATGATGCAGCTGACACGTTGTTTTCAGGAGACGACGGGCTGGACCAAGCATACGGTCATGACTTTTTTAAAGCGGATGGAGGATAAGGGAGCCGTCTATTATGAGACGGGTGCGCGGGCAAAGATGTACTATCCGAAGATTGAGAGAAGTGAGGCGGCTTTGCAGGAGACGGAGGAGTTTCTGGAGAGAGTCTTTGGCGGACGGATGGGGCTGATGCTGAATACCATGGTGGAGCAGAAGGCGCTTTCCGGGTCGGAAATTGCGGAGCTTTATGAGATTCTGAGGAACGCCGAGGCGCAGTGCGGGCGTGAGGAAAAGGAAATGGGACGGGATGTGCCGGGAAAGGACGGTGAGGGGCTGTGATGTTGTTTGAGATGCTGTTTACATCGACGATATTAATTATCGCTATTTTCTGCCTGCGAAAGATGACTCTGGGGAAGATCAGCATGAGACTTCGTTATGGGTTGTGGCTTCTCGTGGCAGTCAGGCTCCTTGTGCCCTTATCTGCGGGGACGAGCGCATTCAGCGTGATGAATCTTCTGCCGGAGACGATTTCTGAACAGGTGCAGATGTTTATTGACGGCGGAGCGGACGGGCAGAGGGTTCCGGCGGATACGGGCAGAGCGTTGACGGCCGGCGGCGGAGTGGATCGTGAGTTTTCCGATGGGCAGAATACAGGAGCGGAAACGGCGGGCGGCCAGCCGGAAGCGGAAAAGGGGAGTATGCGGGATGATACGGCTGTGGACATGGTGCGGACGGAGGAGGCTCCGGCGGGGATGAAATCCGGGGACAGCTTCTCTGCGAGGAGCGAGGCGCTCCGTGGGAGGAAGATAAGCGCGCTGTCACGGTTATTGGGGCTCCTGTGGCTGGCGGGATTTCTGGCGGTTGGCGGTTATTTGCTGTTTTGCAGGCGGCGGTTTGCCGGATTTCTTTACGGAAACCGCAGAGAGCTTCCGGCAGAGACGGTTCCCGAAGCGTTTGCGAAACGGCTGTCGGAGCGGGATATGAAGGTGTACCGGGTAAAGGGGCTGCCCGGTCCATGTCTGGTGGGACGGCATATTTATATCGGAGAGGGGGCGTCTGTGCAGGACCGGAATTTGTCCCATATCCTTGCGCATGAATACTGTCATGCCATGCACAGGGACGGATTCTGGGCCTTTCTGCGGTGTGCGTTGACGGCGGTTTACTGGTTTGACCCTTTTGTGTGGGCGGCGGCTTATGCGGCCAGACAGGACAGCGAGCTTGCCTGCGACGAGGCGGCGGTTAAGCTGCTCGGGGAGGCGAGCCGGTTCGATTACGGCAGGACCCTTCTTGCCCTTTTGGAACATGCGGGCGGCAGGGAGAAATGTCCGGGTATGACGTTTATGACGGAGGGCGGCGAGCGGAGTGTCAGGGAGCGCATCACGGCGCTCTCGAAGAAAAGCCGGACGAGAGGTTCTGTTTTGGCGGCGGTTTTCGCGGCTGTCGTCCTGATCTGTGGCTGTGCCTTTACGGGGGCGGAGCGGGAAGGCGCGAACCTATCGGGAGAGCTGGGGGAGCAGGAGACGGCAGGGACAAACGGAAACGGGCAGGCAGGCAAGGACACCGCGGCGGTTTCCGGCGCGCAGAACAGACAACAGCTTAATGAGGGGGACAACGAGGAGTTTGCCCGCATTCAGAAAGAGTACGAGAAAACTGTGAAAAACGCCAAACTGGCGGAAGTACAGGTCGGAGAAGTGGAGAAGAACGCTTTGCAGGAGGCAGACCGGGCGGCTTTTGAGGAGGCTCTCAATTATCACGGCGTCATGGAGGGGAAGGATGACAGCGAGCTTTCCTTAAATCGGCAGGTGGATTGTCAGGCATACTATCAATATACCAAGGGAGAGGCGGAAAATCCCATGGAGAACGGCTGGTATCTGCTCTGTGAAAATAGGGATGCAGGGATATCGCTCTACGGCTTATATACGGAGGAATTTGGTTTCCGCGGCTTAAAGACGTTGATTGGAGAGGATGTGAATACCTTTGACGGGAGATGGTGCGTTTCTTTGGTTAATTCCATGGACGACAATATTCGCGTACTGGAACAGACCGAGGATGGGCTGCCCAGACGTTTTGTTTGGAAATTGCTGGCGGAAGAAAGTGGTACTGTGGAAATTTGGCGGTTTTATTACGCGAACCGCTATGACACGGGCACGGTGGATATGAAAATGCTTTCGGAAGAGGGCTGCCTTGCATGGGCGAAGAAGTATCTGACCTTTGACGTTGATAAAGAGGCGAAGGAACTACTTGTGACCTATGACGGGGACATGTATCTGGGCGCCATCGATATTTCTGCCTATCAGGACTTTGAGACGGAGGACGTGCAGATCGTACCCGACGCGGTTGCCTTTATGCTGGACGATCCGGGCGCGGATATGTATCAGGCATATTCGGATACGGTTTGGGAGAAAACGGCGGTGCATCTGATGGTCGGACTCAAGTTTAAGGGGATAAAGGGGCTGTGGTTTGACGGTCTGCCTATTTTGACGGTACAGGTTGCGGAAGATGAGAAAAGCGCGTCCGGTTTCCAACTGGGTCATCCGAGAATTGACGAAACCTATGTGGCAAGTGCGCCCTGGCAGGAGAAAAAGATTTCAAAGCTACGGGAAGGGACGGCGTCCTCGCAGGCGGGTGACTCTGACTCTGCGGGAGCAGGACGGAATGATCTGGAGAAACCGCTCCTGAACGGGGCAGAGGGGCACCATGATGTGGCGATAACATTCAGCAATCCCTGCCCGGCGTTCGACAGAATTTCAGACGGGTTCGGAGAGCGGACACATCCCGTCACGGGCGAGGTCAGGACACACACCGGCGTGGACATGGCGGCACCGGAGGGGGCAGATATTCTCGCCGCCGCGGACGGCACGGTCAGTATGACGGGATTTGATACGGTGAATGGAAATTATGTGGTGCTCTGGCATGGGCAGAGCGGTCAGATGACATATTATACGCATTGTAAGACGATAGCGGTGGAAAAAGGGCAGCAGGTGGCACGCGGAGAAAAAATCGCAACCGTGGGAAAGACGGGACAGGCTACCGGTCCCTTCCTCCACTTTGCGGTCAGCAGTGGCACAAACTGGGAGGAACCCCACTGGGAAGAACTGGGCGATTAAAAAAATTTGGATAAAACGCGATAAGATTCTTTCCTATTGTGTTGCAGTATGCTATACTCTTACATGTAAAAATAGTTGAGTTCGATTTTACATTATAATAAGAGGTCGGAAAACACATGAAATATAAGAAGATCAATGATGCAACAGTACAGTGTATTGTCTCGGCGGACGACATGGCTGAGTATGGGCTTGCGCTGTCGGATATCTTTGAGCGCAACGAGAGAGGCGAGGAGTTTTTGCGGGATATCATCGAACGGGCGCATGAAGAGGTGGGTTATCAGATCAACAACGGCAACATTGCCATGCAGATTACGCCGCTCAAGGACAACGGCCTTGTGGTGACCTTTACGGACGAGGGGCCTGCGGCTTTCAGGGAGATGCTGCAGAATCTGAAAGAAGTGCTGCAGGAATTCAGCGCGGAGCTTGCCGGACAGGAGGAACGCTCCCGGGTGGCGGCACAGAATGCGGGCGAGTACGATGAAAACCGAAGGATGTTTGTTTTCAACACGATGCACCAGACGATGCAGTACGCGGCTACGATTCCAAATACATATTCTGTGAAGAGCCATCTCTATAAGGAGGGCGAGGTTTATTATCTGGTGCTTGAGAAAAACAGGCTCTCTTATAAGGCGTTCAACAGAATCAGCGCGCAGGCGGTGGAGTTTGGAAATCTGATCGCGGTTTCCGATGAGCGGATGCAGTACCTGGAAGAGCATGGGGAGTGCCTGATCCGCGACAGGGCGGTGAGCAGGCTGCGCAGGATTTACCGCGCTTAAAAAGCTACATGAAAGCATAAAATGAAACAGAGAGTGGTTGACAGGTGCTGCCATGCCTCAAAAGCTGGCAGCATCTTTCTATGCGCAGACCCGAAGGAGTAAGTTGGCGGTTAGTGCAATGTGCGGGTCGTGCGGCGGACAGATGAAAAAGCATATCGACCCGATTGCAGAGCGCATGTGGTAACGTAAAAAAATTGATGAGAGAATGAGGGAAACATGAGTAGAGAAAAGAAGAAAAACGAGTATTTTGATGCCTTTCTGGAGAAGGAAATTTTGACGGCGAACCGTTATGACGGCAGTGCAGGGGAGACGGAGGGAGAGCAGAAAGAGGGGCTTCGCTATGAGGACGCGGGAATCGACGGCAGGATTCTGCGGGCGGTGAAGGAGCTCGGCTTCGAGCATATGACGCCCATCCAGGAGCAGGCTATCCCGCTCTTTATGATGGGGCGCGACATCATCGGGCAGGCCCAGACTGGCACGGGCAAGACGGCGGCCTTCGGCATCCCGATCTTGCAGAAGATCAACCCGGAGAACCGCTCTTTGCAGGCGGTAATCCTTTGTCCCACCAGGGAGCTTGCCATGCAGGCGGCGGATGAACTGCGCAAGTTTGCCAAATATATGAACGGGATCAAGGTGCTGCCGGTGTACGGCGGGCAGGAGATCTACAAGCAGATTAAAAACTTAAAGACCGGCGTGCAGATCGTGGTGGGAACCCCGGGGCGCGTCATGGATCATATGCGCAGGCGCACACTCAAGATGGATCAGGTGCATACGGTGGTGCTGGACGAGGCGGACGAGATGTTGAACATGGGCTTTCGGGAGGATATTGAGACCATTCTGGGGGAGATGCCCGAAGAGCGGCAGACCGGCCTTTTCTCAGCGACCATGCCGAAACCGATTTTGGATATCACAAAGACATACCAGAAGGACGCGGCCTATGTCAAAATGACGCCCAAGGAAGTGACGATTCCTTTAATCAAGCAGGCTTACTATCAGGTGCGGAAGCAGGATAAGGAGGAGGTGCTCTGCCGCCTGATCGACTACTATACGCCGGGACGCGCGCTGATTTTCTGCAACACCAAGCGTATGGTGGACGAGCTGACAGAACATCTGAAAGGCCGGGGATACGAGGTGGAGGGTCTTCACGGGGATTTGACACAGGGCCAGAGAGATACGGTGATGAATCTGTTCCGGAGCGGCAGGACGAACATCCTGATCGCCACGGACGTGGCGGCCAGAGGCATCGACGTGAGCGACGTGGAGGCGGTCTACAATTTTGACGTGCCGGAGGATATCGAATACTATGTGCATCGCATCGGCAGAACCGGGCGCGCGGGCAAGACGGGACGTTCCTTTACGCTGGTAGTCGGCCGGGAGGCTTATAAGATTCGCGATATCGAGCGCATCTGTCACACGAAAATCAAGGAGCGCAAAGTGCCGAGTGCGGCGGATATCACGGCAAGGAAAGCGGAGAAGATATTGAAGGAAGCCACGGCTGTGATCGAAAACGAGGATATCAGCAAGGCGACCGAATATATTCTTGACGCGGTGGCATTGGGGCAGTACAGCGCCACACAGATCGCGGCGGCGTTTATGAAGATGAAGCTGGGAGACGAGATTGAGGATATCCGTGCGGAGAAGTTTTTCTTTGAGAAGAAACCCTTTCAGGGCGGCCGCGGCGGCAAGGGTGGCCGGAGTGATGGCAGAACCGGCAGAAAAGGCGGCGACGGGAGCAGGAGCGGTTACGGTAAAAAGCCCGGCGGCTGGAGCAGCGACAAAAATAAGGGCGGTTACGGCATAAGGGGAGGCAAAGACGGAGAAAAGAGCAAGGGCAGTTATGACAATAAAAATAACAGCCGGAATGAAAAGAGCGGTTTTTCAAACAAGGGAGAGAAGAACCGGGATAAGGGCAAATTTGCAAACGGAAAGCCGAAGGATGTACGGCGTGACGGCAGCGCGGCATACAAAAGGGAGTCTGATTTTGAACCGCGTTACGGCGGCCTGCGGATTAAAACAAAGTTTGATTAAAGTATCAGTTCCTGCCCGTGTTCCTTCAGCCATTTTCTGTGGATGCGGTAGTCAGGGCAGACGCTCTCCACAAGCGTCCAGAATGCCTTTGAGTGATCCATGTGGGTCAGATGGCACAGTTCATGTACGACCACATAGTCGAGAACGGCAGGCGGTGCCAGCATAAGCCGCCAGTTGAAAGAGAGGGTGCCTTTTCCGCTGCAGCTTCCCCAGCGGGTCTTTTGGTCGCGGATGGTGATGCGGCTAAAGCTCCCGCCCGTGAGCGGCAGGAAATGGGCTGCCCGTTTCGGGAAATAGTCCTTGGCTGCGGTTATATAACGCTTCTCAAGAGCCGCCCGCTGGGTGTCCGTCAGGTCGGACACGGGGCGGTTTTCCTGTTGCTTTACGGCTTCCAGATAATGCGTGATAATCCAGTGCTGCTTGTCCAGTAAAAGACGGCTCACCTGCGTTTCGGAAGTTCCGAGAGGCAGACGCAGGGTGATTTCCCCTTCTGCGGAGATGCTGACGGCGCAGGTTTTGCGGCGGCTGTAGACCACCTCGTAGGGCAGTTCATATAGTTTGCTCTGGTATTTTATGCGGTATATGTTTTCCATAAAGGTTATGATAGCTCAGATGGTAAAGAAAAACAAGCGGCATAACTTTACACTTTTCCGGAAAACGGATATAATAAGGCTGTAACCGGCAGGAGAGATACTGAATGGAAAGAAGGTGATTGTATGCCGACAGGTATTGAGGTGACAAAGGCGGCTCTTGATGATTTTAAGAAGATCCAGGAATATATGTTGTTAGCAAGAAAAGAAAACGCTATGGAAACTTACGAAAAACTGAAAGATGAGTATTTGACGATTAAGGCTTTGCTCAGTGTGTCCGGCGTGAATCTTGTAGATATCGACAAAATAAAAGAGTAATAAGGAAACGGAAAAGGAGAAACAAGTCATGGGAACAAAGAAACCGGCAGTATTGATGATTTTGGACGGCTACGGCCTGAATGAGAAGACGGAGGGCAACGCGGTTGCACTGGCGAACACGCCGGTGATGGACAAACTGATGGCGGAGTGCCCCTTCGTGAAGGGCAATGCCAGCGGCATGGCGGTGGGCCTGCCTGACGGACAGATGGGCAACTCCGAGGTGGGGCACCTCAACATGGGCGCGGGGCGCATCGTGTATCAGGAGCTTACGAGGATCACGAAAGAGATTCAGGACGGCACCTTTTTTGAGAACCCCGCCCTTCTGGATGCGGTGAACAACTGCAAGAAGAACGACTCCGCCCTGCACATGTTCGGTCTGTTGTCAGACGGCGGCGTGCACAGCCACAACACCCACCTCTACGGTCTGCTGGAGCTGGCTAAGAGAAACGGGCTGAGCAAGGTGTATGTTCACGCTTTCCTGGATGGACGTGACACGCCTCCGGCAAGCGGCAAGGGTTATGTGGAAGATTTGGAAGCCGAGATGAAGAAGATCGGCGTGGGCGAGGTGGCTACCGTGACGGGCCGCTACTACGCGATGGATCGAGACAACAACTATGACAGAGTGGAGAAGGCTTACTTGGCGCTTACCAAGGGTGAAGGGCTGGAAGCGGAGAGCGGCCCTGCCGGGATTCAGGCTTCCTATGACAGAGAGGAGACGGACGAGTTTGTAAAGCCTACGGTGGTGATGAGGAACGGCGCGCCTGTGGCGACGATTCAGGACGGCGATTCCGTGATCTTCTTCAATTTCCGTCCGGACAGGGCAAGAGAGATCACAAGAAGCTTCTGTGATGATGATTTCAAGGGCTTTGCGCGGGAGAAGAGACTGGATCTGACCTATGTGTGCTTTTCGGATTACGATCCCACCATTCCGAATAAGGAAGTGGCGTTCCACAAGATTTCCGTCACCAACACCTTTGGCGAGTGGCTGGCGGCGCACGGCATGAAGCAGGCGAGAATCGCGGAGACGGAGAAGTACGCGCATGTGACCTTTTTCTTCAACGGCGGCGTGGAGGAGCCCAACGAGGGTGAGACCCGTATTCTGGTCAATTCCCCCAAGGATGTGGCAACCTACGATCTGAAGCCCCAGATGAGCGCCTATGAGGTGTGCGATAAGCTGGTGGCCTCCATCAAATCCGGTGATTACGATGTGATTATCATTAACTTTGCGAACCCCGACATGGTGGGGCATACCGGCGTGCAGGAGGCAGCCATCAAGGCTGTAGAGGCTGTGGACGAGTGTGTGGGCAAGGCGGTTGCCGCACTGAAAGAGGTGGACGGCGTGATGTTCATCTGTGCGGATCACGGCAATGCGGAGCAGCTTATCGACGAGGAGACGGGCGCGCCCTTCACGGCGCACACCACCAACCCGGTGCCTTTCATTCTGGTCAACGCGGATCCGGCGTACAAACTGCGCGAGGGCGGATGCTTGGCGGATATCGTGCCTACGATTATCGAGCTTATGGGCATGGAGCAGCCTGCGGAGATGACGGGGAAGTCTTTGTTGATGAAACCTTAACCAACATTAAGAAATATTGGCTGTTTCAAGATAAAAGGCGGTGGTTGCATGGAGGTGTCGGAAATGACTGAAAAAGAAATGATTCAGAAGAATATTGAAGAATTTTCGAGATTGCAAAGTTATATGATTGTAGCGGAAAAAGATTCAGAATCATACAAAAGAATGAAAGACAGATATGTTGAATTGAAAGTTATTTTAACCGCGTTTGGAATCAATCTCACCGAATTAGATAAAATCAAGGAATAGCAAAAAAAATGAGCGGTAAAACAAAAAGTGTAAAGTCCATTGGAAGAGAAAGGGTTTTACACTTTTTCTTTTTATGCGTACACTTGACAAATTTTGCCGACGGGGGTATATTAACTGTACCACCACTGATAGTACAGTTAGTATTGTTGGGGGGGGGGTAAAAACGTGAGAAAGGAGACGACATGGTACTGATTGATTACAAGGATACCCGCCCCATTTATGAGCAGATTGTGGAGCGGTTTAAGACCCTGATTTTAAAGGGCGTCATGCAGCCCGACGAGCAGATGCCGTCGGTGCGCAGTCTGGCAATGGAGCAGTCCATCAACCCGAACACGATCCAGAAGGCGTATGCGGAGCTGGAGC
Source organism: Lachnospiraceae bacterium (assembly GCA_009774215.1). GTDB lineage: Bacteria > Bacillota > Clostridia > Lachnospirales > Lachnospiraceae > UBA3282. The sequence continues at coordinate 9,835 of VSNH01000096.1, forward strand.
GGCAGGGCTTTATTTATACGGTTAAGGGAAGGGGCAGCTTTGTGCTCGGGGACAGCAGTCTAGTGGAACAGCGCAGGAAGGAATATCTGGATCAGATTATAAAGCTCGTGAAAGAACTGCTGGAGATCGGTATGACAAAGATGGAAATTGTTCTGGAAATTGAGAGTATGCAGGTGTGACTGGAAGGAGAGCAGATTGAAAAATCACGCTGATGCGCTGATTTTTCAATCGCGAGTTTGTGTCGGAGCCACAAACTCGAAATCGCAGATGAGAGAATCGCTGTTCTGTAAACAGCACGCAAATTTCTCAACGCGTATCTACGCAAAAGGCGCTCCGACAAGGAGGAACGTATGATTGAGATACATAATCTGACGAAGCAGTTTGAAAAAATAAAGGCTGTCGATGAAGTCAGTGTGGAAATTAAGGAGAAGACGGTGTTCGGCCTGATCGGCACGAACGGCGCGGGCAAGAGTACGGTGCTGCGCATGATCGCGGGCGTGATCAAGCCCGATGAGGGTACGGTGGCGGTAGACAATATGCCCGTGTACGACAATGTGGAGGCAAAGAAGAGATTATTCTTTATTGCCGATGAACCTTACTTTTTTGCCAATGCCAACGCAAGGGCTATGGAGCGGTATTACAGCGGCATCTACGAGGCTTTTGACCGGGAGGAGTTTTATCGGTATCTGGAAAAATTTAACCTTGATAAAAATCGGAAGATCGGCACTTTTTCCAAGGGTATGAAAAAGCAGCTCGCCCTGCTTCTGGGAATATGTGCCCACACGAAATACATTCTGTGCGACGAGACCTTCGACGGACTTGATCCGGTGATGCGTCAGGGCATCAAGTCCATCTTTGCAAAGGAGATGGAGGAGCGGGGGCTGACACCCGTGATCGCTTCCCACAACCTGCGGGAGCTGGAAGACATCTGTGATCATGTAGGGCTGTTACATAAGGGCGGCGTTCTGCTGTCCAAGGATCTGGAGGATATGAAGTGTAATATCCAGAAGGTGCAGTGTGTATTTTGTGCCGTGGAGGATGAACGGAAAGCGTTAAACGGGCTGGAAGTCTTAAAGAAGGAACAGAGGGGATCCCTCTGCACGATTACGGTGCGCAGTACAAGGGAGGAAGTGGAGGCGCGGTTCGCTACGGTGGACACGATTTTTTATGAGGTGCTTCCGTTGTCCTTGGAGGAGATATTTATCAGCGAGACGGAGGTGGTAGGCTATGACATCAAAAAACTCATTCTTGGCTAGCTGCAGGGAAAATCATAAACGGAGAGTATGGGTCTGGATTGTGGCGGTACTGTCCCAGCTTCTCGTTTACGGCGGCATGATGATGATTTATTTAAGCAGGATCAGGAGCTATCAGGCGGAGGGCAGCTACAGAACCATGGCGCAGTTTCAGGCGGCGATGTATCAGGCGGCCAAGGACGCGCTGGCATTTTCCGATAATGTGTACGGAGTCATAATTATTTTGGCGGCAGTTATCGGTATGCAGGGATTCTCTTATTTGTATGACAGAAGAAAAGTGGATATGTACCACAGTGTTCCGGTGTCCAAGGACAGAAGGTTTGCGGTGGTTTACCTAAACGGCATCATAATTTACCTTGCGGCTAACCTGTCCGGCATGATTTTGGGTGCGGTCATTGCGACGGCGCAGGGAGCGGTGAACATGGATGTGCTGGCGAACGCGGGACTGGCCTTTGTGTGGCATCTGTTTTTGTTTCTGGCGGTTTACCATATGATGATATTGGCGGTGATGCTGACGGGAAACCGTTTTGTGACGGTCTGTGTATTTTTGACTTTTGTGCTGTATGACCTCTGCCTGCAGGGACAGATTGGCACGCTGAAACGAATTTTTTTTGAGACCTATTCCGAATATTATCTGAGCACGAATCCGAAGTTGTCGGTGCTCTATGACTGCATGATTCATATCTGGGATATTAAGAACGCGAAGGATGCCGCAGTCGCGGCGGCCATCGCCATGCCTATTGTGGCGAAGTGGATTTTGATTGCAGTGATGTTTTTGCTGCTTGCCTATTATGCCTACAAAAAAAGACCTTCCGAAGCGGCGGGCCGCGCTATGGCGTTTCCCTTTACGGAGCCTGTGTTTAAGGTGGCGGTGGCAATTCCGGTGGCGTTTATGGTGGGCGGAATGGTGTACGATATGTCCTATCAGAATGAAATGCTGCAGGTAGCGGGGATGCTTGCCGGCGGCCTGCTTTTCTGTGCGGCGGCGGAGGTGCTTTTTGATTTTGATATCAGAAGCATTTTCAAACATCTGCCCACGAGCGGTATCGCGCTTGTCGGTGTTTTGGCAATATTTAGCGTCTTTAAATGGGATGTGTTCGGGTATGACAGTTACATACCGGCGCAAAATAAAATCGAGAGTATTGCAATTTCAGCAGACGGGTACTATGATAACTATTGGGATGAAGACAGGCAGTATATAGAAAAAAACGAGTTTGAAAAAGACAATATGTTTCTGACGGACGCTTCGCCCGTTCTGAAGCTGGCGGAGGCGGCGCAGGGGGCTGACCCGGAGGAGATGGGGGATGACCGTTATGTACAGATTCTCTACCGCCTGAAGTCGGGCAGGCAGAAAGCCAGAAGCATACGGGTAGATTATGACGATTCCGGCACGGAGGAGCTCCTCAATCAGATTTTCCGTACGGATGCCTATAAAAAAGGTACGTTTCAGGGGATCACGGACGAGACTGTCTGCAAGGATGTGACCCGGATTACCTACACCAACGGTCCGGCGCGGACAGTGATTCCGGCGGCGGAGGCGGCGCGGCTTCGCGAGGCGTGGCTTAAGGATATGGAGCAGTTTGACTTTACGCTTGTGCGGCATAATCGTCCGTGCGGCAGTCTCTCTTTTGAGTATAAAAATTATAACCAGAGACAGTGGTTTGTGTATGACAGTTTTACCAATACGATTGCCGCGCTGCAAAAGCTGGAGGCGTATTATCCGATGGAGCTTGACGCGGCGGATATCGAGTCGGTGACGGTGACCTGCTACCACAATGAGCTGGCGGAGCAGGAGAACGCAGAGGATGCCGAAATCGAGCCGAGAGCGGTGGCAGAGACATGGGATGGCGGCTATACGGATTATACCGTTTCCGAGACCTTCTACGAGGAGGAGCAGATTGCGCAGATTCTGCCTCATATCTACTGTACATGGATAGACGCACCGTGGAGCCGTTACAAGGATTTGGATGACAATTATTCCGTGGAGGTTGTGTTTAAGCGGGATACGGCCTATCCGTATCAGCGGGACAGCTATTATTTCGGTTATTCCTTCTATGCGGAGCAGGTGCCGGAGTTTGTGGTGGAGGCCACGGCATACACGGGTGAATAGCGTGAGAAGAACCTCTAATCACTCGCAGCTAAGGCTGCTTCGCGAAGAAGTTCCAGGAGTTGCTTTGCAACTCCGTCTCACGCAGGATAATGCCGGAAATACGGCATTATCCGCATAAAGAAAGATACTTACAGAAAGGAAACGGACGTGGACGCTAACAGGTGGGACGAGCCTGTGATTCAGGTGACGGATTTATATAAGATATACCGGGTCGGGGAGGAGCGGGTGCGCGCCTTAAACGGGGTCAGCTTCTCCATCAGACGGGGGTGCTTCTGCTCGATTGTGGGCGCCTCCGGCTCCGGCAAGTCCACGCTGCTCAATATGCTGGCGGGGCTGGAAAAGCCCACCAAGGGCGAGATCGTGATCGCAGGGGAGCACATGGAAAAAAAGACGGAGAACCAGCTCGTGGCATTTCGCAGGGAGCACATCGGTTTTATCTTTCACTCCTACAATCTGAAGGGCACCAAGAACGCCATCGAGAACGTAGCGCTGCCGATGACCTTTCAGGGCATGGAA
>VSNH01000097.1 GCA_009774215.1 Lachnospiraceae bacterium
AATGTGGAGAGCCACGATCTTGACGAGCTGGTACAGATGATTTACGACTGTAAGATTCAGGACGGAAAGACCGTGTCCGCGATTCTGGCGTACAAAGGAAAATGTATCTGAGGATGCAGTCATGCCTCGTCCTGCCCGGACATATATTGTCCTATAGGAGTTTGGAAGAGGCGGTGTAATCTTGCACAGACAGTTTGGAACTAAAAACGGCTATTATATGGCGTATTTGTTTTTGATTGGCCTTTTTGTGGGAATCCTGTTTGTCAATCTGGGACATGATACATGGATCAGGAACGGCAGCCTGTTGGGGGCGGAGATGATGAACAGACTAAAAAGCAGCAGACCGGCGGGCGAGGGACTGGTGGGATATATTCTCGGGCACCGGCTCTTTACGGGATGTCTTTTGTGTCTGGTCTCCACGACTCTGATAGGAATGCCGCTTCTTTGCGCTTATATCTGTTATGCGGGGTTGTCGGCGGGGTGTCTGTTGTCTGTGGCGGTAGTCCGCTACGGGATCAGAGGATTATTGTTTATGGCGGCAGTCCTGTTTCCGCAGGCTCTGCTGCTGGTTCCGGCGTATATTCTGCTCTTTCTTTGGGCAGCGGATGTAAATCGGACGCTCTATGCGCCGCGGACGCAGTTGGAGGGGTATGAGCGGTACAGCAGCCGCTTTTATCTGAAAAAGGGCGCACAGCTCATCGGTATTATGACAGTTGTCATAATGGGATGTCTTCTGGAGAGTTATGTCAATCCCAGTGTTCTGCATTTTGTTCTGAAAATCTTTTAAAAAAATTTTTTGTTCTTTTTTCCAAGATGTAGTAGACATAAAATCATTTATGGACGATATGTTGTATCTTTTGGAAAAAGGGGCGCAAATGCCCGTAAAATCAAGAAAAATTCCATTTGCTTTTCTAAAAAAATCTGATTATAATGATACTCAGACAGTGTTTGATTTACATAAAGAGAACGCACAGGGAAGGGCCTCCGAGTAAATGGAAAAAGAGATTGGTGCATTTATAGCGTATTTACATAATGTGAAGAATACCTCCGAAAATACGGAGATGTCTTATAAAAGAGATTTGGAAAAGGTATCGCATTTTTTGGAGTCGCGCGGTATCCGTGAGACGAAGGATGTGAAGGCGCAGGACTTGGCAGATTACGTGAAGTTTTTGGAGAACAGTAAGTTTGCGGCGGCTACAGTGTCCCGCAATATTGCGTCTCTGAAGGCGTTTTATCATTATATGGTACAGGAAGGGATGGTGGAGGAGGATATTGCCGACAAGCTCAAAGCGCCCAAGATTGAGAAGAAGGCGCCCGAGATCATGTCACCGGACGAGGTGGTGCGCCTTTTGGAGCAGCCCTCGGGGAACAGCCCCAAGGAGATTCGTGACAAGGCGATGCTGGAACTTCTCTATGCCACGGGTATCCGTGTGACGGAATTGATTACGCTGAATCTTTCCGATGTGAATATGCAGATGAGCTTCATTCTCTGCCGTGACCGCAACAAGGAGCGCATCATTCCCTTCGGTGCGGCGGCCAAGAATGCACTGGCCAGATATCTGGACGGCATCAGGGAGGAAATGCTCGAGAATAAAAAGTCAGAGGTGTTGTTTGCGAACTGCTCCGGGCAGCCTATGAGCAGGCAGGGATTCTGGAAGCTGATTAAGCACTATGCGAAGAAAGCAGATATTCAGGCCGATATCACGCCCCACACGCTGCGGCATTCCTTCGCGGCGCATCTGGTGGAGAACGGGGCGGATCTTCGAAGCGTGCAGGAGATGCTGGGGCACTCCGATATTTCCACGACACAGATTTATGCGAATCTGAACCACAACCATATCAGAGAGGTATACGCGAAGGCGCATCCGCGCGGCTGACGCGAGAAGAATTTCTAATTACTCGCAGCAATGGCTGTATTCGCAAAGTCAGCATAGCTGACTTAGAACTTCTAAGTCTCGCGTAGGAGAATGCACAAATACGGCATTCTCCGCACTAGTGCCCCATTTACCAATTAACTATCCTTTTTTGCTTGCCAGCATTCCCTTCTACTGCGTTGTTTTCGGTCAACGATGCCACCGCATCGCCTCCCTCAAACGCCTTGTATAAGGAAATTCCGGACTTCGCAAAAAGTGTATGCAATTGGAAAATGGATCACTAGTTTAAGATTCTATAGATACGTTTTTAAGGCATGGGACTGTTTCAAGGAAACACCCCGTGCCTTCCTTTTTGTGCGCCGCCCCATGCAGAGGGAGTATACTGCAAAAGCGGCGCATGGGGCGCGCGGCGAGTAGGGAAAGATAGCGCTTCCCTGCTCGATTGCACATGTGCAGCGTATGCTGTTTTCTCCGGGGCGGATGGAAGGGTTTTGCGTGGAAGGGGGTGGGAGAGATTATTATGGCCTTATGATTTTGAATATTGTCAAATCAAATGCAGAAGGGAAGCACTTGCAAGAAAACTGGGGTAAAGGGCGCGTAAACAGCCGCCCGGCCCCTACATGTAATGGTACTTTCCGCGCTTCGCGAACAGGAAACCCGCAGAGAGCACAAAGGCGAACGCCTCAGCAACCGTGACGGCCCACCAGATGCCGTCCACGTCCAAAACTAGCGGTAAAATCAGCACGGCCGCAGTTTGGAAAAGAAGCGTGCGCAGGAAGGAGATCGCCGCCGAGACCGCTCCGTTGTTTAAGGCGGTAAAAAAGGAGGAGGCGAAGATATTAAACCCGGCTAACAGGAAGGAAAAGGAAAACAGCCGAAGTGCATGGCTTGTCAGCGCAAGCAGCTCCGCGTCGTAGCCCACAAAGATGCGGGAGAGAGGGGCGGCAAGCAGGAAGGCTGCGGCGGTCAGCACGAGGCTTGCACCGCCTGTCAGCAGCATGCTTTTTTTCAGCATGTTTTTAAGTTCTACGTAATTTCCCGCGCCGTAGTGGTAGCTGACGATGGGCGCGGCGCCGATGGAGTAGCCGATGTAGATAGCGATAAAGATAAACTGTACATACATCAACACACCGTAGGCTGATACGCCGTTTTCACCGACGTAGTGCAGAAGCTGGAAATTGTAGATCATGCTGACGATGGAGGTGGAGATGTTACTCATCAGCTCTGAAGAGCCGTTGGCGCACGCCTGCAGGATGGGCTTTAGCTCCAATTTTGTTCGGGTGAGCCGCAGAGGGCTTGTGTTGGGGCGGAGAAAGTAAAGCAGGGGGAACAGACCGCCCACACACTGGCTCATGCCGGTGGCAAGAGCCGCCCCGGCCACGCCCCAGCGAAACGCGCCCACGAAGAGAGCGTCCAGCACCATATTGGTCACGCCAGCGCCTATGGTGGCCGCCAGTCCGAGTTTCGGTCTTTCCGCCGCAATCAGAAAGCTCTGGAACACGTTCTGCAGCATGAATGCGGCGATGAAGAGGAACACAACGCGCCCGTAAACGACGCAGTCCTCCATCATTTCCGGCGTAGCGCCCAGAAACGACGCCATAGGGCGCGTAAAAAGGATGCCTGCAGCCGACAGGATGATGCCGAGAATGACCGTCAGGTAAATCATCATGGAAAAATAACGGTTTGCCTTTTCCTGATCGCCCGTGCCGAGCACCAGGGAGACAAGGGCGGTTCCTCCGGTGCCGATCATAAATCCCATACCGCCGAGAATCATGATAAAGGGGAAAATCAGGTTGACGGAGGCGAAGGCGGTCTTCCCGGCAAAATTGGACACAAAGAAACCGTCCACCACGCCGTAGATGGAGGTAAATACCATCATGATAATGGAGGGAAAGGTGAAGCGCAGCAGTTTATTGTAGGTAAAGTGGTCTGATAATTGGATGGTTGTTTTCATATTCTGTGATTTCCTTTTGATAGTACATTATGTAAACTAATATCTACGTATGTACTCAAACGTAGACTTCCTGGCGATATCAGGCGCAGCAGGCGGTACGCGAAAAGCTGTTTGTGAGTTCCGACACAGTGACGTCCACGTTATGTCAGGAGCTGCAGGCGTTTCCGGAAATCATGTAAATAGCGTTCCATCAGCGCCAGATACTGATTCACATCCTCCTTTGTCCAAGAGCCAAAAATGTCGTTTTCTATGGCAATAACTTTTGCTGCTGTCCGCCCGGCCAGCTTTTGTCCTTCATCGGTTAGGAAAACGGTCTTGTTTTTGCCGTCCGTGTTTTCCAGATAGACGATTCCTTCTTTCTCCAGTCTGCGCAGGGCGGAATTGATCGTCTGCTTGCTGACACCGGCGTTGCGGCAGATGTCCCGGAGCGGGCAGGATGTTCCCTCGTTGCAGATGGCGTAGAGAACGATCAAGGAGCTCTCGGGAAGTCCCAGTCTGGATGCCGCTTCATGGTAGGCGGACTCCGTTTCACTCAGCAGATAATTGCATCGTCTCAGTTCCTTTGAAAAATCCGGCGTCATTTTTGCTTTCTCCTAAATCCTACGCGTTTTGGCTATTTTGCGCGAGATGTCAATGCTGAAAAAATAGTATGAAATCGTACTGAGAGTCAGTATAGTACGATTTCATACTAAAGTCAAGCAAAATAATTGCGACAATAAAAAGGCAGCCCGAAAGACTGCTTTTTCAGATCATATATCATTCATATTTTATTCATACTCCGCAATATCATAGATCAGCCGTTCCGAATCCTCCCATCCGAGACAGGGATCGGTGATGGACTTGCCGTAAATGCCTTCGCCGATTTTCTGGCAGCCCTCCTCGATATAGCTCTCGATCATCACGCCCTTGACCATACGGTGAATGTCCTTGTTTAACTTCCGACTGTGCATCACTTCTTTGACGATGCGGATCTGCTGCTCGAACTTTTTGTCCGAGTTATTGTGGTTGGCATCTATGACGCAGGCGGGATTGACCAGATCGTAGTCCTGATACAGCGTGTACAGGGTGTTTAAGTCTTCGTAGTGATAATTCGGAAGACTTCTCCCGTGCTTGTTCGTGGAACCCCGAAGCACCGCGTGGGCAAGCGGGTTGCCGCCTGTGCTGACTTCATACCCTCTGTAGGTGAAGTCATGGGGATGCTGCGCCGCATAGATGGAGTTTAACATCACGGAGAGCGTACCGCTTGTGGGATTTTTCATCCCGGCGGCTATGTCGAAGCCGCTGACGGTCATGCGGTGCTGCTGGTCCTCCACGGAGCGCGCGCCGATGGCCACATAAGAGAGAATGTCCTCCACATAGCCCCAGTTGTCGGGGTAGAGCATTTCGTCGGCCGCGGTCAGTCCCGTTTCCTCTATAGCGCGGATGTGCATTTTGCGCATGGCGATCAGACCGCTTGTGAAATCAGGCTTCTTCTCCGGGTCGGGCTGGCTTACAATGCCCTTGTAGCCCTCGCCTGTGGTGCGGGGCTTATTCGTATAAATGCGGGGGATCAGGATCAGCTTGTCCTTCACTTTTTCATTGACCTTCGCCAATCGGTTTACATAATCACAGACCGCCTCCTCGTTGTCGGCGGAGCAGGGGCCGATGATGACAATGAATTTCTTGCTCTTTCCGGTGATGACATCCCGAATCTCGATATCTCTTTCTCTTTTCACCTCTACCAGATGGGCGGGCATAGGGAAGCGCTCGCGGATCTCGTCGGGGGTGGGTAATTTAGCTACATATTGAAATGACATAATTTCCTCCCGGCGGAAACGGGGTTACCGTTTCGTCTGTATGATAAATTTTTTTTGCTCTCGCAAAAACACATACATTATAGTATATTAAGTAGAGAATCGCAAGTATATGTACAGGAAGAACTTCCGGCCCGGGGTGGAGCCGGTCGTGGGAGAAAGTATTTGCCCGCAGAGGCTTATGACTTGTGCGTCTGACGTGAGACGTGCAGCGCAGATATGGTGCACAACAGCGTCTGCAGCATCTGACTTGCGAGCATACCCCAGAGATAGCCCTGTATGCCGAAGCGCGGAATGGCGAAGAACACAAACAGCAGCCGCAAAAGAAGGCTTAGCACGCTGAAAAGGAACGTGCGCATAGTCTTGCCGAGGCCGTTCAGGATACTGTTTAACATACTGGCAATGTACATGAAAGGGCACAGAAAACTGAGGGTCAGGATAAAGCTGCCCGCCAGCTCTGAGTGGAAGAGCAGCCGTCCGGCCAGCCTTCCGAATACGAGAAACAGGGTGGTGCAGAAAAAGCCCAGCAGAAGGCAGCAGCGGATCGAGGTGAAGATGGCGCGCCGCACGGCGGTCTGGTTGCCGCTTGCGTCCGCTTCCGACACGATGGGCAGAAGCAGTACGGAGATGGAGTTGGTGACGGCGGAGGGAAACAGAATGAGCGGCAGGCTCATGCCTGTGAGTACACCGTAGACACTCAGGGCATCGGTGCCTCTTAAGCCATATGCCATCAGTCGGTTCGGTATGTAGATCGCCTCCACGCTCTGCAAAAGGTTGAGCACCAGCCGGTTGGCGGACAGGGGCACGGCGAGCTGCAAAAGCTGCCCCGTAATACGGCGGTATATCCCGATCAGCCCTGCGGCAGAATGGTTACGATGGTAACCGAAAATGCCGCGCCGACGGGAAAACGCGGATGTATGTCCGGAACCTGCCGGAAAGACGGACGATTCCTGCACCGAAACGTGCCCTCTTGCCGGGAAAACCTGATGGGCGCGCGCTAAGATCGCCACCACGGAGACGATCATGGAGGCGCTTTCACCGATCACAAGGCCGACTACGGCGAAGCTGATGGTGGGCGTAAGCCCATGTTTTTGGCAGATAAAATAAATCAGGTAGACGCTTCCCACCCGGCAGACCTGCTCCGCGAGCTGAGAGAAGGCGGGGATGGCGGTTTTGCGGATACCGTAAAAGTAGCCGTTGATGCAGGAGTGCACGCTTGCCATGGGGATGGAGAGCGCGATGATGCGAAGGAGCGGGGCGGTTCGCGCTTCCAGCAGCAGGTTAACTGCGATCGGTTCTGCGTACACATAGATGCCGAGGGCGCAGACCGCCGAGAGCGCCATTGCAAGAAGAAAACCCGCCCAGAGCGTGCGGAAGGAGTTTTTGTAGTCGCGGGTGCTCGTCTCACTTGCCACATATTTGGAGATGGCGGTTTGGATGCCGGACACCGTGAGGGAGAAGGAGAGGGCCAGCACGGGGGAGATGAGCTGGTAGAGGCCCATGCCCTCCGCGCCGAATACGCTGGATAGGAAAATGCGGTAAAAAAAGCCGATGAACCGGCTCACTAATCCTGTTATAGTCAAAATAACGGTTCCTGTCACCAGGGGGTGAGTCCATTTTTTTAACGTCATAGAGCACCATCACAGTATGGGATATGGTCTATGTTTATGTTGAAATGAAGGAAAATAGAATTTTGCAGGTATAGATTGTTTGCATGAAACGGGTAAAAGACAGCCGTTTAGGCGGGCAGGCATTGTCGAGAGGAAAGAAGGATACGGAATGAAAAAAGTAGTGGTGGGCATGTCAGGGGGCGTGGATTCCTCCGTGGCCGCCCTGTTATTGAAAAAGCAGGGCTATGACGTGGTGGGAGTCACCATGCAGATCTGGCAGGAGGAAGCGCATGAGGCGGCGGAGCAGGGCGGATGCTGCGGGTTCAGTGCGGTGGAGGATGCCCGGCGGGTGGCTGAGGTGCTGGATATGCCCCATTATGTGATGAATTTCAGGCGGGAGTTTCGGGAAAATGTCATGGACTACTTTGTGGCGGAGTATCTGGCGGGCAGGACGCCGAATCCCTGTATCGCCTGCAACCGCTATGTGAAGTGGGAGGCCCTGCTGCACAGGAGCCTTGCGATCGGAGCAGATTACATCGCCACAGGACACTACGCGGGGATTGCCAGACTTTCAAACGGCAGATATGCCATTCGCAGCGCGGTGACTGCGAAAAAGGATCAGACTTACGCCCTCTACAGTCTGACACAGGCGCAGCTTGCCCACACACTGATGCCGGTGGGGGCGTACACCAAGGAGCAGATACGGCAGATGGCGGCGGAGGCGGGACTGCCCGTGGCGCACAAGCCGGACAGTCAGGAGATCTGCTTTATCCCCGACAACGACTACGCCGCCTTTATCGACAGGGAGGCGGGGGAGCGGGTGCCGAAGCCGGGCTGCTTTGTGACAAAGGACGGGGAAGTGCTGGGACGGCATCTTGGCATTACACACTACACCGTGGGACAGCGCAAGGGATTAAATCTGGCCATGGGGCATCCCGTGTTCGTTTTGGAAATCAGACCGGAGACGGACGAGGTGGTGATCGGCGAGGCGGAGGATGTGTTCGGAGATACCCTGTACTGCAGCCGCATCAATTATATGGGGATGACGGAGCTTGCGGAGCCGAGAGAGGTGACTGCCAAGATTCGATATAATCATGCCGGGGAAAAGTGCGTGATTGAGAAAGCGGGGGAAGATCAGATCCGCGTCACATTCAAAAAGCCCGTCCGGGCGATTACGCCGGGACAGGCCGTGGTATTTTATGAGGATGACTACGTGCTGGGCGGGGGAACGATTATGTAGCAATCGCTTTTTTAGTGGCCTGCTTGTTCTCGTACATGCGGTCGTCCGCGATCTGATAGATTTTTTCTATGTTATATTCCTTCGGGCTGCAGGAAGCATAGCCGAAAGCGATGGACAAATTGAGATTGGGGATTTCTTCATTTTTCCGTTGGATGTTATTGCGAAACTCTCCTATTATGGCAGATATTTTTTCGGAATCGTCGGTTTCCGCGATGGCGATAAACTCATCACCGCCCATCCGCGCGACAATGCCGTGGGGTTCAAAGGCGTCCACAATCACCTGAGCGGCGCTTCGAATCAGGATGTCACCCTGCGCGTGCCCGTAAGTATCGTTGGTGGTTTTCAGATTGTTCAGGTCAAAGCAGAAAACGGTGTAGCGTGGATTTTCCATATCCTTGATGCCGTTCATGTATTCCATGCAGTAACGGCGGTTGTGAATCTGCGTCAGCTCATCCGTGTAAGCGCTTTTGATCAGAAAATTCCGTTCCGTCTCCTGCATCATTTTCTGCGTCAGGTTGATATAGAAGGAGACCAGGAGCAGGAAGATAAAGACTACCAGCCCCACGGAGGCGATGCCCTTTGTGGAGGAAATAGAGATGCCCCTATAGCGGTCAAAGTAGTAGAACAGCAGATCATAGCCAACACAGCCAGAGAGCGCCAGCATACCGATTAAGAACAGCCGATGGACAAGCTGGCGGCTGACCCGCAGATTCATAAATTCCACGATGATAAAGTAGAGCAGATTGCATAAAATCAATACCTGCATATATTTCAGCGTGGCTGCACAGTGCACCAGATCCACGGCGTGAAGGCCCAGAAAGAGTGTGGTTGCAAAGATCTGAAGGGCAAGGAGTATTTGATATACCGCATACATAACGGGGCGGTTTAGCGCCAGCACATCCTCCCGCATGTAGATGACTAGCGGTATGGGCGCCAGATACAGCGTCAAATATTCCAGCAGACAGATCGTATAGAGCGGCATGGAGAAGATTAGAAGCACATTGTAGTAGCACAGCGTCCACAGCCCGATGCATATGGAGAAAAGGGAGACGCACAAAATGCGGGAAAATTTCCCCGAAAAAAACATGGCAAAAACGGTGATACAGCAGGCCACAAGGCCGAAAATCGTCAGAAAGCAGCCGAGAAACAGAGGAACCCTGTTTTCGGTCAGAATGGCGCGGTAAATATTTTTCCACTCGTAGATGCGGATCGGGTCGAAGCGGGAGAAGGCTTTGTCCTCCGCTGCGGTAAGCTCAAGCGTCAGCGTTTTTCCCGCGTAGTTATCGGGGAGATCTACGGGCAGATAACCGCTGCCGACAGTTTTGCGCCTGTCAATCCGATCCCAGCCGTATGTATGGATCGGTTCCCCGTCCAGATATACCGTGACTGCGGACTGCCTGATCTGCAGGACAAGCGCATGTCCGATACAGTCTGTATCGGCAGGAAAAATTCTGGTCATGGTGATGGTATCGCCCTTATTTACCGGGTCAAATCGGAAATCGTCCAGGGAAACATCCTGCCAGGCGCGGTCGTTGATGGTGACGTCCCAGCCGTCGGTCAGGGTTTCAAACTGTGAGATATCAGAATAATCGCGGGATAACAGGCCGTCGATAAAAAGGGTAGTGAAACATATGCTGATCAGCGCATAGACAATAAAAAATACCTTCCAAACGGTTTTGCGGGTTATTTTTTTCTTCTCATTCATGGCGGAATCCTCTGCCGGTTTTTCCGGCGGTTTATAATTTATAGAAAGAAGGGTTTCTTTTTTCGTAAACGACATAATAGTGGAAGCCGCAGTCTTTCAGTATTTCGGCCGCCCGGTCAAAGGCGTGGGCAATCTGTCCCGGTTTGTGGGCGTCACTTCCCACGGTGACGATCTCACCGCCAAGCACGCGATAACGTCTCAGGATGCCGATGCAGGGATTGGGCTCCCGCATCCCCCTTGCAAGCGCGCTGGTGTTGATCTCGATTCCCTTTTCCATGTCGATCAGGGTCGTCAGGATCCGATCAAAGATTTCGCGGTACATTTCGTAGGAGTAGCCCTGATCTTTCGTGGGGCCGTAGCGCACCACATAGTCCAGATGGCCGTAAACGTCAAAATTGCTGTAAACTTTCAAGTTTTCCAAAATGGACTCGAAATATTCCCGGTAAGCCGCCTCCTGAGAGCGACCTTCATAAAAGGCGGGATAGTAGGGGTCTTTTCCATGGCAAATGTGGGAGGAGCCGATGATAAAGTCGTAGTCGTGTTCTTTGGCAAAGGCCGCGTTCCTTTTGGACAGGTGGGGCTGTAATCCCAGTTCCGCGCCGAAAAGCAGCGCGATTTTACCCGCGTATTTCTCGCGGAGTTTTAGGAAATCGTAGAGATAGGCGTCGGGATTTACCTCAAAAAATCCGTCAGCCTCGCGTTCGGTCACCGGATAGTCGAAGTCGTTGTGTTCCGTAAAGCACATCTTGGTAAGTCCCAGCTCGATTCCCCGAAGGATCATCTGTTCCATCGGTGTGTCGGAATCCCCTGAAAAAGAAGAATGAAGATGAAAGTCTGCGGTGATTGGCATGGCAGTGTCCTCTCCGGGTTACTTTTCACACCAGCGCCATGCACTTGCTGCATGGTGTCGGAGCCAGCGCCAAAATGCCTGTTTTTGGCATTTGGTGTGCATTAAATGTTGCAATTCACACCAAATGGTTGTAAATTGGTGCGAAATTTGGCGTGGGTGTGAATTGTAACCTCTCTGGTAAAATTTCTCATTTATTTTTGATTTACGTCTTGAATTTTTGGGACAAATTGGGTAAAATAAAGTCGTTGACAAAATTTTGTCAATCTTTTCCGGTTCGATTGGCAAAATTATATAGCAAAAGTTATAAAAAATCAATATTTAGGAGGAACGAAAAATGGCAGTAAGAGTAGCAATCAATGGTTTTGGCCGTATCGGTCGTCTTGCATTCAGACAGATGTTTGGAGCAGAGGGTTATGAGGTTGTAGCAATCAACGATCTGACAAGCCCTAAGATGCTGGCACACCTGTTAAAGTACGATTCTTCCCAGGGTAAATACGCTCTGGCAGACACCGTATCCGCAGGCGAGGATTCCATCACGGTTGACGGTAAGACATTAAAGATCTATAAAGAGCCCGATGCAAACAACTGCCCTTGGGGTGAGCTCAAGGTCGATGTTGTTCTGGAGTGCTCCGGCTTCTACACCAGCAAAGAGAAGGCTCAGGCCCACATCAATGCCGGCGCAAGAAAGGTTGTTATCTCTGCTCCCGCAGGAAACGATCTTCCTACTATCGTATACAATGTAAACCATGAGACGCTGAAAGCTTCGGATACCATCATTTCCGCTGCTTCCTGCACCACGAACTGCCTGGCTCCCATGGCTAAGGCTCTGAATGATCTGGCTACCATCAAGTCCGGTATCATGAGCACGATTCATGCTTACACAGGCGATCAGATGATCCTTGACGGTCCTCAGAGAAAGGGTGACCTGAGAAGATCCCGCGCAGGTGCGGTGAACATCGTTCCCAACAGCACAGGCGCAGCTAAGGCAATCGGCCTTGTTATCCCTGAGCTGAACGGTAAGCTGATCGGTTCCGCACAGCGTGTTCCTACCCCTACAGGTTCTACCACCATTCTGGTTGCAACCGTAGAGAAGTCCGTTACCAAGGAAGAGATCAACGCGGCTATGAAGGCAGCAGCTACCGAGTCCTTCGGCTACAACGAGGATGAGATCGTTTCTTCCGATATCGTAGGCAGCACCTACGGTTCCATCTTCGACGCTACCCAGACCATGGTAGGCGAGGACAATCTGGTTCAGGTTGTTTCTTGGTATGACAATGAGAACAGCTACACTTCTCAGATGGTTCGTACCATCAAATACTTCTCCGAGCTCAACTAAGAGACGGAAAATAAAGAGAGAAACGAAAGAGGCTCGGCCGCTGGGCCGGGTCTCTTCTTACATATGTGCGGGAGCGCATGTGGATTAAATTATAATAAGGAGGACATACACATGTCATTAAACAAGAAATCGGTAGATGATATCAACGTGAAGGGCAAACGCGTTCTGGTAAGATGCGACTTTAACGTGCCCTTAAAGGAAGGAAAGATCACGGACGAGACCCGTATCGTAGCTGCGCTTCCCACAATCAAGAAGCTTCTCGATGACGGCGGCAAGGTGATCCTTTGCTCCCATCTCGGCAAGGTGAAGAACGGCCCCAACGAGGGTGAGTCACTTGCGCCTGTGGCGGAGAGACTTTCCGAGAAGCTCGGCAAGCCCGTCAATTTTGTAAAGGACGACAACGTGACCGGCGAGGCTGCTACAGCTGCTGTTGCGGCTATGAACGAGGGAGACGTGGTGCTCTTACAGAATACCCGTTTCCGCGGCAAGGAGGAGACCAAGCCGAAGGAGGCAGGTGAGGCTTTCGCGAAGGAACTGGCTGATCTGGCTGATGTTTATGTGTGCGATGCATTCGGTTCCGCTCACAGAGCGCACGCTTCCGTGGCTGTTGTGACCAAATATATCACCGAAAAGGGCGGTGAGAATGCTGTCGGCTACCTGATGCAGAAGGAAATCGACTTCCTAGGCAACGCGGTGGAGAATCCGGTGAGACCTTTCGTGGCAATTCTCGGTGGCGCGAAGGTTGCGGATAAGTTGAACGTAATCAACAACCTGCTTGAGAAATGCGACACCCTGATTATCGGCGGCGGCATGGCGTTCACCTTCTTAAAGGCAAAGGGCTATGAGATCGGCAATTCCCTCGTGGACGACGAGAAGATTGACTACTGTAAGGAAATGATGGAGAAGGCTGAAAAGCTTGGCAAACAGCTTTTACTGCCCATCGACACCGGCGTTGCTTCCGGGTTCCCGAACCCTATCGACGGTCCGATCGATGTGGAGTATGTGGACTCTGACAAGATTCCGGCGGACAAGGAAGGTCTTGACATTGGTCCCAAGACACAGGAGCTTTTCGCAAACGCTGTGAAGTCTGCGAAGACCGTTGTGTGGAACGGCCCTATGGGCGTGTTCGAGCACCCGACCTTGGCCAAGGGTACCATCGCCGTTGCGAAGGCGCTGGCTGAGACGGACGCTACCACCATCAT
>VSNH01000098.1 GCA_009774215.1 Lachnospiraceae bacterium
GCACCACTTTGCCCCCAGAAAACAACACCGCGAACTCATTCTCCCCATAGGCAGCAACCCCCAGCATATTCATGGAAGGATTGCTGAAACTGGTGAGCGCGCCGTCGATAATCTGCTCCATGACGCTGCCGCCGATCACATGACGGTACATCCCGCCCTTGCCCGCTATATAGAGCACACCGTCCTCGCCCGGCGTCATATACACCGAGTAGCTGTCGTCGGCGTAATATTCGTTCTTGTAGTTTTCCTCCATAAACTTGGCGAGAACACTGTCCTCCACCCACTCTTCTTTCGTTCTGTCATAGATGGTAATGCCCTCTTTGGATGTGAGAAAGAACATGTAATCTCCCTGCATTTGAACCAAATCAGGCCTCCACTCCATGGAAACCACTTTTGTAAGCGTCCCGCTCTCCACATCCACCCGGTAAATCGTTCCCGAACCGACCACCGTGACAAAAAGCTCCCCCTCCGGAGAATAATAAATGCCATAGGCAAAAGACTCGTCCGCCGCAACCGGTAAGCTGTCGACTTTCTGCACCGTGCCGTCCGGCTTCGCCACATGGAGCCAGGGGTCAAATTCGCCTTTCTGATCATACGCCTCATTGTCCGAGGAAAGCACCGCCACCGTACCGTCCGGTGCCGCCGCCATGCTGAAAATATAGTTGTTCTCCGTGAATGTCTTCATATTGTCAATCCCGGGAATCGGAACCGCTTCCCAGCTTGCGCCGCCATCCGAGGAGATAAGCTGCCCCGCTGTCTCGTCCAGAATCAGGAGCCGCCCGTCCGCAAGCAGCGTAATATTGTAGGAGCGGGACGTATTTTCCGAAACATCCACCGCCGTCTCCACATAGCGCCCCATAGCCGTCGGTTCATTGTCGGAAGCCTCTTGGCCTGTCTCCGTCTCTTCCTTCTGCCCGTCATCCTTCGTTCCCGTGCCATCCTCCGCGGATGCCCCCGGCTCGCCCGTGGATGCCGCCGGACTGCCGCCACAACCCGCAAGCGTCCCCGCCATCATAATCACCGTAAGGCAGAGCGCCAGCAGCCTATTCACAATGCCGCTTTTCTTTCCCCTATTTCCATTTCGTTTCATAATATTTCAATCACCATGCCTTTCTTTTCCGCTAACCGCCATGTCACAGCTCTGCTGTGACTCAAAATCCGCGGATGAGCAAGCTCATCCAGGAGAATGCCTGTATTTTGGGCATTCTCCTGAGTGAAACATAGAACTTCCAAGTCAGCTTTGCTGACTTTGCAGCTTTGCTGACTTTGCAGCTTTGCTGACTTTGCGATGCAGCCATTGCTGCTGAGCTTTAGGGAAACGCTGATTAAAGCGTTTCCCGCACCGGATTTGCGCCGCGAAGCGGCACATTCCTTTGCAAATCCGTGTGCATCCGCCGGAGGCTCTAAGGAAGTGCTGATTTAATCAGCGCTTCCTTAGAAATTCTTTTCACGCTACTCAATGCTCATCAGCACAACGCTGTCCGCAAGGAAGCTCCCATCCGCCTGCCAGTTTCCCCCCATAATCACCGACATTCCTTCCCTCACATCCGCAAAGCTCCCATCCCTCGACGAGACATCCTCCGGATTGATACCGCCATTCTTGACCGTCCTATATTGGTACACACAGTCTTTTGTCGTATGTATGGTGACCAGATCGTTTTCTTCCTCATATCCCGGTGCCGGAGCAAGCGCATAGCTTGCGCCCTCCTCATCAACTGTCTCATATCTGCATATGACGAAACAGTCCGCTTCCACACGCCACACGTCGCCTTCAAGCTTCTCGTTTCCGGCAGACTGTGCATCCATGCCGTTCTCTCCATCCGCATTCTCTCCGGCTTTCTCCGGCGTCACGTTCTCCGCGCTGTCTTCCTCATCTGCATCTGCGTCCGCTTCCTCCGCCGCATCATTCTCCATGCCGTTTTCGTCTTGCTCGGACACGCCGTCATCCCCGGTATCTTCCGCGGTCCCGTTTTGCAGCTCTTCCATATCCCCCGAAGATAAATCCACCGGGACCGGCTCCTCCGCCTTCCCGCATCCCGCCGCCATAACCAACATCAGCACACAGACTGCCGTCAAAATCATCCTGCTTCTTGTCCGAAACCGCTTTACCATCCTGCCGTCATTTTGTAATCCTCTCTTCTTCTGAAAATAATCCATGTTATGTCCCTCCTTATCATACTAAAGTTTCCTCTAAAGAATCTCTAAGAATCTTTAAATATTTCTGAAGCTGCCTTCATAAATTATTAATTATTTTTTCTGCCTTTTCCTGTCACGAAACATATTCTTCCATAATCACCCTCGTCGCCACAAAAGTCTCACCCTCATAATATCCATCCAGCTCCACGCCCATACCCGCCTCCAAATCCGAGACCGCCGCCTCGCGCATGTCAATCCCCGCGCCGCCGCCCTGAATCGTCCAGTGCTCCACCTTCGTGTCCGCCGTGAATTTCACCGGGATTTTCTTCGCGTCCTTCACATCCAGCAGGGTAACCGTGCCTTCCTCATCCATCAGCGTCGTCTGCGCCAGCGTCATGCCGTCCGCCTGCGGATTCTGCACCTTACCGCCGAGATGCTCTATTCCTTCCGATGTGCCGACAGACTGCCCCTTGTTCTCCGGCTCCTCCGCGCCGTTTTCCGCTGGTTTTTCCGACTCCTTTTCCTGTGCCGAAACGGGTGTCTCTCTTTCCCACTCGCCGTCCTGCGCCGCCAAAGCCTCCGCGCCATCTTCCCCGTTTTTCACATCCCCCGCGCCGCCGTCTTTCTCCGCCTGTCTCTCCGAAACATCATTCTCCCTATCCGGCTCTCCCTTTTCCTCCGGAATGTTCTCCTGTGATGTCACCGGCGTATCATCATTCCCCGCGCACCCCGTCACACCCAGGATCACTGCCAGCCCAAGGGCTGCCGCCATCCGCTTTTCCCTTTTCATTCTGCGCCCACTTTCTCCCTGTTTTTCCGTCATTTGTCGCGCAAACTCTCCCATTGTAACACAGTTTTCTCTCTTTCTCCTTTGTGTCCTCATCCTGCTACATCCTTTCCGGGTCACCGCTGTTTTTACTTAACCTCCATGATTCCGCTTCGCGGAATCTCAAATCAATGCGGAGAATGCCTGTATTTTGGGCATTCTCCTGCGTGAGACTTAGAACTTCTCCACGAAACAGCCTCTGCTGTGAGTGGCCAGAAGTTCTTCTCACGCTTTGTAACCCTCGTATTTTCATTTCCTCATCTTAGCAGGCATTCCTCTAAAAAACCTCTAAACTTTCTTAAGGTTTTCTTTACCCTCACGCAAAGAAGGGTCTGCAAACTGTGAACGCCTCACACTTCGCAGACCCCTTTTTGATTCTATTTCCACATTAACAATTTTTCATTTTTCGGGAATAAACGTCACACCTTAAACGACGCCACCGTCTCCTTCAATTCCTCGCTTAAGCCCGACAGCTCCTTCATCTGGGAAAGCACTGCCTGGGAGCTTTCATTGGAAGTCACGGCTGACTCTTCCATCTTCTGCATAAACGCCGCAATCTCGCCCACCAGCTCGTTGATTGCCGCAAGGGAATCGCTGATGCCCGCCATACTTGCGCTCATCTCCTGGGAAGAAGCGCCAAGCTCACCGGATATCCCGCTGTAAAAAGCCGCGGCTTTCTCATACATACCCGCCAGCTCCGTCATGCCCTGATAATCCTTCATCACCTTTTCATTCATAAATGCGAGCAGCTTTTCCGCGCTCTTAGAAAGAAACGCCACGCTCTGCACCACATCCTCCGTCACCTTTCGTATCTGATCCACCGCGTTCTTGGAATGGTCGGCGAGCTCCCTGATCTCATCCGCCACCACGGAGAAACCGCGCCCGGCTTCCCCTGCCCTCGACGCCTCTATGGACGCGTTTAACGCCAGAAGGTTCGTCTGGGAACTGATGGCGAGAATCTCCTCTGTCAACGTATCAATCTCCTTCACCTTCTGGCTGCCCTTGATCGCGTCGCCAAGCTCTTCCATCGTAGAGCCGCAGAGCGCCACCGCGTCATCCGCCGCTTTCTTTGACTCCTCATGCTGTCTGCCGGCGCGCTCCATGATATCCCCGGACTGGTTCGCCGCTTCTCCCGCCTTCGCCGCCACGTTCTCGATGGCTCTGCCAAGCTCTTCCCCTGTCCACTTGATCTGCTCCGCCAGCGACTTCGCCTCCTCGGTCTGTCTCATCACCTGCCCCGCTGTCTCCGCAATAAAGGAGATATCCCCGCTCAACACATGCATCTTGTCGGAGGTTCCTTCCGCGATATCGCTGATGCTCGCCGCCTCTTCCTTGGTATTTAAAATAATACTCCGTATCTGCTGCTTCACCTCGACCGTCGCCTTCTGAATCTGCTCCGTCTCGTTCTTATACTGCGCAGGAATCCCCTGGTCCACCACCGGATTCTCCGAAAAGTCGCCGGAGGCAAACTGCTTGAGCATCTTTACCGGCGCAAGCGTCCTGCCGATTAATCCTGCCATAAATACCGCCACCAGCACAATGATCACAAGCGCCGTCACCACAGCCACAAGCACCATCGCCACAAGCGAGCTCCACACATGAGACGTGGGACATACCACGCCCAGCTTCCAGTTACTGCCGGAAATCCGCGCCACCGCGAAATAACACGCCGTACCGTCATAATCCGCCGTCTTTATGATGGTCTTCTCATTTCCCTCAATCAGTCCCTGTAAGGCGGGCATAATATCCATCACTGCCACCGCCGCATCTTCCGAAGGCTCGTACTCCTTATTTTTATGCGCCACATACTGCCCGCTGCTGTCCGACAGGAACCCGTACGCCCCTTCCGCGTAATTGATGCTTCCCGTCAGGTCTGTCACCGTGCCAAGCGTCACGTCCAGACCGATTACCGCCGCCAGCGTCCCGTCTATGTATACCGGCGACGCGATGGTCGTACACATCTGCCCTGTAATCACATCCCAGTAAGGATCCGTCACAATGGTCTCCCCCGCCGCGTCCGCCTGCCGGTACCAGCCGCGCTGTACGGGATCGTATCCTTCCGGAATCCCCGCCTCCCTGTTGGACTGGATAAATGCGCTGTCCTTCGTTCCGCAGTACAAATTCAGAAGTTCGTCCCTTCCCGCCGCATGTACATCCACCACCGACTGCAAAAAAACGGTATCCAGACTTCCCGCCGCCTCAATGCTGTCCGCCGTCCCCTTCGCCAGCATTTTTTCATTCTCAATCCAAGTGTTAATCTCCTCCGCATACTTATCCGCATAAAGCTGTAAGATATCCTTCTGCTCCGCCATCATACGCCGTCCCGCAATCGCGATAATACCCAGCGTGGTAAGCAGGATACTTGCCGCCACGATACAGATCACACTGATCGTCAATCTGCCCTTCATTGTCTTAGTCATTTCTACCTCCATTCCGAAGCATCCAATGACACCTCTCTTCAGTCAGTTTTACAAAGACCATTTTACGACATAATTTTCCGCTTTTTTGTTCTTTGGTACAGATTGCTGCTTTTATGGTATAGATTGTATATTAAGTTTACATAACTCTTTTTTTCTCAAAGTAAAAACTCTCCCATGTAAGGAGAGTTTTTGCCATTTGCATTTAAATTAAGGACATTATCAGCTCAAATACTTACTTAACACCTCCATAAACAGTTCGATGTCAAGGGGCTTCGCAATGTGGTCGTTCATGCCGCTCTTCAAAGCCGCCGCCTTATCCTCCTCCAAAGCGTTCGCCGTCATGGCAATAATCGGCAGTGTCCTGACGTCCTTCCTCGGCAGAGAACGAATCGTCCGGGTAGCCTCGTAGCCGTTCATAATCGGCATCTGCACATCCATCAGCACAACATCGTAATAATATTCCTCCGACCGCTTCACCATATCCACAGCGTCCGTGCCGTCCGGTGCGGACTCCACCTCAAATCCGCTCTCCGTCAAAATCACCTCAGCAATCTCACGGTTCATCTCGATATCCTCCACGAGAAGAACCCGCTTGCCGCTGAAATCTATCCTCTGCCATGCCGCGGCAGTCGCCTCATCCTTGACGTCCCCTGCGTTTGCCGAAAGCAGCGCGGACTTTAAGTCGGACATAAACAGCGGTTTCGCGCAGAACGCCGTGATGCCCGCCTCCTTTGCCTCCTCCTCAATATCCGTCCAGTCATAAGCCGTCAAAATGATAATGGGCGACTCCTCACCGACCACATTGCGGATCTTCCTTGCCGTCTCTATCCCGCTCGTCTCCGGCATTTGCCAGTCAATAATATAAGTGTGGTAGGAATCCCCGTCATCCCTGGCAACCTTGGCGCGGTACACAGCCTCCCGTCCGGAAGTTGTCCATTCTGCCCTCATGCCAATGGTCTTTAACATCTTGCTCACGCTGTCGCAGACATTGAAGTCGTCATCCACCACCAGCGCGCGCAAACCTTCCAGCTCCTTGATCTGCTCCGCGTTCTTCTCCACATCCTGCAGCTTCAAAGTCAGGTTCACGGTAAAGGTGCTGCCCTTGCCAACCTCGCTCTCCACTGTCACCGTGCCGTTCATCATCTCCACAATGTTCTTGGTGATCGCCATGCCAAGGCCCGTGCCCTGAATGCCGCTCCTCGTTGTGGTGGACTCCCGCTCAAACGGCTCGAAGACATGCTTCACAAACTCCTCCGACATACCGATGCCGTTGTCCTTGATAATAAACACATAGTCCCCGTAACCGTGCTTAAATGTGGTATGCTGCATAATCCGGAAGGTAATCATGCCGCCCGCCGGCGTATACTTCACCGCGTTGCTCATGAGGTTTATAAAAATCTGATTCAGCTTCAGCGGATCGGTAATGACATCCTCGTTCACCACCTCGAAGGTGTCAATAAAAAGTTCAAGCTGCTTCGCCTTCACCTGCGGCTGGATGATGTTGACCAAATTGTGCATCAGCTCGGAAATATTGCACTCCTGCTCATGAATCTGCATCTTGCCGCTCTCGATACGGCTCATATCCAGAATATCGTTAATCAGGCTGAGCAGATGATTGCTGGAAGACAGCACTTTCTGCAGGCACTCTCTCACCTGATCCTTATTGTCAATGCGGCTCGCCGCAATCGTCGCGAAACCGATAATGGCATTCATCGGCGTGCGGATATCGTGGCTCATATTGGAGAGGAACGTCGTCTTCGCCTCATTGGCCTGCCTTGCATGCATCAGCGCATCCTGCAGCGCCTCCGTCTGCTCCTTCTGCTTGATTACCTGATCTGTGACATCCTTGGAGACCACCATCGCAATCAGGTCATCCGTCATATCATCCCTCGTCATAAGGAAGGACTGGCGCACGCACATCCGCCCTTCCTCATCCTCCGTCCTGCTCCAGTAATCCACGTCCACTTCCGCTTCTCCCTGCTCAAAGCAGCCCTTCAGATAGTCAACGTCCACAATATTTGCATAGTCCTCCATGGACTCCGGGAGCACGAACTGCTTCCATTTTTCAAAGCAATCCGACGCGCTGCACGGCGCCTGCAGACCGACCTTATCAAGAAGGGAATCTTGCTGACCGTCCCTTGTGCTTATCACGTCCTGTTCAATCAGGTCTCTGGAAAGATTCAGTTCAAAGGTGCTGAACGCGTTTGAGGTGATCGCAATTCTGTACTGCCGCTCCTTGCGGTTCATCACGGACAGCTCTTCTTTCCGTTTCAGTTCCCGCTGCTTCATTTCCGTAATATTCTGACGGACGTAGAGAATCTTGTTGGCCTTTCCCTCTTTCCGCTCCAGGCAGACCGTTATGAGCTGTTCCCACTCCTCTTTTCCGTCCCGCATCACATGACACTCATAGGTAAAGGTATTCTGCCCGTCGAGGTTCTTTATAATAGAATCTACCTTCAAGGTCTGCCGGAAGTCCTCCTGCGCGTCCTCTCCGATAATCTCCTTGCTGTGGTTTTCAAGCACATAGGCGTATTCTCCCTCTCTCTCCAACTGGCTGTCCTTCAGATTCAGATCGGCAGTATAGGCGTAAACTCCGGTCTCCAAATCTACCGTCAGATATCTCGAGGAAAACAGCGTGTTTAACCCCTGCAGCACATAATTGATCTGGCTGTTTTCTGCCTCCAGCTTTTTCCTCTGTTTCGCTGCACGCACAATGGTAAAAGCAAAGTAAATCACAAAGAGTATCAGCAGAGAAATCTCCAGCCGGACACCCGCCGCATTCGCGCCCCTTATCATTTTCTTGGTCACGCTGGGCGGAAAAAGCTGCACCATAACGTATTCCCTGTCGGGAAGATAGAAGACGCACAGATTGTCCACCTCACTGTTATCCTCACAGATAAAGGCGCCCTCACCGCCGTTTTCAAATACGGCCATTGCCGCTTCCGACGTATCCCGGCCGATCATACCGGAATTTCGGAGCATATCGATCAGATGCTCCTCTCCGTATTCTTGATCATCGGAGCAGGCAATCACCCTGCCGTTCGGCAGACACAGCCATGTGATCGAAGGCTCGCCAAAGTAGGTGGTGCGCAGGATCTCCTTCATGTACTGCTCCGCCAGATAGGAACCTCTGATAATACCGACGATTTCCCCGTTCATCCTAACCGGCGCATAAAAGACCAGCCTCGTCTCCTCATCAGTCAAACGCTCGTCAAATATGACGGAAATACCGCTCTCGCCTTTCATCCCGCGCGCGTAATAATCCCGATCGGAAGAATTGACGGTTCTCCCGTCGGAAAGATGGGTGACACCCTCCGCATCCGTAAACCGGATGGTGTCAAACACAGAGTTTCTCTCCATCTCCGCAAGCGTCTGCGCCGGTATCGAATCCCCTGTCAGAGAATCGTTGAAGAAGTAGGCGTACGCATTGACAATGCGCACTCCGCTTTCCAGTTCGCCGCCTACCTGCTTGGCCTTCTGGCGCATCGAGTCCTCCGCGTAATTTTTGTTCTGCTCTGCAATTCTATCCCTATTCTGAATCGTATATGCGTTAAATAAAAGAAATACGATCAAAATTAACGGAATGGATAGCGCAGCCATCTGTAATACCTTTTTACCATGCATACTAAAATATTCCCTCCAAAACAACTTGAGCCGTTCCTGCTCTTTATTTATACTCACTCTCCTCAAGGATCGCGTCGATCAATTTCTGTAAAGCCTCGATGTCTATGGGCTTTGTGAAATGTTCATTCATCCCCGCCCTAAGCGACTTCTCTCTGTCCCCTTCCATAGCATCGGAAGAAAGAGCGATAATCGGTATCTTTGAAAGCGCTTCGTTCTCCAATCTGCGAATCGCCTGCGCCGTCTCGTAACCGTTCATGCCGGGCATCTGTATATCCATCAGCACCAGCATGTATTTCCCCGGTTCGGAACTTTTCAGAATCTCATAGGCATTCACGCCGTCGCACGCTGTCTCCACACGGTATCCCAGATTCTTTAGAAGCTCCTCCTCGATTTCCCGGTTGATGCCGTTGTCCTCCACCAGCAGGACTGTGCCTCCGCCTTCCCTGACATCCGCCGCCTCGCTGCCCGCGCTCTCATGCTCTATAAAGGAGACGTGCACCGGATATTTCAACGAAAGGCTCACCGTAAAAGTACTGCCCTTTCCGACTTCGCTCTCCACCTCGACCGTTCCGCCCATGGTTTCCGCGTAGCTGCGCACCACAGCGAGTCCCGCCCCCGGCATACCGTTGTAAAACGCGTTTTTCTCATGCCTGGACGGATGGAAAATGGCCTCAAGCTGATCCTCCGGAATACCGCATCCATTGTCTTCAATGACAAACTGAAACAGACTGCTGTCCTTCCGGCCGCCTGCGCTCTCCCTGACGGTAAGGCTCACCCGCCCCTTGGCCGGCGTGTACTTGATCGCATTGTCAAGAAGCTGGTTTAAAATCTCCCTGAGCCTTATGTAATCAACCTCCACTGAAAAATGGGAAAGGCCCGCCTTATCTATCGAAAACTGTATTTTTTTCGCCCTGATCGGACGCTCGGCGCTCTTTGCAACCTCCGCAAGCAGCTCCCCGAGATGATATTCCCTCTCCGTGAGCTCCGCCCTTGCGGGTTCATTCAAATTATCCTTTAAGAACTCGTCAAAAACGGCCAGAAGCTCCTCCCCGGAAAGGTGTATTTTTTCTATGCATTCTCCCACCTTCCCCGGATCTCCGACGCATCCCTTCAAAAGCTCCGCATACCCAATAATAGCATTTAACGGCGTCCTGATGTCATGGGACATGTTGGCAAAAAAGGTGTTTCTCGCAAGCCGTTCCATCTCCGCCTGCCGCAGCGCGGATTTAAGAAGCGACTGTCTCTCCACCTGCTCCGTAATATCCTGCGACACAGAAAGCGCAATCACGTCCCCCGTGTGCTCATTTTTTTCTAGGAAAAAGAGATAGTGGCTCAACCGTCTCCGGCCGTACATGTCCGTCACCCAGCCGTCATAAACCTGTACCCGTTCCCCCTCTTCATAGCAGCGGATCAGTCGTTCGATATCAAAAAAGCGCTGGTATTCGGCAAGCCCGTCGGCCTCCATAAAGTCCGCCCAGAAGTCAGTAAAATCGGAGTACTTCTCAAAGGGCGTGATCCCCATAAAGGTAAAAAGATTTTTTACCTCTCCCTCCTGATCGAGCAGTGATGCCGAAATAAATTCATCCCTCGTCAAATTGATCTCCACAAAAGAAACCGCATCATAGAGAAGCGCCTTCTTAAAATAGTCCTCCTTCAGATGCGCGTCGTAAAGCGCCTCGTTCACACGCTCAAGTTCCGCCACCCGCCTCTGCATCCGCCCCGTGGCGTCCTCGATAAAGACATAGAACAGGTCCCCGTAGACTTCCGTGTGCACATAATGCCCGTAGTCCTCCACCCAGCGCACCATACCGTCCTTACGGATAATCCGATACTCCACATAATCCAGATCCTCCCCGCTGTGGGCAATCTGGGATCGAATGCTTGCCTCCACCTCGTCCACATCCTCCGGGTGCACAAGCCCTTTAAAGGTATAACCTGTCAGCTCCTTAAATTCCTCCCGCGTGTCGCAGCCGAAAATCCGCAGCATGGCGTCATTTATATAAATCAGCTCCTCATCTCCGTCAGCATGATAAATAAAAAAGCCGCCCGGCATCCCCTCCGAAATCTGCTCAATAATGGGCAGTGTACGCTCGTCAAAGCTGATTGTAAACTTTGATTTATCCCTGTATGCTTTCAATGCCTCTCCTCCCAGAACGATTATACAATTTTCTCTGAAAAAAGAAAAGAGCTTAGAGGTTTTTTAAAGAATTATGTGGTAAACTGTCCATAATAGATTTATAAAAAGGAAGACACAGTCATGCGGATACTCCTTGCGGAAGATGATGAAAAACTGAACGAGACGCTCGTCTACGGGCTGACACAGGCGGGCATGATCGTGGATGCCTGCTTTGACGGGGAAGATGCCCTCTTCTACGGGGAACAGAATATCTATGATATCATTCTCCTGGATCGTATGCTGCCCTGCATGGAGGGCACCGATGTGCTTGCCGCCTTGCGCAGCAAAGGGATCTCCACACCCGTGATCTTAATTACCGCCCTCGGCACCCTCACAGACAAGGTAACGGGACTGGACTTGGGAGCGGACGATTATCTGGTGAAACCCTTTGCTCTGGAAGAGCTTCTGGCCCGAATCCGCTGTGTGGCCAGAAGGCCGCGCCGTATCGTGGACGAGGAGACACTGGCTCTTGCGGACATCGTCTTACTGCCCGCTGAAAACCGGCTTACCGGACCGGCAGGAAGCTGCACGCTGTCCAGACGGGAAGCCGCGCTTCTGGAAACTTTCTTAAAAAACGGCGGCGCCACCCTTTCCCGCAGCCATCTTCTCTTAAAGGTCTGGGGACCCGACAGCGACGTGGAGGAAGGCAATCTGGACAACTATATCCATTTTCTGCGCAGACGCCTGAAAACCGTCGGCAGCCGTCTTAACCTGAAAACAGTCCGCGGCGTTGGCTACGCCCTGACGGAAGCTTCGTGATACTTACCTGTAAACGAGGAGAAAACATGTTCCGAAAAGTACACTTATATCTCACGGCACTCTGCGCCGGCATCACCACGGCCATCCTGATCGTGATGTCCCTGCTCTATCTGTATCTCTCAGAAAAAGAACTGTACGACAACCAGTTCCGCTCTTTCCAGAACGATATCAACACCATCGCCACCAGCTTAGAGCAACAGTCCGTGATCTCCATGGAATGGCTCTCCAAGATGGAAGCCCGCGGCGGCTATACCTTCTATGCCTCAGATAACGGTATCCCGTTTCTTTACGATCGTCTCAGCAATTCATCCGACTCCTCAGAAATACGCAGTCTTCTGGATGCCTGTCTGGAAACCCGGCGGAGTGACTATTCCGTCTCATCCACAGAAATAGGCACGGAGGGCAGCACGCCCTTCAACACATGCGTCCACTCGGAATTTTCCTTTAATCCCACGGGCGGAAAACACGAATACTATGTCAGCGTCATTGAACTGAACCGCGGTGCCTCCTCGCTGCGGCTACTGGTGCTCTCTCCTCTGGATTTTCTCCGGGAACAGATCATAAGACAGAGGGTGCGCTTTCTGCTGATCGTTATCGCCGCCCTCCTGCTTTTGACCTTCTTTTCCTTTTTCTTCACCGGGAAACTGCTGCAGCCTGTAATCGAAAGCCGCAAAAAGCAGACGGAATTCGTGGCGGCGGCTTCCCACGAACTGCGCACGCCCCTGGCTGTCATCCTCTCCGCCGCCGAGTGCTGCCGCGGCGCGGACGCAGAAAAGCAGGATCGTTTTCTCGACACGATCAAACAGGAGGGGGATATTATGGCTTCTCTGGTCAACGATATGCTTGCCTTAAGCGCCTCCGACTCCCAGCGCTTCTCCTGCCGCCCGGCCCCCGTGGAGCTGGACACGCTTCTGATCAACGCCTACGAGGCCTTTGAACCGCTGGCGGCTGAGAAAAAACTGGCTTTCTCCATCACTCTGCCGGAAGAATCCCTGCCTCTCTGCAATGCGGATGCAGACCGTATCGTACAGCTTCTCTCCATCCTGCTGCACAATGCCGTCAGCTACACCCCGGAGGGCGGACGCATCGACCTGGCGCTCTCCCACAAAAAGAACCGCTTTTACCTGACTGTCTCGGATACCGGCGTGGGGATTCCCATCGGAGATCGGAAAAAGGTTTTCAACCGCTTTTACCGGGCAGAAAAATCCCGAAGCGCCAAGGGACACTTCGGGCTGGGTCTTTCTATCGCCGCTGAAATTGTGAAACTCCACCACGGCTCCATCGGCGTGACGGAGCGTGACGGCGGCGGAAGCGTATTCACGGTGATGCTGCCCTAGTGCTCCATTTACCAATTAACTATCCTTTTTGCTTGCCAGCATTCCCTTCTACTGCGTTGTTTTCGGTCAACGA
>VSNH01000099.1 GCA_009774215.1 Lachnospiraceae bacterium
TGTCGCAGATTTCCCTCCATGATATCATCTTTTATGCATTGATAGATATATTCGTACAAAGGTCCCTGCGCCTTTGAAAAATCATAGGTCAGCATCTTTTTTCACTCCCAAATGACATTTAATTTAATATTATTTTGATTATTTCTATATAACCAGATTTACTGTAACATAGATACCATAAAAATGCAACCGGGAGGACAAAGCGCAAATCGATACTGGGCGCGTCCTCCATAGAAATACTTTCAGAATGGAGGAAACTATGGAACAGACACAATATGAACTGAACAAAGGACTGGCACAGATGTTAAAGGGCGGCGTCATCATGGACGTCACCACCCCCGAGCAGGCCAGGATCGCAGAGAAAGCCGGCGCCTGCGCCGTCATGGCATTGGAACGGATTCCGGCTGATATCAGAGCTGCGGGCGGCGTATCCCGTATGAGCGACCCGAAAATGATAAAGGGCATACAGGAGGCCGTCAGCATCCCCGTCATGGCGAAATGCCGGATCGGCCACTTTGTAGAGGCGCAGGTGCTGCAGGCAATCGAGATCGACTATATTGACGAATCGGAAGTTCTATCCCCCGCAGATGACGTTTATCATATAGATAAAACGGCGTTTAAAGTTCCTTTTGTCTGCGGTGCAAGGGATCTGGGAGAGGCGCTAAGGAGAATAAATGAGGGCGCTTCCATGATCCGCACAAAGGGCGAGCCGGGAACCGGGGATGTGGTGCAGGCCGTCCGTCATATGCGCAAAATGAACGCCCAGATCAACCAGCTTGTCTCCATGAAAAAAGACGAGTTATTTGAGGCGGCAAAGCAGTTACAGGTTCCCTATGAACTGGCTCTCTATGTCCACGAAAACGGGAAACTCCCCGTCGTGAATTTTGCCGCAGGAGGCGTCGCGACACCCGCGGACGCTGCGCTGATGATGCAGCTTGGCGCGGAGGGCGTCTTCGTCGGCTCGGGTATCTTTAAATCCGGCAACCCGGCAAAGCGGGCGGCGGCCATC
The DNA here is from genome assembly GCA_009774215.1 of Lachnospiraceae bacterium. GTDB lineage: Bacteria > Bacillota > Clostridia > Lachnospirales > Lachnospiraceae > UBA3282. The sequence goes on from VSNH01000099.1 coordinate 1,010, forward strand.
GTGCAGGCTGTCACCAACTACACGGATGCCACCCTGATTGCAAAACTTTCGGAAGATCTGGGCGAAGCCATGGTCGGCATCAATCCGGAGGAAATTAAACTTATCATGGAAGAGAGAGGCGTGTGAGATTCGGATGGGAAATGTAAAGATCGGCGTACTCGCCCTGCAGGGCGCGTTTATAGAACATGAACATATGCTCACAGATCTCGGCGCTGTCTGCACGGAAATCAGGCAGTCTTCCGACCTTCAAGGAATCGACGGCATCGTCCTGCCCGGCGGGGAGAGCACCGTACAGGGACAGCTTTTGCACAAGTCCGGCCTGTTTACGCCATTACGGGAACTGATTGCAAGCGGGCTCCCCACGCTGGCCACCTGTGCCGGATTGATTCTTTTAGCGCAGGAAATCAGCATCCCCGTCGCAGACAGGACGAAGCAAGAAAAAACAGCCCCCGTCACCCATCTGGGAACGCTGCCCGTCACCGTCAGGCGAAACGCTTACGGCAGACAGCTCTCCAGCTTTGTCACCGAGGAATCGGTCAAGGGAATCGGAAGCTACCCTATGATTTTTATCCGCGCGCCCTACATCGAGCGCGCAGACGAACATGTTGAAGTTCTGGCAAAAGTAGACGGCAATATCGTGGCCGTTAAATACGGGAACCAGATCGGGCTCTCCTTCCACCCGGAACTGTCTGATAATTCCAAAATCCATAAATGGTTTCTGGCTCTGTGTCAGAAATGCGGAAAGCACTTCTAAAGGCGTCCGTCACAGAACCCGGACGTAAAAACAGGCTGATCTGGAAGCACTGAGCTTCGCATAGGAGAATGCCTGAAATACAGCATTTCCGCTCTGTGAAATGCCGACGGAAACAGCCCGGAAACAACACTTAAACAGACGCCGCAATCAGCTCCATCTGCCCCTGCAGTTCCACCTCGCCGTAACCGCAGGGCAGGATAAAATGGTCGCCCTTCTGTAGCATCTGCCCATTGATCAGTCCCTCTCCTGCCGTCACGCTCATAATCAGGAACGGATGCTCCTGGGGGAAGGAAATCTGACTCGCCACATCGATCTTCCAAACCTTATAATAAGGACAGGAAATCAATAAGTTCATCCGGTCTTTCGGCAGATCCGCCGCCTCTTTGATACACTCTGCGGCGGGCTTTGCCGGCACCGTAATCACGTTGATGCTCTGCTCCACATGAAGCTGTCTGGGCTTCCCATCGGTCAGTCTGTCATAGTCGTATACCCGGTAGGTAATGTCCGAATTCTGCTGGGTCTCCAGAAGCATAATGCCGCCCTTGATGGCGTGTACCGTACCCGGGTCGATCTGGATAAAGTCTCCCTTTTTCACCGGCAGTTCCCGAATAAACTCGCCCCATCTGCCCTCTTTTATCATGGCAGTAAGCTCTTCCTTATCCTTCGCGTTGTGACCGATCACCAGTGTGGAATCCGCCTCACAGTCGAGAATATACCAGCACTCCGTCTTGCCGAGCGACCCGTTTTCGTGTGCCCCCGCATAGGCATCGTCGGGATGCACCTGGATACTCAGGTCTGTCTTCGCATCAATAATCTTTGTGAGAAGCGGGAAACGGTCAAGCCCCGTGTTCCCGAAAAGCGTCGGCTCCTCCTCCCAGAGCTGAGACAGGGTTTTCCCCGCATAAATCCCTTCCTTCACCGTACATTCCCCGTTCGGGTGGGCGCTCACCGCCCAGCACTCCCCGGTGCCCGATCCCGGAATCTGGTAGGGCCAGTCCGTTCCCAGACGCTCGCCGCCCCAGATCATCTGCTTAAACACAGGATTTAAAAATAAAATCGGTTTTTCTTTCTGATTCACCGACAGCACCTCCCCGTTTGTCTCCATCACCTTCTGATACCAGTATGCGGAATCTTTAGCAATCCGCTTCTGGGTCTGGAAATCCACATACACCAGCCCGAACCGTTCGGTATACCCTTTGTTCCACTCAAAATTATCTAAAAACGTCCACTCAAAATACCCTCTTACATCCACACCGTCATCCGCCGCGCACTGGAGCGCCGACAGGTACTTATCCAAAAAGGTAATGCGGTTGGGATCGTGCACCCTGCCGTCCCGGGACACGATGTCATGACAGGACATGCCGTTCTCCGTGATATAAAGCGGCAGCTTATACCTCTCATACAGGAATTTCACGCCCCAATAGAGACATTCCGGCGTCACCGGCCATCCCGCCGCGGTCTTGGGGAACCCTGCCGGTCTGTCCACAAACTCCGGCTCCCCGTCCGCCCCTGCGCGCACCACGTAACCGTTATAAATGTTCTGCCCCATAAAATCAAGCGGCTGGGCGATCAGCGCCATATCCTCCTCCGTAATCTCGGGCAGATACTCCTTGAATTTTGCAAGCCCTTCCTCGGGATAACGCCCCAGAAACACGGGATCGGAAAACCATGCCACATTCCATGTCCAGTTGTCCATAGGATTGTAGAAGGAAAAGAGCACCTTTCTTGCCGCCTCAATGTCCGCCGGGTCATTGCTTGCCGGATAGGCCATTCCACAGGTGGGCGCATAGCCGATCCGAATTGGCTGTTTCGCATATTTACGAAGATTGATCACTGCCTGACCGTGGGCGCGCATCGCGTTGTGGGCAATCTGAAAGGTATCCTTAATGGGCAGTTTTTTCCCGGGCGCATTGACACCGTGCAGATGCCCGAGTCCCACAAAGCACTGTGGCTCATTGAGCGTAAAAAAGTATTCGCAAAGGTCGGAAAAATTCTCCGCCACCACCTTCGCATACTCGCCAAACCAGCCTATGATCTCCTCGTTCAGCCAGCCGCCTTTATCCTGCAGCGCCTGCGGCAGTTCCCAGTGGTACATCGTAATATAAGGCGTGATGCCGTTTTTCTTCATCTCCAGCATCATATCCCGGTAGAGCGCGACACCTTTCTCGTTTACGCGGCCCGTGCCCTCCGGCAGAATCCTTGCCCAGTTTATGGAAAAGCGGTAAGCCTTCACGCCAAGCAGGCGCATCAGCTTATAGTCATCCTTATAACGGTGCATATGGTCGCAGGAAACATAGGCGTTCGTATGGTCTAAAATGCCGCCCTCCTCCGTGAACGTATCCCAGATCATTTTCCCCGCGCCATCCTCTTGGTCTTTTCCTTCCACCTGATAGGCGCTGCTCGCAACGCCCCACACAAAATCCTCTCTGAACATATATGTATCCCTCCGTTTTTATTTCGCTGCAATCAATGATACCAAATAAAACGGCACCGCATCGTCCGCATGGGTCTGTGTCAGCCGTATCTCCACTTTATGCCTGCCGGGGGAAATGTGATGCGCCAGCGTGTCAATATGCAGGCTGTCTCCCCAGTCTTCCTCAAAATTGGCATCCAGTGTGACCGCGTTTTCTTCCGCCCCGTCCACCACCGCCACCGCCACCGGCGCGGGATGTTTTACCGACTTGCGGTACTGCACGGCAATCTCCGTTCCTTCCACTTCAAAACAAATTTTTGCGCCCTGCTCCGACGCCGTCCAGCCGCCGCGGAACATATCGTTCACATATTTTTTCAACGAGCCGTCCGCCAAAAAACCTTCGCAGACCGGACTGCTGTTGTGGTTCTGGAACCGTTTCGCTTTCTCATAAGCATTTTCCGTCAACGGCTCCGGCATGGGAAATGCTTTCTCCTCCTCATACCGTTTTACATAAATCTGATCCAGACAATCTGTGATCACCTCCGCCAGCAGAGCGTGCCCTTCCGAATTGGGATGCAGATCATCGGCAGTGAGTTCCCGCCTGTCAATCACGTTCGCCTCTACCTGCGCGTAAATGGAAGGCTTCATGCTGACGCTGGGCAGTTGATAGTGCGCCCCGATTTCCCTGTGCTTTTCCTCCGCACTCACGCCCGTGTCATAGAACATATTATGTACCAATAAGACCGCCGGCGCAAACGCGTTTCCGTACACCTTCCGCACCAATCCTTCATAGGTTTCCCGATAAAAATCCGTATTGTCATCATTGACCGAAAATTCGATACTCACAAAGTCCGACTTGAAAGCGAGCACATCCTCATCCACCCTTGCCACGCCAAACTGTGATGTCGTACCGCCCACACCCGCATTCACATAGGTAAACGCAGTCTTGGGGAAGCGCCTTACGAACCAATCGTAGACCAGATATGCATAGCAGTTCGTATACTGCGAGGAGACGGAGCCCTGCGTGATGGAGCCGCCCAGAAACGCAAGCGTCATGCGGTCACCCCGCTCGGCCCGCCGCATCAGTTCCTTCAACCGATATAGATTTCCCCTGTTCACCCATCCCTTTTCGGCATGTATTTCATATCCCATTTTCCATTCTCCCCGTCAACCAAATTTTATCACCACAGATGCGTATTCCCAATGCCTGTCAAGCGGCATACCCGTTCACTTCATAAGGAAAGTTAAATTTAGCCTAATTTTTAACCGAATGATAAGCAGGGCTGCGCCAGCCATGCAATCTGTGTCTCCCACATCTTTGTCTCTCATTCTACTATTGCAGCCCCAAAATAACAAGTAAAACAAATCTTGTTTTTTCTTTTTATGAAATACGCACAAAAGCGAACATTATTTTTTAGCTATTTGTAGCTTAAAATTAGCTAAATATTAATTAACTTTTAGGTACCTTTATCCTCTCTATCCTGATTTCCGTTAACCTTTATGTCACAGCTCTGCCGCGACTCAAATCGGGATGAAAAATGCCACATTTCAGGCATTTTTCTGGGTAAAACTTAGAAGTTCCAAGTCAGCTTTGCTGACTTTGCGAAACAGCCATTGCTGTGAACGGCTAGTGCTCCATTTACCAATTAACTATCCTTTTTTGCTTGCCAGCATTCCCTTCTACTGCGTTGTTTTCGGTCAACGATGCCACCGCATCGCCTCCCTCAAACGCCTTGTATAAGGAAATTCTGGACTTCGCAAAAAGTGTATGCAATTGGAAAATGGAGCACTAGGGAAACGCTGATTAAAGCGTTTCCCGCACCGGATTTGCGCCGCGAAGCGGCACATTCCTTTGCAAATCCGTGTGCATCCGCCGGAGGCTCTAAGGAAGTGCTGATTTAATCAGCGCTTCCCTAGAACTTCTTTTCACTCTTCTACTGCTTTGCCTCCGGCAGCCGCAGCCGCAATAGCCGCTTCGTAAGCTGTCTGAAATTGAAAGGCAGCAGAGGATAGATATAACTCTTATCCGACAACGTCTTATTGAATACAATGGATAGCAGAAAAAATGCAATGGCGCCCACATATCCGTATATTCCGAAAATTGCTGTCAAAATCAAGTTGATGATACGCATAAACTTCAATGCGTAGCCAAGTTCATAATTCTGCTGGGTGTAGTTGGCGATGGCAACGAACGCCATGTACAGCATGACCTCCGAATTGAACCAGCCGCTGTTGACGGAAAACTCGCCAAGCACCAGCGCCGCCATCACACTTAAAGGTGTGCTTAACATATTCGGCGTATTGACCGCCGCCAGCTTCAATCCGTCGATGGCCAGTTCCAGAATCAAAAACTGTGCGATCAGCGGAATGTTCGACTCCTCCTGCAGCATGATAAACCGAAAGCTTTCGGGAACCCACTGCGGGTTCTGCATCAGCAGCAGAAAGGTTGGCGTCATAATATAGGTGAGGATCGAGATCAGAAACCGCGTCAAACGAAGGTACGTCCCCGTGATGGGCGGAAAGTAGTAATCGTCCGCCTCCTCCACGATATCAAAGATGGAAGTCGGCACAATCATGGCGGAGGGCGAATTGTCTACCAATATCACGATATCCCCCTCCAGCACCTGGGCCGCCGCCACGTCCGGCCGCTCCGTAAACTTAAATTTGGGAAAGGGATTAAACCACTTTCGCTGGTAAAGGCACTCCGCCAGACTCTCCTGATTCATGGTCAGCGCATCCACCTTAATATCCGCAATCCGCTTCTTCACCTTCTCCAGAAACGCATGATCCACCCGGTTATCCATATAGCAGAGCACGATATCCGTCTGGGAGCTTTTTCCGGCGTTCATCATTTCCATGCGAAGCTCTGTGCTCCTAATCCGCCTTCTGATCAGCGCTGTATTAAAAACCACCGTCTCCACGAATCCGTCCTTGCTGCCGCGCAAAGTTTTGTCCTTATCGGGCTCCGAGACGCTTCTGGCGGGATAAGTTCTGGAATCAATCAGCACACATCTGTCATAGCCGTCGATAAAGAGTGCAAACACACCGGACAGAATGTTGTAGATGATATCGTCCCATTTATCTTTGAGATCCACCTCCACATAGGGCGTCGCCTTCTTTGACATCTCATAGGCGTTCTCCGGCATATTATCCGGTGTCAGGCCGATGAAATACTGCAGGATCTTCATCATCAACTCATCCTTGCAGAAACCGTCGATGAAATAAATACATGCCTGTCTGCCGCCCACGTCAATCACGCGATAGACCACGTCGAAGCTCGTATCCGGCTTCATATGCGCCTTCATGTACGCCATACTTTCCTGCAGGGAGGTTGTCATCTTTTCCTTATTTTCCAACGCAAAAACTCCTTCCATGACTTTCCATTGTTTCCCATAGTATGTCTTGGAAGGAGTTCTCTTATTCATATTGAATGCCTGATCTTCTATTCCTGTCTGCTCAAAATCCGGTTCATCTCATCCACCATCCCGCTGATCTCACCGGCCTGCTTCGTCACCTCAGCCGTGTCTCCCGCATTGCCTTCCGCCATGCTGTTGATGGAATGGAACTGTTCATTCTCTTTCCGGATGCTCTCCGCAATATCCTGATTGATGGAGACCGTTCTCTCAATTACCTCCGCCTGCTTTGCGTAAGAATCTCCCATGACCTGAATCGCGCTCACCGACTCATTGAGAAGCTCCGTCATATCCCTCATACTCTCAAATACATTTTTAAAAAATGCATTCTGCTCACCCAGCTTGGACGAGTTTTCCTCCACCTGCGCCGTAATTTCTTTCACATTATTCTGTACCCGCTCGATCACGGACTGCACCACCCTCAGAGACTCCTGCGTGCTGTTTGCAAGCGTGCCCACTTCCGTGGCAACCACCGCAAAACCTTTTCCGGCCTCTCCCGCTCTGGCCGCCTCAATGGAGGCGTTTAATGCCAGAAGATTTGTCGAAGAGGAAATATCGCTGATCAGTTCCAGAGTCACGCCAATTTCCTTCACCGCGTCGGACAGTTTTTGCGCCACCTCGATCGTGAGCTGCATGGATTCCGACACCTCGCCGTTGATCTTTTGCAGATCATTCAGCAGCTTTTCATTTTCCTGTGATTTTTCCAGCAGATCTCTGGATGTCTTTTCTACCTTTCCCACGCTGTCAGCAACCACACTCTCCCACTCCTTCAGCTCGCCAAGGTTGCCCATGCTCTCATCCGTCTTCATACCGAGCGCATTGCTGTTTCCTACAAGCTCCTCACTCGTGGCCGCCAGCTCCTGCGCCGCCGCGCTCTCGTTCTCGGAAATCTGCGAGAGAGCCGTCCCCGCGTCATGGAGTCTGCCGGAAAGCGCCTGCACCGAATCCAGCACACTTTCCACTTCTTTTTCCTTATCCTCCACCATCCCGAAAAGGACAGTCGCCCGGTGTACGATAAAGCAACATGCTGCAAACAGAATCACATAGACGATTCCCGTAAAAAGCCATCCGATCGGCAGATGCAGTTTCAGAAAACCCGCCGGAAAAATAAGCATCAACACAGCGTTGACTGCAATGGTCACTATCGTGCTTACCTTAAGGATCTTCTTCTCATAATAGGGCACAAGCAACAATGTCGCCACAAAATAATAATGCGTCAGACATACATAGCCCGCGCTGTCGCTCGATCCTCCCACAGCCGCCGTAATCGCACCGATCACGGGCGGAATGCAGGCATAGACATACTTTGCCTTACTGCCAAGCTGTTTCTCAAACACTCTGGTCACAATGGCTCACACGCCGGATAAGAGGAATATGCATTCGCGCACCCCTCCGTTTAACATAATCATAACAAATCCCCAGCCCGAAATGGCAACGCCGAGAATATAGGCAAACATAATGGTATTCACTAGCTTTTCTTCATTTTTTCCTGATTGTAATGGCATCTCTTCTTTCTCCTTCGAGTAAAAATGTAGTTGTATCTTTAAAGCCACGGCGTATTACCGTTTCCCGGTGCTCCCGTGCCCTCCCCGGTCAGCGTTATCGAGGTGCGTCACCTCGTCAAAAATAACCTTCGGCTGGTTTTCCGTAATACGGAACTGACAGATACGGTCATTCACATGAATCTCCGTATCTCTGACTGCATATACCGGCATAAACCACTGGTCGTTATCCCCGCAATAGGAAGCGTCGATCACACCCTGATGATTGGTCTGGATAATGCCGAAATTTTTGAAGGTGGAACTTCTCGGCACTACATGGGCTTCATAACCTTTCGGCAGCTCCATCGCTACCCCCAGGGGAATCAGACAAAACTCCCCCTTTTTCAAAGCCACATCCTCCGCCGCCCGCAGGTCGATCCAGTCGGACTTCCCGTCTATGTATGCAAGCTTTTCTATTTTATCCGTGAAATATTTGATTTTAATGTGTTCCATTTACACTAACTCCCACAATTCTCTGTGTAAAATCTCAAAATCCGCCGACGAGCAGACTCGTCCCAGAGAATGCCCGTATTTTGGGCATTCTCTCAAGTGAAACATAGAGCTTCCAAGTCAGCTTTGCTGACTTTGCGATGCAGCCATTGCTGTTGAGCTTTAGAAGTTCTTTTCACTCTAACCGCCATGATTCCGCTCTGCGGAATCTCAAATCTGTGCGGAGAATGCCGCATTTCAGGCATTCTCCTGCGTGAGACGGAGTTGCAAAGCAACTCCTAGAACTTCTCCACGAAACAGCCTCTGCTGTGAGTGGCTAGAAGTTCTTCTCACGCTAGTTACGCATAATCTTCGCAGTAAAGCACCGGGTTCGAGGGATCGGTCTGTTCCAGGCTTTTTTGTACGTCGATCACTCTCTGGTTTCTGCTGCCTTTCCAGAGGAGCTTCACATCCTTCAACTCCATCTTAAACTCTCCGTCCACAAGCACATCCACATACTTCATCATCGGATAATGCAAAACATCCTCCCATCTGTCCCCCGTGTAGAGCCAGATCGTTTTATTCGGATATCTATTTTTGATCTCCTCCATCAGATTTCTCACATCCAGCCGGTTGGCCGAATGGAGCGGATCGCCGCCCGAAAAGGTAATTCCGCTGATATAAGGCTTCTCCATCTGGGAAAAAATTTCCTGCTTTGCCGCCTCATCAAAGGGAAGGCCGCCGTCAGGATCCCAGGTGAGCGGGTTCTGACACTCCTTGCAGCAGTGAGAACAGCCCGCGACCCAGAGCACCACCCGCAGGCCGTCGCCGTTTAACATATCGTCTTTTGTTATGTTGTGGTATCTCATAAAAATATCTCTCTTTCCTGTGAAAACCTCTGCATTTCATGCAGAGCCCTCATTCGCTGCGGCTTCGCCTTCGCTCATGATGGACGCTCCTCATAAACATCCGGTCTTCTGCAAGCAGAGATCATCTGTTCCTGACTCGCTGTTTTCACATGCTTTTCCTCTCCGCGATCTCCGCCATTTTCGCCTCGCTTAAGCGGGTGTCGCCGTGGACGCGGGAGTAGGCGAGATACCCATTCATACGGTCGATCTTGGTCAGGTTGCGGCTGCCGCACACGGGACACACATCCATCTCAAGCTCCTGATGCCCGCAGTCGTCACAGTAAGCCAGGGAAAGGTTCACGCCCTCGTAAAATCCCATATCCATCGCCCTGCGTATCAGTGTCTTGATGGCTCCGATATTATAGTCGATCGGGTACTTCACATACTGAATCTTGCCGCCGTTTGCCATCTCCCAGAAACGGTACTCCAAATCCTGCTTCTGAATGGGCGTGATATCCTCCGTCACATGACAGTGGAAACTGTTGGACACATAATCTCTGTCGGACACGCCCTCCACAATACCGTACTTGGCGCGGAACTGTTTCACCTGCAGACCGCAGAGGTTCTCAGCCGGCGTCCCGTAAATCGCATAAAGGTGGCCGTCCTCTTCCTTATATTCTTCAATTTTATGGTTGATATGCTCCAGCACTTCCAGCGCAAAAGCGCCGTCCTCCACCAATGATTTCCCGTTATAAAGCTCCTGCAGTTCGTTAAATGCCGTGATGCCGAAGCTGGCCGTCGCGGATTTCAAAATCGGTTTGATCTTGTCGTGAAGCTGCAAATGACCGCCGAGAAAGCCGCCTTCGCAGTAAGCGAGCGGGTTCGTGGACGCGCGCATCTCACCCAGATACGCGTAAGTCCTGATATGAAGCTGTCTAATCAGATTCAAATAATAATCCAGCACATCATAGAAATCTCTGCCCTCCTGTCTGGCTTTTGCCAGAATCATGGGCAGATGCAGGGAGACCGCTCCCACGTTAAACCTGCCTACAAAGATGGGGGAATCCTCCTCGTCAGCCGGGTGCATACCGCCCCTCTCATACCAGGGCGAGAGGAACGCGCGGCATCCCATGGGGGAAATCACCTTGCCGTACTGTTTATACATGCTGGCTATATAGCCCTTTCCGGTCAGGCTCAGCCAGTCCGGGTACATGGTCTTGGCGGAGCACTTCACCCCTGCCTCAAACACGTCCTCCAGCTCCTTACCCGATCCGTGTAAATTCTCGTCGTATAAAAAGACAATCTTCGGGAAAAGCACAGGCTTCTTGCACTCCTTCTTACCCTGCCCCTTCCTGCGCACGTTGAGCATCTGGATCGTCGCCATCTTCGCAAAACGCCCCGTGCCAATCCCTGCAGTCACCGTGATGAAAGGATAGTCGCCGCGACTGCTGGCCACCGTGTTAAACTTGTATTCCCATCCCTGAAAGCCCTGCTCAAACTCCTTCTTCACATCCGCAAGCGATTCCGCCTCCGCCGTCTCTTTGTCTATCCCCAGTTTCTTATATTTCGCCACGTTTCTCTTGTAAGATTTCTCCGCATAAGGCTCCAGAATCTTATCCACCTCAGGCACGGTAAAACCGCCGTACTGCTGGCTCGCCGCGCTCAAAACGATATCTCCTATGACATCGAAAGCCACGTCCAGCGTCTTCGGCTCGTTGTACCAGATATTTCCCATCTCGAAGCCGCCGGAGAGCACCTCCGCCACATTAAAGAGACAGCAGTTCATCGTATCTCTTCTGGCAGACATGTCATGGACGTAAATATACCCGTCCCGGCAGGCCTGAATTTCCTCCGTGGTCATAAAAAATTTCTGGTATAATTCTTTGTTAAACTGATTAAAAATCAGGCTGCGCTTCGTGGAGACAAGGGCGCTGTCCGTATTAGCGTTCTCCTTGTCGCCAATGTACATGATCGACTGGCTTTTCTTGTAGACGTCGTCCATCATGCGCACAAAATCCTGCTTATAATTACGGTAATCGCGGTAGCTCTTCGCCACAATCGGCTTCACATCCTCCAACGCGCTCTCCACAATATTGTGCATAATCTGGATAGGAATTTTCTCCTCGTCCAGCTCATTCACCTTATCGACAACCGTCTGGCAGATATGACGCTTCTCCTCCTCCGTAAACTTAGTGAGGGCACGATATGCACTCTTCCCCACTGCGTCGATGACCTTCTGAACATTGAACGCCTCAAGGCTGCCGTCCTTCTTGATCACCTTTACGCCTTTCTCCGGATGGTATTGAAGACCATAATTTTCCCCATCCGAATAATCCGATTCAAATTTACTGCTCATACGCCCCTCCGTAGCTTTGTCCGTCTGCAAGTCCGCAGCGTTTTCCACAAAATATAGTGCCAGTTGACATAACAACACAATATATTGCGGTTTAGGATTAGTATACGGTAATAAACATGTTATGTCAATGAAAACCCCTCGGAAAAAATAACAAAAAGGAATATGCCTTTTTGTGACATATCCCAAAAATAACCAATCCGCCGTAACTATTCAACTCAGGACTTTGCACTTGCTGCAAAGTCCGTAAGAATATGTAAATTTATCCAGGAGAATCTGCCCCTCGCCGAAGCCGACTTGGAATGGGCAGATTCTGTAACAGGGAAACCAAAGGCTTAACTGTTACAATTCGCCCCGTTTTTCCTCATACCCGACAAGCGTCTTTTTCAGATGCTGCCGATAAGCGTCCGCCACAGATTCCGGCGCAAAAATTCGTGCCCCCGCTCCAAGCCC